>JAEOTQ010000219.1 GCA_016839785.1 Candidatus Hodarchaeota archaeon | reverse complement strand
CAGTCAATCCAGCCAACAACGCGCCCATCCCAGCCTCCAATCCAGCCTGTGCATCAGGAATTTTGGCATCACTTAAACTCATATAGGCATGAGTAGGTAGATTTAGAAATTTACCCATTTCAGCATCCGCAATATCGATCATCATTGTTTCTATTGCTCCCATTGGTGTAGTACCATGTTTCATATCCATTATGGCAGGAGATCCTCCCCAGATAATTGGGGCACCCTTCTTAGCTAATTGAGAAATTACAACTCCAGCAAGCGACTCTGCACAATGTTGTGTAATTGACCCAATCAATGTAATTGGAGCATTAGCCCCTGACATTGGCATACTGATAAATTCAGAGGGAATCATTCTTTCAGCGGCATCAATGACTGATTGAGTAGTTAGATCTGACCATGATAGTGGAGGCGAGGGACAGGCATCAAAAATTGCTAAGGGTTTCGTGGCTAAGTCTTTCTCTGAAGTACGACACGTCAATAATAGCTCATTCATTATTGAAAAGCTCTCTTTACGAAAGGTTCCTGTTACAATTGGTTTGTGGCCGTATTTAAGAGCTGTATATAGGCGATGCCAATCTTGGGCTTCTTTGGGAACATCAGAATAGACTAATGAGGTACTTTGAGCTTCAATATTTTTTAATTGATCAACAATTTTAGTAAAACGAATGAAATCCTGATGTAGCGGTTCTCTAATTTCTCCACTTTTTTCATCTAGAATAAAAATTGCTGCAGAACCAGGATCAAAATGAATGTTATCGTCTTTAAGAGAGAGATGAGAGTTTCCTTCCCGATCAAACATTGTTATTTCATGGGGTGGGGAGGCAAGACACTTATATACCAAGTCTGAGGGAATAAAATACCGTTGACCTTTATTTGGAACCCCTTGCTCCCTCAAAAGTGATTCTGCATCTGAATTTTCAAATAAAACACCCAACGTCTCAAGTATATGCTTAGCTTCCTCAAAAATCTTCGTTTTATATTCTTCATTTAGTATTGTTACCTTCGGTCTTAAGATTCCCATTTATACACATCCTAATGATTATCAATTAATGCTCTGATTTTCTGTATATGAGTAGGAGTTGTTCCACAACATCCTCCTACGATTTTCACTCCAAGATTGATCATCTGTTCAATATCATTCACAAACTCATCAGGTGTTTGATTATAAACAGTATTTCCTCCCTCTAATCGTGGTTGTCCAGCATTTGGTTTAACAGAAACTGGTTTTTTTGTCAATTGCACCAATTCTTTTGCGAGCTCTATCATTTGATCTGATCCCAAGGTGCAATTTGCACCAATCACATCTACATTTTCCTCTTCCAGTTTGTTGATGCAGGTCTCCAGAGAATCTCCCATGATTGTGTAAAATCCTCTCGCTTTTGTTTTCCGATAAGTCATAGAAGCAATTATCGGTTTCTGTGACACTTCTTTTATCGCATCAATTGCGGCAGACATTTCCTGAAGATCAGACATTGTTTCGATGTGCCACAAATCAACGCCTGCATTTAATACTTCAATTTGTTGTCGAAACCCATCTTTCCATTGATCCCCTGTTGCGTTTCCAACTGGTGGTCTAAACTCACCAGAGGGACCTACGTCTCCAACAATTAATTTGCCTATTGATGGTCTTATTGCTTCAATATTGTTTAGTGCCTCAGAATTAATCTTCTGTAATAAATTATCTAAATTTTGTCTTTTCAAATTAACTAAATTTGAGCTAAAGGTACAGGTTTGAACCATATCTGCCCCAGAATCATAATAACTTGCTAAAACCTTCTTTACAATATCTGGGTTTTCAATGTTTAATAGATCAGGAGGCTTACCTGGATCTAGATTGTATTTCATTAATTGTGTGCCCATTGCTCCATCAAAGAGGATTATCTTTGATTTATCTGATAGCCATTGCGTGAAAGACATCAGTATCTCACTTTACCCTTGACTCCAGATCATGACATCAAATTTTTAGCTAATTTCACAGATTCCACTGCATTTTCAGCGTAACCATCAGCAAGACATTCGTCGACCCACCCCTGTGTAACAGGAGCACCCCCAAATATCACCTTGAAATCGCTTCGGAGATTTTTCTCATTTAAGATCTCGATTACCTTTTTCTGATTCACCATAGTCGTTGTTAATAATGTTGAAACTCCAATGATATCAACATTCTCTTTAATTGCCCGTTCAACTATTTTTTCCGCTTTCACATCTGTTCCAAGGTCAACAACTTGAAATCCATTTGCTCGAAGCATAGTGGCGACAATGGTTTTTCCAATGGAATGAATGTCTCCTTCAATTGTAGCTAAGAGAACTTTACCCGATGATTGACGAGTTGATCCAGATGATTGCAACTTGGGTGTAAGTAGTTCAACTGCTTTTTGCATGATCTGTGCTCCAGACATTAATTCAGGAAGGAAAAACTCACCATCATCCCAGAGATCCCCTACTTTACGAATGCCTTCTCCAAACCCTTTTTCAATCACTTTTAATAGATCCATGTCTTCTTTGAGAGCTTGATTTGCCAATTTCAAAGCTTTCTCTTGATCCAGTCCTACAATAGAATCGGCCATTTCTTTATAGATTTCTTCTGTATCCATCTTCAGAAAATCTCCTTTTCAACAACAAAGATCGAATTCTAAATCATTATCTATATTTTTCCCAGCTATAGTCAATTTCATAAGGAAAGATTAGAAATTACCATTCCCATACCTCTTTCGGTACATTCTCCTCAATAGCTTAAAGAAGCTGATTGGAGGATAATTAATTCATCGATTCTCCAGAGTATCAAATCCAATAATATTGCCTTGGTATACAAATGAGGAAATTTCCGTGACAAGCTGGTTAAAATCAAGAAAAATAATAAGACGACCACGAATAATAAAGAAAAAGAGTAAGAAAATCGGCCTTCCTCCTGGTAGTAAAGTAAATGCTATGCAATTTAAAAGTTTTGAACTTAGTATAATACGAAAATGATTATTTCTAAAAAAAACTACAAATTATTGGGATTAGGGGGGAAAATGGTTTTTTAATCAGAAAAATGGGGAATTAGGCAACCTGATCTTATTAAAAAGTACAAAATAAGGGGGCAAATATTCCTCCAGAGATAGATTTTTGAAACAGGGATTGACTGAATCCTGTCGAATAAACGATCTGAACATTTTTAATAACATTTTTTCTTGTGATTAACGTTGGGTATTCAATTCAATACAATTTCTTGGAGTTGAGGACATGAAAATAAGTAAAACAAAACTATTATTCGCATTAGTATATCTATTTGGACTTATCATCATAGTTACTTCTCATAATCTTGGTTACGACGAATTTATTGAGACAGAAATTGACAATCTGACGGATTTTGGAACATATGATGGTATTTTTAATCTTTTAATTCTTGTACTTATCTGGATACTAATAACTTTTGTCCTGTTGCTAATTTGGAGTTCAATTCTTGACGCTCTGAGTGTCAGAATGACAAAAACTGTAATAAATACTTTGAAAGTACTCGGAAGAATGCTTATTATCCCATTTTGTATCATAGCGTTCTTGAACAATTTTCCCGCGTTTCAGGGCACTCTATTAGGCATTTCAGCAATTTTAGGAACCGCGATTGGTTTTGCCTCGACTACTACCATGGGAAATTTTTTAGCTGGTCTCTATATTATGGCTGCAAGGCCTTTCTTGATTGGGGATTATATTATACTTCCTGATACAAAAATTGAAGGCCGTGTGAAGGAGATCACGGTGAATTATACCAAGATTACACTCCCCACAGGAAATACGATACTTGTATCCAATAGCAGATTTTTAGGTCAATCGGTAATTAATACGCGAACCACTGAAGATTCAACAGTTCTTCGCAAAGATACCAGGCGTCGATTCGTATACCCACTCATGTGGGGAGCTAATTCTGATGAAAAATCAAGCAGGTCAATTGAAGCTATAAATAAGACAGGGAAAGAGTACACAAGTCAATTATTGGAACCAATTTCATGGTTTGTTTATTCTCGTACTCGTCTTGACACCACCTACCAAATAAATCTTGTATCAGATAGTGCAGGAAAATTACTAGATCTGACTGGTGATTTCTTATCAGCTTTAGTCAAGAACTATGATGAAATAAAAGAAAGTGATGTTATTTAATATTAAAACTAAGCATAAATCAGAACTAGATATCGATATTCCATATCCACATACCGTCATTCTCTCGAAATAAGCAGAAGATTTAGGGGAATGACTGTCTATCCAACTTGAGAGGTCTAACCCTTTCCATATTTCTTGCAAGTAATAATCCGTTGTGATAACTAACTGTATCTTTCCCATTTATAGTCAATTTCATGAAGGAAGGTTTGAAATTCGAGGTCACGACCCTCTGGATCAGTAGCAAAAAAGTTGTAGATATTGTATTTTTCATTTTTAGAGGGCTCAGATTTAGTCCAATTCCGAATTTTCTTATAAATATCGTCCACTTCTTGTTTATTTTTGTAGAAAAACGTTAATAATCCATCTTTACTGACTTGATCTCTTTGACAAAAGCCAAATAGAAAATTATCGTGTTTAAAGATAATGCAATCACCCTGATCGAGCCAAATTTCCGAATCGATGTTAGTATAGAAAACCTTCAGATTCTCTAAATTTTGAGTATTGAAAAATACGATTCCAGCCATATCATAAACCCCTGACTTCTTTTGTAGGCAACCTTACTATTTAGAACAATCACTAGCAGTAGAGTTAAATGCTTTATCATCAGACTCACGACTCAAAGCCCGATCATCGAAATTTGGATTATTGGCTAGAAGCGATATTTTGAAATTCTAGGTGCGACAATATGGAATTTCTAAATTTTATTATTCGATCTCCGTTGGAGATTTGGTCGTTTTCGAGGAATTACGATAAGTAGAACAAGGAGAATTCCTAAAAAGGAATTGAAAATTTCGAATCCAGAGGCACTCCCGACTCCAGGAGAAGTCAGTTCCATTTCTGAAAGAAGAGTTCCATTTTGGTAGAACGATTTTGTGTAGAGATAAACGAGCCAACCAGTTTTCCAGTTGATCTTCAGTATGAGATCATAGGGCATATCACCAGATGTAAATCCAAACAAATTTCCATTCGATTCAATAATAAACAGATTATTTTTGACAGAAGAATTACAGCTGTCAAAGTAAAAATATACTCCAGCTGCTTTCTCTCTAACGAGATCTTGAGCTTTCCATGTCTCAAGTGATTCCCAGTATGTTTTATTGGTTACTGTTTTTGAAACACATATACCTTGATAATTTTCTTCCTTTATTGTGAAATCGCTATTATAGGTTATCTCGACTGAAACATGTGAAAAAGTGAGTTCTGTGATTGTAACTTTGATTTTAGAGCCTCGTTTCAAAGTAATATTGTTCAAGATTCCTTCTTTATCTTTAATTTCGGTCGTTGAAGTATTTTTGTTTCCATCACTATCAAGATCAAAATTTTCATAATACTTACCTACAGTGTAGGTTAATGAATCTCCTACCTTTACTGCCCATTCATACCGCACATCAACCATTTTTCGAGCAGATATGTAACTAGTAGAAAGAGTAATAACAACTATTATGAATAAAGACATCAATTTGGTACTCCTGAACATTTAAAATCACCTATTTAGTAGAGGGTCATTTTTATCTTTTCTTTTGATCGAAACTAGAATTTTTAAGCTAAAAGCTAGAAAAACAACCGAGAACGACCACGCAGGAGTACTTTTTGTGGGTACAGTACTGGCAGTTGTTGTCTCTTCGGGGGAGAAGATACCCATTGGCGGGTACAGAAGTACCTCGCCTGAATTTCTAAATACTAGGATTTTTGAAATTCCTCCAGAAACGAGATTACTCCATTGGTAGTAAGTCGTAAGATAGGATAAATTAAAAATTTGGCTACTCATGATTTCTATCTTAGTAATATTATAAGGACTAGTTAATCCCATCCAGAAAATATCAATGAAAGGCTCCTCGTCAATTGATGGAAGATTAAAAACAACAGAAGCTTCTGATTTATGTATTGGTAAGAAAATTGGGTCCCTTTCAAGACTTGATGCAGTATAGTAATCATACTTTCCTGAATCAAACATTAATATCATGTCTGGACGTGCATCGTGATTAATAAATGCAAAATAAATCCTCAAAGAACCTGTGGTTTCTGGGATTGGATTTATTTCTATAATTCCTGAAGTAATGTTTTTGGGCCCATAGGGAACTTTTTTACCCGCCCAGTTATACGTGACAACCCCAAATGCATAATGAGTCCGATTTCCCTCATTCATATAGGTATATATTTGATATCTTCCAGTTTCTGTGTCAATATCAGAACCAACGAGAAGATCTAGTAAGCTTTCAGTGTCATTATCATAATCGATGAGTGTTGGATTGGCCTGACCTGTAAAATTAAATATTTGGTTGGCAGAATTACGAAGGATGGAGAACTCGGTCCATGCAGGCACCTGAGGGTTTCCATTATTCATACTAACATAGAGATGTCCATCATCACCACCAATTATGAGATCTGTATCATTATCTCCGTCTAAATCCCCAGCAGTTGGAACAACTCGAGTAACCTGTTCGGGGACAATTGGGAGGGGATAATTAGAGTCAAGAGTCCACAAATCCTTTCCATTTGTACCAATATTCCGATAAAAACGGAGGTTGGATTGAGTTGTTCCAATTAGGGCATCAGGATCATTATCATTGTCAAAATCTCCCACCCAGCTTCGTACTTGTAGATTTGATTCGAGCTCAAAATGGTCAGAGATATCTACGAATTCTGACCAATCGAGATTGGTCGAGATAGAAGCTCTTGTCACTAATATAGAGAAACAAAAAAATACGAGTAGGGGAATTGCTAGAATTATTGTTTTTTTCATCTCATTGTCTCCTTTTATTTCGATATTTTTGGGTCGAGAATACTCCTCCTGTGTAAAGATTTTACTTTTCGTTTTTCTATTGTGATAATTGTAACGGTAGTTAGACCTAGAAATAAGGAAAAGAACTCAAATCCAGGGATTACAGAGCCATTTTGTTTCTTGGGAGTATCTGCTGTAAGTTCCATCTCTGTAAAAGGATCAGCAGAATTTAACTCTGTTACTTGGAGATATTTTATCCAACCAGTCCTCCAATCCATTTTCATGAGAAAATTGTGAGGATAGGAGGAGTCTGAAAAGACTATAAGATCATCTTGAAGATCTACCATTTCATCTCCTTGAGAATATTCTTCCCAAAAAGTTCTATTATTAACAGTTGGTTGAACAAAAAATTCGAAAAACACCCACGGAAAGATCTGCCTCCACCATTCAATTCTTTCAGGAGGCGTTTTGTCGAAATCGAATACGAGATATTCACCATTAATAGTAGTATTAACCCAAACGCTGTCATAATAAAATGCCAAGATTTCGATTTTCATCCTAGTACCATTTGTTAACGTGATATTAGAATATTGAGGTAATTTATATCGACTCCCAACCTGTAGAAGAAACGTATCAGAAGTTTTATCACCATCTCCATCAACATCACGAGAATATTTAGTGAAAGTATAAGTCATTGTATCCCATTTACTTACTCTCCACTCAAGAGTGTAATTTAAGGTATTTGCTGATGATAAACCGAAATTAATTGTAATAACTAGAATAAATATGGTCTGTGATAAAATTCCACTACGTTTCACCATTTCCACCTCTATTGTTTATTAGATATTGTCAATTTTTTTTCTTATAAAGTATAGTATGTGTTTCAGACGAATTCGATCATACATCTTTAAAAGGAAGCTTTACATCGATGTAGATCTAGTTAAAGAGGAAGTGTTACTACGAAATCCCTATCGATTCTAAGTCATAAAGGAGGGGTCGGAAAAACTTCTATCGCAGCAAACATCGCAGTGCATCTAGCCAAAGTCGGCCATAATGTATGCCTTCTAGATACAGATTTTCACGGTCCATCGATAATCACCTTTTTTAGAAAAGATCCAAGGACTCAATGGTTAAACGAATATTTACTCGATGATGCACCTTTAGAGAATTGTCTGGAGGAGATTTCTTCTCAATTAGGAATTACAGGTAAACTTTTTGTTGGTTTTGCAGATCCTTCTGCTTCAGCTATTGAAACTAATATAAGAATTAATGAAAAAATGTCATTTAAAATGCTTAAGAATCTTATGAAGATTGGAAAACAGCTAGAAGGTTCATCATATAATGTTGATTACCTCATTCTTGATAGCTCCCCAGGTACGACCTATAGCACTGTAAATGCCATGGTTACAACTCAAACCAGCCTGTTTATTGTCAAATTGAGTAATGCGGATTTATTAGGCACTTCACAGATGATTGCTGGTTTAAATAAACAATTAAAAAGTCGATCCTTGGTACTTGCAAATCTAATACCAAAAAGTGTGATTCAGGATCAAGCAATCATTTCTCAGTTACAATCTCTCATTGAAAATAAATTCACTCAGGATATCCAAAATAAATACGTAGATTTTATTGGATGGATTCCAATAGATGAATCATTGATACAAACCGAGTTCCTTGAGGCAGTTAAGACGTTACAAAATAAAAATTCCTCACGACTGATATACACGCTGAAACAGCCAGATCACTCATTTTCAACCACCTTAGTTGGATTGATCCCGATAATATTTGAGGAAAATGACTAATGATTGTATATGCGCTTTATATTATCGACGAAGGAGGAAGACCTCTAGTTTCACAATATTTCCAACCATCAGATGATGTCCCGAATGAAGTATTATTCGGAGCATTATTTACAGCTTTCAAAGATCTAGCAGCTGATGTCACCACACAGAAGTCTTGGGAAATGAAAAGTATCGGGATTGATAGACTGTTCTATCATACAAAATCCTTCGGACCATTTAATGTTGTAATTGTAACGAATACCCAGGAAGGCCCTGAAAATCTCCTACAAACTATAGGATTACGGTTTATGAAAGAGCACCGACAGGAACTTGTGAAAGATTTTCTAGTTGATCTTCGAATCTTTGATCCCTTCATGGAAACTATTCAGGAAATAGTCCAAGGACAAAATCTGATAGACGAATCTGGAAAATTAAGGCCTACAAAGCGTTTCAGTGTAGGAGGAATCTTCGATTTATCTTCAGATCTTCAAGCTACTGCATTAGCATTAATAGCACTAGAAGAGGGCACATTAGAGGAAATATCGGAAGAAAGCGGTGAAAAAGTAGATCAGACTAAAAAATCCCTGAATTCCCTACAGAAAATGGGAT
>JAEOTQ010000218.1 GCA_016839785.1 Candidatus Hodarchaeota archaeon | reverse complement strand
TGTGGAGCAATATTTAATTTCTACCAACCCTATCCCCTCTTATACGATACGAATGTGGTCGGTACAACTCGAATCCTCCATGGATTCCATGTTAATAGAATTAAAAAACTTGTACTTGTTTCCTCAATCGCAGTTTACGGAGTTCTGCATCACTCCAATGGACATGGGGTAACCGAAGAACAGCCAATAGATTGTAAACAAAGAAAAAGCTATGAACTTACAAAGAGTCTAAGTGAGCAGTATGTATGGAACTATTCAAAGAACCATCCAGATCGCCTGATTACGTTATTACGTCCTTCAGGAGTTGTAGGAGGCCGAGGAGTTACCTCGGATATCTTCGCTAGAATGTTTTTCGGTCGGTATGTTCCCTTACCAGGAGGAGGGTCTGAAAAAATTAGTCTGGTCGATGTTCAAGATGTCGTAAAAGCTTTAATTCATTTTAGCAATTTTCATATTGGCAATGGAGAAGCATTTAACCTTGTTAGCTTTACACCGACGCTTCGTGAGTTTATAGTTGAACTGGGGCATGTCTTGAATCGTCAAGAAGTAAAAATTTTATCAATTCCATTAGGATTTTTCAAACCACTTTTCTATTTATCTAAACTCATTCGTACTTTTAAAAAATCCAAAGAGAATTCATTATTTCTACCAATTTTATTTGAGAAGTTAGGTCAAGAAGTGTGGATTGATAATTCAAAGATTTTGGCTCATGGGTTCTATCCAGAATCCACATTATCTGAGTCAATGGACAATTTTCATCAATTTCTCGTTAAGAATCCTTGGTATGCAGAAGAGAAGTTTTCTATAGCATTATAAAGGAATGATTCCTCTAGAGCACCCTTTTCCTCCGATTGCTCTTCGAATATTTCGTCCATTACTTTATTTCACTGCTCATCAATTTAATCACTGAGTAGTGATGACTAAACTTCGTGATGGCCAAGCAGCTATTGACTTTTCGGTAGAGGATATTTTAGGAAATCAAATAATATTAAGCAATTTTACCGATCGTCCTATTCTATTAAGTTTCTATAGATATGCTTCTTGTCCATTGTGTAATATTCGTTTAAATGAGTTAATTCAGAAATTTCCAGTCTATGATAACGCAGGTTTGGTGGTGATTGCCTTTTTCCAATCACCTCTGGAGAGTATTCAAAAATATGTCACTGCCAAGCACAAAGTTCCCTTTCCAATTATCGCGGATCCAACTCATGCAATCTATCGAAAATATGGAGTCGCCTCATCCCGTTGGGGATATATAAAAGGGTCCATTCGCTTACACCGATTTATCAAGGCGTTTAGAAAAGGGTACTGGCTGGGTAAAATGGAGAATAAGTATACATTAATACCTGCTGATTTTTTAATTCGTGATTCCATTATTGTTAAGTCCTATTATGGAAAGAATATTGGAGATCACATTCCGTTTGCAGAGATTGATAAATTTCTTTCCCTTGCTGATTGGGATTCAAAAAAGGGGGAATAATAACTTATATTAAGATGAAAATCTCAATTATTCGCAAATGATATATCTTGGGTGTGCTGGCTGGGCGTATAATCATTGGCGTGGCCCCTTCTACCCTTCTGATATTGCTAGTGAATTAGAGTTCTATGCCCAATATTCTCTGTTAAACGAAGTCAATTCAACTTTTTATCGGATCCCCTCTGAAACTATGGTGAGAGGCTGGTATTATTACACCCCTGATAATTTTATCTTTTCTGCTAAGCTCACACGAGATATTACACATGCATCTAAACGCAAAATCAAACCAGACATAATAAAGCAGTTTTATACTCGACTAAAAATGGGGTTAGAAGAAAAATTCAAAGTCACTCTTGCTCAATTTCCACCATGGTTGAAGTATTCACCAGAATCTTTTAAATTCTTAACTGCTATTCTGGACGAATGTGTTTCTCAGTTTGATGGTCATATTGTTGTGGAAATTCGGGATGAATCTTGGCTAGTCCCAGAATTTAGTGATTATTTGAATTCAAGTAAAATTGCTCTTGCAGAGACTACTAGATTCCTTCTTCCTAATGAATTCCTCATTAAAAATCGTGATTTCCACTATATTCGTCTTCTTGGCGATCGTAAGCTAATTCCGAACGAAAAACTTGGACATGTCTTCTTAGATAAAAAAAGTGCTTTAAACGAGTGGGTGACCAGGATTGTGCAAAAATCGAATTCCTACGACACTATTTTCGTACTAATCAACAATCGTTTTTCGGGATATGCTATTAACGATGCAATAACGCTGCACAAATCGCTTACTTCTGAAAAACTTGATGTTAGTGGATTTGAACGCTCAAATAAATATTTAAAACGTCAAATGACACTTCAAGAATTCTTTTCTTAATTTTTTTGAGAATTGTCTTGTTTTCGTTCGCTTATTAGATATATGTAAGCTGTAAATGCTATTCCAGTCGAGAACAACGCATCTGAAGCATAATGGGCTCCTATAACGATCCGGCCAACTGCCACGAATAATCCCCACAAAAAAATCATTCCTTGGACAATCCAACGTCTCTTTCCAATCTTGGGTAAAAGCAATAGAATTGGTAAGACCATCCAACCCATTGCAGTGTGTCCTGATGGAAATGATTTATGTCCTGTTACTCCTTGGGGAATAAACCACGGTGTATAGTCATAATAATCCCCTGTTAGGTCACGAAACCTCGTTCTACCCCATATAATTTTGATTGTCTGCACGAATATAAGCGGATTGATGATTGCAAGAAGAAGGGAGATTTTTGCGAAATCAATGTGTTTTCTTCCAGGATTGAGATCCGCTTTCTTTAGTTGTATAACTGCCACAAGTTGACAGATCATGACCATTCCAGTCATTACCATAACCTCTCCCGCTTCATCTGCGATGTGTGGAAAAAGTGCATATAAAATATTGACGATCAAGACCGAATTTATAATCAAAACAATTATCCTGACTAGATTATCCAACCATTTGGTATTTCTTACTCCATTAGCAAACAGAATGAATATACTGATACTTATGACAATATGGCCAGGAACTTCTCCATACAATGCAACAAATTTAGCCCAATGAGAATTATAATCTACTAGGACTATTGATATTTGCAGATCAAAGAAAATAAATACCAGTGCTAATAGAATCCATATTCCAAAGAGTAATAATAGAAAGGGACGTTTTTCACGTAGATTTTTGGTTATTTCTTGAGAAAAATACATCGTCAATCAGTTTTTCTTTGAATTGTGTTCAGAGGTTTACCTATTAAAGCTCCAGGAATCTGATTGTTCCAATCATTAACAACTGGGGTCAATGAGAATTACTGAAAACGAAGCAAAATTCTTTACTTAACCCTTCCTATAGTAATTTTCATGGCATTATGGGAATTTGAAGGTAAGAGGCCTGAAATTGGAGAGGGAACATGGGTAGTCCCAAGTGCCGATGTAATAGGAGATGTAATCATCGGTAAGAACTGTTACATTGGACCAGGCGCGCGAATAAAGGGTGATTATGGCAAAGTACGCGTTGGTGATGGGTGTTCGATTCAAGAAAATGTAATTATTCACGCTAGACCGGATGAAGAAGCTTCTATTGGAAATCATGTAACCCTTGGACATGGATGCATTATCCATAATGCGACACTTGAAGATTATGTCGTAGTGGGAATGGGTGCTGTTGTATCCGATTATGTAGTTATGAAAGAATAGTCTGTTTTAGGCGAAGCTGGTTTAGCAAGACAGCGACAAGAATTTGAACCAGGGGCTATTGGTGTTGGCGTCTCTGCAAAAATTATTGGTAATATTCATGATAGCTCAAAACAGGCGGTTAAAGAAGAACTTTTAAGATTCAAAAAGAAGTATGTTGAAATGGCATCCCGATTCTTGAAAGAGGGAGCATTTATCAAAGTTCAAACATAAATTCTGTATCGAAATCCGAAAGATCAAAATAATGCCTTTGTTGGTGTGATATCATGAAACATCTCCGAGTCCGTGTAGTTCAAAAACTAGGAAGTTGCCCTCATAAGGTAGGTGAATCTTGGGAAACTCCTTATGCCCTTATGAAACCAACTGGAAAAACAATTTTATGCGATGATGCGCATTATGTTCTAATTCCCTATTTAAGTATGGCAGCCGGAGGGTCTCGCTCTTGGGAAACAGATGGTGTTTGGAAAATTCATTGTCCTTCCAAAACAGGGATTATATTCGAGATTGAAACACTAGAAGCAGACCATCAATGGCCTGAAAATTCTGATTGGAGTAAAAAGAAGGAATGATTAACAATTACTTGAATTTTTTCTCAAGTGAATTTTTACGTCCTACAAAGAAACCAAAATCTTGAAGGAATAAATACTCTCGTAAAATCGTAAACTCCGCCTGATTGAGCTCATTCCTGAACATTTCCCATGTGAATCGAGCTGATTTCGGATGATATACCTTCAGATATCGTTCAAACCAATTTAATGAGCGATTATTTATTTCATTGATCAAGAGTAACCCGTTAGGTTTTAAAACGCGATTTATTTCTTTCAATGCTTTTCTCCAATTCTTCTCATGATGTAAAACTGTAAATATAAACACCGCATCAAATTTTTCAGAAGGTAAGTTAATTGCTGTGACATCTCCTTGAAAAACATTAACAGAGAGTCCTTTATGCTTTATTTTGGTCTGGGATCGACGAACCATTCCCATATTTAGATCAAACGCAACATACTCGCTTGGTTTGAAGTGATTTGAAATCGCTTCTATACCATATCCTGCTCCACACCCTCCTTCAAGGATTTTTTTTCCATATAAATCGATGTTAAGCGAATGTAGAAGGCGTTTAAAAATCTTGAATTCAAAATATTTGAACATTAATTTTTTCAGTGGGCTAATCATTAATTTTTCTTCTAAATGGTGGAGATCAAAACGTATTCCTTCTTGTTTTTCAGAATATGCTGGTATAGAATTAGGAAGAGTCACAAATTACCACTCTATTAATTAATATGAGTTACTGTTCAACGATGACCTTGTCAATTAATTCTTTTTCTACGATTAATCGAACAAAAGTATGTAAATTAGTTATTAAGTAATTCACAAGATGTTCTCATTTGATTTATTCTGTGCTTTTCAAATGAGGGTAAATACATATTTAGGTAGAAGGTTCTAATTATGACAGAAACTACAATGAATAAAACAAATGAACAACAAACTTTACCAGCTTCAAAGGTTTTAGGATTTATTAAGCTTACTCGTCCTCAATTTTTGATTGCATATCTTATTATTGCGTTAGGGGCTCTGGTGCAGGGATTAATTCAAGAATTAACCCTTAATTTATTCCATGCCGTATTTGCGATTTTTGCTACACTTATTTCAGCTATTGGAGTACACTATCGAGATGAGGCAGGAGATTGGGCTTCGGGATATGATGAAGTCATTGGGGGTATGGGGATTATTCGTGATGGTATATTGACAGAAAGTACCGTACGCAATGCAGGTCGTATAATAACTGTCTTCGCTATTTTAACAGGGATTTTACAGGCAACTCTTTTATTTCTCGATCATGACCAATTAAGTTTGTTCTTAATCGGAATTCCAATACTCATAGTTATAACCTTTGTAAATTTCCTTACAGAAGAAATACCTCTGGGTCATGAAATTTTTACTACTATGTCTTATCTCGCAGCTTTCTACTGGGTTTATCTTTCTCAAAATTGGATGATCAATTCATCAGTAATTCTCTATTCTATCTTCATTTTTCTTCTTGTTTTCGCTTTGGTGCCCTATCAAGACATTGCTGATATAGAATCGGATAAAAAAACTGGTAAAAAGACTTTGAGTGTAATGTTAGGCATAGATGGTATGGGCCACCTATGTATCTTTGCTGGACTTATTGCACTATTGTTCCTTTACGCTTCTATGCTCATTTAAATGTTAATTTTTGGTTTTTGGAAATTTTGGAAGGTTTTCCTTCCTATTTTTCTCTTCTTGCTTATAGGTTAATTTTGATTTTCTGAATCATTCTACGATTTTACTTCAATTAGGATTTTTAACCAGAGTAGCTAGAGTCAGTATGGAAGGTAATGTCGTGTTAAAATCTAATGCTCGTTGGGTACGTGGCTACTTAACAGAAGTTGATGATGGTAGAGGCCACTCTGTGACTATGGATTTGCCATCATACCAAAATGGTGAAGATACAGCCGCTACTGCTCTTGAATATATTATAATGGGTTATGCAGGTTGTACAGTCACTATGTTTAGAATAGTAGTTGACAAAATGAGGCTAGAAGTTGACTCTGTGAACATAAAGGTCGAAGCTGAAAAACCCGGGGAGATGGAAACTGTTACTAAGATGATTTCTGTATTTACAGTCGTGACTAATGAACCTGAAGAAAAAATGCAAAAAGCACTTGAAAAGGCTCGTCAAATGTGTCCTGTTGGTCGAATATTTGATATGACAACGATCCCAGTAGAAATCAAGTTAGTAATTGAGCGACCCTAGCCTCAACCTTTTTCTTTTCTCTCAATTAAGCTTGGGAATCAGGGGAACGCAACGAGCATAATTAGATCCAGCATGATTTTTTACTATTTTCTCGATACTGGTTTTCGAAATTGATGTTTCTTTGTGGATATTATCTATAGTCATTCCTGTTTCAAGCCGAATTAGGACTCTATCAACCTCTTGATAGGTAAGATCAAAGAGATATTTGTAGCTAGTGGGAGTTTCCCGCTTTTTGGTTCTTAAATATTCTCCTAATCCCAAAAATTCTCCAAACTGGACTGTTTGTGTTCGATAGAGGTTTGCTAGTGGAAGAAAATCAGCCGCATGATAAGTACCGAACTTAGTAAATAATCCTAATAACCACTCGGTTTTATTTACAGATCCTAGAAAAGATTTATTCTCAGATTCAGCCACCAAGTATCCTAGTAACATATGAAGACGAATCTTACTCTTATAATGAGCAATGGTTTTTTGATGGTAAATCTCTCGGTCAGTTTTAGGCCTCCTTGAGGGAGCAGTGAATGTCGTCTCCTCAATTTCAGAGTGAGTCATACCACGTAGAAGATAATAACTTAGATTATAATTATAGAGAGGATTGGTTCCTAGAGTGGTTGATCCATAAGCGGTTTTAGATTTTTCAAAAGTTAAATTATTTATTGCAGTTACTGCCTGTTGGATATTAACGAGAATTAAGTTGTCATTAGAAATTTCGAGGTGTTTTTTAATTATTTGTAAATCAGAACTTCGTGTTGTGGTGTCAGTACTGAAACGGCCACGAGGAACTATTAATTTGACATTTTCCCATCCAATAGTTTGCGCAGCTAATTTACAATTTATTAAACTTTCAATACAATCTTTATAAAGGATCACCAGTCCTTCAATATCGCGCTCTTTCAATGTCGACCGCATAAAATCAACAATCTGCGATTGTGCTTTCTGGGAATCAATTTTTAGTGCCTGTTCCAAATTCAATTAATCTCCTCCTACGCAAGGAATGACCTTGCCTTCTAATAAATTATCTTTCTCTACCATTGATTTGTCCCCTCTAGTCAATAACATTTCGAAAGACAATAATATACCGTTACTATGAATATACCTAAGGTTGTTAAGAGCTTAATAGCTCTTTAGGGCCTATGAATCAGGCAAAACCTGATTAACATCCCCCAATTTTCTTGTGCGAATATTTTCTGGAGATTTACTAAATGACTGAAGAGAAGAGAAACAGAAATTCCTTAATGTTATCAATTCAGTCATTTTATGAGAAATGGTTTAATTTAAATCAATTAAGAGCTTCCTGGATCCCTCAAATCGCCATAGGTTTAATTGGATTAATTATTTCTTATTTAATCTTCCAACAGCTTTATGGTTTCTCTCCACGTATTGCGAATATACTTTTATTTGGAGTCATCTTCGTTGGAACTTTTTTACTTGTCGCTTTATACCATGAACGACAGATTACTATTATATTTGTCTCCTGCGGCATTTCTTTGTTACTAGCTTCCTTTTTATTTGATAGTTTCAAATGGTCTTTAGTTGTTCTGCCATCTGGTGATCCTTTCCATGGTTATATGGAATGGGAAGTCCTTGCAGTTGTTTTCGGGATGTCTATTCTAGTTGAAGCGACTTCAGAAACAGGATTATTCGACTGGATCATCATACGTATGTTAAAAATTTCTAAAGGTCGAGTTTTTCCTCTATTTGTAATGACTTTTCTTCTCACATTTGCTCTTTCCACGGTTCTTGCTAATGTAACAGCCATGATTCTAATAAGTTCTATGATACTTACAGTCTCCAATGGATTAGATTATGATCCAACTCCCTTTCTCTTAGGAGCTGTGTTAGCAACAAGCCTGGCTGGTATGGCGACACTTATTAGCTCTCTTCCTTCAATTTTAGTTGGTTCTCGAGGAAGTATTGAGTTTCTCGAATTTTTAGTAGTTTCTATCCCTTTTTTGATATTTGCAATTCCTCTAACAATTATATACCTTAAACGAGTATTTCCCCCTGAAAATATTCCGCTTGGTAAAGGTACACAGGACAGTCTCGATACGCAAATGATTTTGTCTCTTGACGAATGGGGAGTTGTGGAGGATACACAGAGATTTTACTTAGCAGCATTATCATTAGTTTTAACAATAATTGGGTTTATTCTTGCCGATTCTGTATTTGGGATCCCAATCGGAGTAGTCGCGATAATAGGGGGTATATTATCCATTGTATTAACACGTAGTGATGAGCATCGTCTTTTACGTGAATTAAATTGGGATACTTTACTATTTTTTGCTGGATTATTCATCCTAGTTGGGACACTTGAAGCAACAGGAATTTTAGAAGATATTGCTCATTCATTAACTGATATCAGTGGTGGAGATATTATTATCGCAGGTGGACTGATTCTCCTCATATCCTCTTTTGTTAGTGGTATTCTGGATAATATTCCTGTAACTGCAGCGTTAATTCCTATTGTCGAAAGTTTCCCAGCAACTGGAGCCAATCCACATTATCTATGGTTTATATTACTTTTTGGCGGTGCCTTTGGAGGAGGATTGACTCCATTTGGGAGTGCCGCATCAATTTTAGCGATATCGATTCTGAGTAAGGAAGGACGTCCACTTAATTTTATCTACTTCATGAAAAAATTAGTACCTATTTCACTCCTACTTTTGCTATTCAGTGGAGTGTATCTAACATTCCTTGGATTCGTTCTTCATATTATCTAGTATTAAATTACTATACTAGTTCATTACACTAAATTTTTGGGATAAGGGGCGCGCTACGAGTGTATACAGAAGAAGCAAAATATTGATTTACTTTTTCTATAGATTCAGCATTAATTTGTGTTTGATTGCTAATTTCTTTGGTCGAAAGTCCATGTTCCAATCGAACGAGAATCCTGTCAACTTCTAACGAGCTTAGTTCAAAAAAATATTGATATTTATTCTGAATCCCAGGTAATAAATCAGCTTTGGCCTTATTTGCTATCTGGGAGGGGATATCTAGATGATCAGCAAGCTGTAATATTTGAGTTCTGAATAGATTTCCAAGTGGCATAACATCAGCACAATGTCCATGTCCCCATTTAGTAAAGAGGCCTGTTAGGAGCTCAGTTTTATTAATTGTACCCAAAAGAAGAGCGTTTTCTGTCTCAGCAGTCAAATATGCGACGGCCATTTGAATTCGAGATCGAAGTTTATTATGTGCAATTACCTTATGGAGCAATCGCTCTCGTTCTGATTCTGCTTTTCCCACCATATCATAAGTATTCCCTTCAATCTCTCTAATTAATGAAGACTTCAGTAAAGAATAACTTAAGGGCTGATAAAGAGAGGGTACTTCACGAGATCGACCAGGAATTAATGCATCAGAGCTAAATGGTTTTATAATAGGAGCAATATCGCAATGAACTATACTCGATTCCGAGATTCCCAGATACTTAATCGAACTCTCTAGTGCTTCGGTGTGTTTATCAAAAATACTCTCAGATCTGACTAGAAGTTGGATTTCTCCTTCTTCAAATGTATCCATTGCTATCTTGGCAATGATTGTCGAATCAATGTACCCCGAAAATAATATTACAATTCCATCCATTCCACGTTCCTCTTTTGAGGTTTCGATAGCGTTAGAAATTTTTTCTACAATTTGGCTAGCTTGGGCACCTATATCTAGATTTTCCAAAAATTACTCACCAATAATAATCTTGATTTGAAATTGTTTAATGTGTTAATTTCATAAGTTAATACTCGAAGATAGTCCTTTTTCTAAAAAAAACTAGTATATCCTGTTCACGAACTCATACTTCTCAGAGAAAAATAAATCATGTAATGTTATTAATTTATGGTTAATTTGATCCTAAATAATCGAATATTCAATAGTTTTATTTTTGGAATTAATAGATTAGTTTATAGTAAATTACCCGTAAGGAAACGATTGAAAACCCTTCATCATCTCTTTCATTCTCAGAGGAAAACGAAGCATTTATTGCTGAATATACCCTAGTTTACGTGTGAAAGGAGAATTTCTACCATTGTCATTTGAACTTCTAGATAAGAGAATTCAGGACATTTTAGATGATTTAGAAATTTCTCCAACTCCAGGTCAACTTGAATATCTGAAAGCCATAATTTCAAATGAAGATGTTCTTGTAGTCGCATCTACTGGTTCAGGAAAAACTTTTGGAACAATTATTGCATGTTTACATAAAATCCTGAATCTTAGTGATCCAACACCTGTAAGAGTATTGATAGTCACACCTTTAAAGTCTCTAAATCGCGATATTTTTAGACGAGTTCTTCCTCAATTAGCCTCGAAATTAGGAATTACGATTGCGGTCAGACATGGCGATACAACACCTTACGAGCGACAAAAACAGACCAAGAATCCTCCTCAAATACTTATTACAACACCTGAATTACTTCAAGCCCTCCTCCCAGCAAAAATCTTTGGGCGTATCCATTTAAGAAATGTTCAAACTGTGATCATCGACGAAATTCATGAGCTTGTTGAATCAAAGAGAGGGATCCAGCTATCATTAGCTTTAGAACGATTATCTCACCGAGTGAATAATCCGATTCAGCGTATCGGATTATCGGCAACGGTGGGTTCTCCATCTGAAGTTATGAGATTCCTCTCTCCAAAGAATAATAACGCTCGTATCGTTGAGATTCCACGTTTGAAGAAACTAAGCTTACAACTTGACTACCCAAAAGTTTTAAACGAAAATTATAAAGATTTGCCCACTACTATCCATACTACTGAAGATGCCGCATCTAGATTTCAACGTTTATTAGAAATTATTGAGCAAGAGGAGGGTACAGTTCTTTTATTCACCAATACTCGTCAACAGGCTGAAATTCTTGGTTATCGTTTCAAAATGTATAATGAATTCACTCCACCTGAAGAACAAATATCATTTGAGGTCCATCATTCCAGTTTATCTACACAAAGTCGTTTGCGTGCAGAAACTGATGTTAGAGAAGGGACTTTAGATTTAGTTATTGCCACCTCTTCCTTAGAGTTAGGAATTGACATTGGGGCTATTAGTTTAGTAATCCAATATATGAGCCCTCGACGCATAGAGACACTAATTCAAAGAGTAGGTCGGTCAGGGCACGGTCTAGATAAACAAAGTAAAGGTATAATAATAACAGAAACTCCCCGAGAGCTCTTAGAGGCCTTTTTAATAAACAATCGAGTTTTGGAAGGGAAAGTTGAACCAACCAGGATTCATACCTATGCTTACGATATTTTATTTCAATGTATTATCGGAATTCTTCTCGATTTCGGGGAAACATCAGTTAAAACCATTCACAAGATAATATCTGGAGCCTCACCGTATCAACATTTCACTCTGAAAGACTTAATGCCCCTTCTGCAGTTTGGTAAAGAAAATTACTTTTTCTCCATAGAAAAGGATCCAGACACTGGAAAGATCACAATTAGAAATAAGAGAAAATCCTATAAATTCTATTATTCGAATTTAAGTAGTATTCCGACTAAACGGTCTTATAGTGTAATTGATGTTGGTTCGCAAGCACGAGTAGGCCACTTAGATGAAGGATTCATTGTTACTCGTGGTGATAAAGGAGCTATCTTCATTCTGAACGGAACTCCTTGGGAGCTCTTAGCTATTAAAGATGATAAAGTTGAAGTTAGGCAAGTAAGAGGGATAACTGAGGCAACAATTCCTACATGGGAAGGAGAACTCATTCCAGTTTCGCAACTTGTGTCTTCAACGGTCATGGAATTATTTGAAGATGATTCAACAATCAAATTTACTACAAAAGAAATTCAAGTTGAAATCAAAAGGTTTTTACGAGAACAACAAGAAAAAGGTCTTGCTCCAAAAAAGGGGAAATTGTTAATAGAAACAACTGGGAGACAAATAGTAATTCACAGTTTTTTAGGTTCTAGAGGGAACGAGACACTGGGATTGCTATTATCGGCAGTCATTGGAGCTCGTCAGGGACATTCAATTCAATATCGCACTGACCCATATAGTATATTCTTATCACTTGGTCGTCCAATTAGTCTTAAGAATATTTTCAAAACCATTGAACCTGAGCATGTACAACCTCTATTAGAACATCGAATTAAGGGTACAGATTTATTCGCTTGGCGTCTCCGGCAAGTGGCAAAACGATTCGGTGTTCTTTCTGAATCTGCTGAAAATTCCGTTATGATGACTCGTTTCATTGTCTCTCGATATAAAGAGACAATCGTTGGACAAGAAGCAGTTAATGAGATCCTTACTGAGAATATGAATCAAAATCTCGTTATGCAATTCATAGAGGACATTCAGAACAAAAAAATTGCAATTGAGGAGGTACCTGTAGCTTCCTTTGATACTCCCCTTTCGCTTGCAGCGACTGAACCCATCTCCTCAAATGTATTGAAGTTAAAACCCTCATCTATCATTCTTGAAAAAATTGAGAAAAGAATTCGAAATACTTGGGTTCGTTTGGTTTGCATGCGCTTGACTTGTAAGTATGAGAAGTTACAACGTATTGAAAGTTTGGAAGATATTCAATGTCCTCTTTGTCACTCTCGTTATATCGCAGTTGTCAATCAACACAAAACTGGTATTAAGTCTCTATTAAAAAGATCCACGAATAAACAGATTAGACTATCAAAGGATGAAAAAAAGGAACTAAATACAGCAAAAAAATCTGCAGATATAATTCTATCATTTGGGAAAAAAGCTGCTTTTGTCCTTGCTGGACGTGGAATAGGGCCTACAATCGCTATTCGAATTTTACGAGAACCCCATAAAACAACTGAGGACCTATTGACATCAATCTATCATCATGAGGCAAATTTCGCTCGGACACGGGAATATTGGGCTTAGAATGTTTACCGTGCTAGATATCTGTTAGCAGTCCTATATCAATTCCATCAGTCATTTTAACCTGTGCATTTGGATGGTGGAGTATTGATCGAAGTATTGGATATGGTTTATGAAGTTTCTTGCCTCCACCAATTATATTCATTACATAACCTGATAAGAAGTGATTATATGTAGGGAGAATGGTAATCGAAACCATATCAACCATGCCAATTTCATCTAATTCAAAGGGAAATTGAAATAAGGGAAATAAATCTTCTCTTGGAAGCTGTAATTGTAAAAAAACTGGAAATTTATGACGAATTTGTAAATCATCTTTTAATTCGATTTCAGGATGGAGATGACCAACTATTATTTCTGAAGCAAAAACAATCTCTTTGTATGGAGGTAATTGGCCATGAAATATTCCCAGTTGGTTATCAAAAAATGATATCCCTTCAGAAGATACTATTTGGCATTCATCTTCCAATTGCTGATAGAGTGACACATCATTTTCACCCTGAACTAGTATTACGTCAAGATCAGGTATCTCGAGAATTTGCGTCTGAAAATTATGTAGAATTGAACTTTGTACTTCTTCTGGAATGATTATATGAGAGTTTTCTCCTTCTTTTTTTCTTCTAATCCTAAAATGATGTTCTAAGTCGCCACAAATTATTAAATGAGAGGGGTTTACTTTCAAAACATCATTTCTGAGACTTTGTATGATTTCTAGTGACCAGCTTGGTTTTTTTGTCCAAAGACCTCTTCTATACCATTCGACATCGAAACCAAGATGTAAATCTGATACTAATAACACCTTGTTTTCATCATAGGTGCGAACAAGCCAACGTCTGTCAATTGATTGATCGGAAAGCATTTTCTCTAAGAAAAATTCTATAAATTGAAGTAGAATAGTGATTGACAATTATTCAAATGTATTATTCAATTTATTTATTTGATCTACTTATCTGATTGCGTACAATGGGATTTTGAGAGCTTAAATGATGGAGTGCTTGTTCAAAATTAGTTGTGGGAGGGAAGGAATAATCCAGAATTACCCCAGTCCTTCCTATTTTGTCTCGACGTGTTAAAACACGAATTCGTTCATCAATTATTCGCTGAGAAACATTCAAAAATTTCATTGCCGTCTTTTTTTGACTTAAAAGTGATGAATACCAATAACCTGTCCTCGTTGGTTCAATTAAGAGTAATTGCTTTGTAACTCCGGGGACCCCTACCTTTTCTAATAATTCTTCTAGATACATTAGTCCTGAAAACCTATAAAAATCAATCTCACGCTCCGTAGGCGGTGTTAATGGAAAAGTTAATGAAACCTTTTCATCAATCACGAATAAGCCTTTAATAGTTGAGTTTGGTGTTCCCATGATTATCCGTCGTTCGGATTTTTCGAATTCTTCTATCACATCTAATCGAAACGAGGGTACATGATATGGAATGTTAATATCAATATCAGAAGCTTGATTCACGTCTCCACGTGCAACTGATCCGTGAATAAACGCCTTGATCCCATTGTCTTTTAGTAAGTTCAGATAAAATTTTGATTGTTTTCTTAGCTGAGTTAAGATCTGCTTTTCTTTATCCGTACGTCTGTGAAATTTCCTACCAATATTGTGAGTGATTTTTTCTCTTGGCATTTCAAGTGAGTTCGACGAATAATCGTGTTAAAAATTTACTCTTTGTAGAAAATCTTCCTTCTTTCAAGTGAACCAGGTAAAAAATATGTTAAAAGATGACGACTAGCCGATTAAAAAAGATTGATGAAGTATTACTACCAGCCAGAAACAGTAGATCTTCGGCCATATCGAATATCCAGAGTTTTATTATCGAAATCAATAGAAAAATCCAATTCTGATCCAAAAGATGATTGAATCTTGGGAATCTCTCTGACACATACTTTACATACGTCTAATGATGCTATAAATTGGACTAAACAAGATAATTCGCCTTGATCGATCGCTTCGTGAGTATAATTTCGTACCCGATAATCATGAATCCTTTCATCAGAGATCGGCTGAGTTAACTGTTGCATAAATACTTCATTAATCCCCTTAGTTCTAAAGCAGGGATATTATGAGCATATTACATAGAATACCTGAAAATTGTTGAAAATGACCTATTTGCTTTTTTAATTCCTGAATGATTCTCCTCCTACCATTTAAGAAATAAAAGTTGTTACTTCGCTTTTATGTTAAAGAAAAGATATAATATTCTTAAGATACTATTAGAATTGGAAAGTGAATTAATGAGCAGCTCTGATGATACGTCATTTCAAGAAAAAGTGACTCTATCTACCCCTAACACAACTTTAAACCCATTTATTTATTGGATCTTGTTTACAGCAAGTTTAATGACAATGATACTCGGACTGTTTAGTATTACTGGAGTAATTATAGAAACAACTAAAACAAATCATTTAAATTACTTCGACGGGTTATTAGTCGGGTTATTACTTGTAGCTGGTGGATTTGTATTACTCTTAGGAGTGATTATAATGAAAAAATGGTCTCCCCCGCCAATTCCTGAAGCTGGATCAGATTCACTATAAGCAAACCAATAAATGTATAGAGATAGGGAGAAAAAAACCCAGCTACTGATTTAGTTTGTGCCATTAGATGTCAGTTTTTAAACAGAGAAAGGAATGATAAGTTAGGAGCAGATTTTTTTGGATCCTACATTTACTGACCCTGGAGAAGTTATACCAGTTATAAAAGCCCTAGCTGACCCGACTAGACTAGGAATGCTCCTTTCTATGAATACAGCTTCTCCTAAGGGAGTTACTGCTTCTCAATTAGCAGATAGAATGGGGAAAAAAATTCCTACAATTCTTCATCATCTTGAAAAATTAAGAGAATTAGGTTTAGCACGATATCAAATGGAAAAAAATGAAGCAGGAAGGGAAATTAAGCACTGGAGAGTAATTAACCCGAAATTTTTGTTGGAAATCAATTTGAGTGCTTTTACTGACGCCACTGAAATTATTGATGACCTGATTCTATACTTATTTGAGGAAGAAAAGAGGAGCTATGAGAAGCATAAAAAGAGAATCACGATTAATTATACGAGTGAAAATTCCCCTAAAGATATAAAGAAGAAATTGCTTAGATATCTAAACGAAACCAAAACTAATAGTACTCAAAGTGTTGAAATACATCATGCTCAAGAAATTCATTCACGTTTAGCCAAGAGTTCTGGCCTTGAAAAATACCTTCGTAAATGGATATTAAAAGCATTTAAAGATTCGGCTGCTTCATTACAACTCGACTTCTTTGAATTAGGTGACCGATTTGTCCTCGGCCGAAAACTGCAACAGACTCTCTATGAACATTTCATACAATCTAATAAATTCAGTGCGATTGGTTACACAGAAGAAGGTCGTCCTGTTCAAAGGTTAAAACTTCGACCTGAATTCCTTGATGATCCGGATGATTAGTCCGTTAAGAATACTTAGTTTTCAATTTTTCAACCCATTCAAGTAATTCTTTGTGAAGAGAAGGGGAGGCGATAACAAGCTGATCAAAAATTGTATCTGTTGGGTGGACTGATTTTCCTTCAAGTGTGGTTATCTTAATTCCTAACTGTTCAAGAATTAAAGTTGCTGCAGCAATATCCCAGAACTTTCCTTTCCTTCCTATACCCCAAAAGATACCTCCATGAAGAGTTCCCTGAGCTATCAACATTAAATGTTGAGAGATTCCTCCGCCTAATCGGTATGATCGCCCAATAATTCCATCTAGATCAGCTACTGCTAATTCCTTTTTTAAATCATCAGAAATTTGTTTTGAAAAATCAACAAGAAGTCTAGCTTCAGATAGATGATGTACTCTTGGAGGAGGGAGAATAGATCCATTTAGGAATACAGAGTTATCCTTTGCAGTTGAATATAACATATCAGTAAAAGGGTTATAGACCACTCCTGCTAATAGACCCGTTTCATCCCAAGCAGCTATGGACATACATACAAATGCTAAATTCCCTCTGAGAAATGCTTTCGTTCCATCTAGAGGGTCAATGAACCAAGTTACTGTTTCTGTGGAGAGTTGATCTTCTGATGCTGATTCTTCTGCTTGTAAAGTGTGGCCTGGAAAATGCATCAAAATATGATTTTTTATAAGACGTTCACTCTCAAGATCGAAGTTCGTTGTTACATCTCCTACTCCTTTCCTAAACATTTGTAAATCTTTAAAAGACATTAATCGAAGGAAAGATCCAGCCATTCGTGCAGCTTCTTCTGCAACAGATTGAAGACGTTTATAGTTCATCGCTTTCACACTTATTTACAACTTTGATAATTCATATTTCACTTGAGCACTTAAACCGTCTAATAATGGCATTACATTCCCTACTGTTCCTGGAGCCGCAGCAGCTACTAGAAATATATCATCTGAGACTGGAGCTACATAACATTCGCGCTCTGTTGTTCTAAAGATTAGAATATTGATTTGTTCATTCGTCCTTGAGGCTATAGAAGTTTTTAATTCCTCAAAAGCTATCAAGCCTAATACAGTCAAAGCCTCCATTTCAGCAGGATCACATGTTTTTGTGGAATAGAGTTCAAATCCTTCAGAAGCAAGAACTACAGAAATACACAACGGTATCTCGGCATTTTCGCTTTTAAAGACATTAGCTACAACATCTATGGTTTTTTGTGCGGATTCCGACACTAGTAACAACTCGACTGGATAAGTAAGGATATTCGATTGTGAAAATGATTTATTGTTAAAAAAATCTTTCTCGAGGTTGAAAAGGCTTTGTATTCTACTTTTCCCCTATCTTCTTCTGCTTAATTATCAAACTTCATTTATAAAAGGAATTAATAAAAGCAAGACGATCGCACAATCGGATCAACAAGATAACTTTATTGTCAAAATTTATACAAAAGTTAGTCGTACCCGAATGATAATCAAGAAAAATAAAGATTCTTTGGATACGGCGTCAAAATCTTGGAGGATATCCTGTTAAAGCGCTCCTTCTCATCTGAAACTGATACTGAAATCGATAAATGGATATCATGATTTCAAAAACAGAGTGTATTATTTAAAGTTGATAAAATTTCTATTCCCCAATATTTCGCACAAATAAATAGGCTTACGTCGTTTTTAATTTCTAAAACCTCATTGACTGAGGCAGACCTTTTTTAAAATGGAAATTAAAGACCGTAGAAAGATTTATGACTTGTCTGAAAGAGAAAAAACAACTCCAAAGTCAGTAGATGAAAAGGAATTTATGGAACTAGCTGAAGCCTTATTTACACAAGTCACCAAACGAGAAGCTCCTGGTTTGAAAATAAATGCAAGATTTGAAAGACTTATTCAGAGAATGAGGAATAAAAGTTTCGGTTTTACTCTTGATATCGATCCTCGGGTAAATATTGATCATATAATAGATAATTATCTTTACAATGATGAGCAAAACAGAATGAATTTTCTCCTTGGTGAACTCTTCCTCGATCATTACAAAACTCAAGAAGCAAGGAATTACTTTGAAAAGATTACCTCAGAGGAGTTGCGTACTTCAGGATTATTGAGCATTACTTGTTTCGACAAAAATTTTGACTCCTTTCTGAAATTCGTGAAAAAAGCTTTTCTTGAGAGTTATCTACCAGAGACATATGGCTGTTACGTGTTATCCTTTTTGATTGGCAATGAAAAGTCTTTTAGATATGAAACTGCCGCCTCTGGTCAACGGAATGTGACTTTTGTGTACAGCACGGGAATAATAAAAATTCAAATGATGGATATCTTTGCATCGTTTATATCTGATAATTGCTTATCACCTGACGGGAGGATAGGATTATGGACTTCCCCGGGTAAACAAGAAAAGCAATTTACAACTAATAACTTGATCCAATTGGATTTCAAGCAAGTTCTTGGATGGCAGGATATTTAGTTAGTGTTTTTTAACATTTGAGTTCATTAAATCTGATATTTCTTCTAATACTGTAATAAACTGAACAGTCTCCCTCCTAAAGAACCAGCGGGTTCGACCTCCCTAAAGTAGTGATGGGGAATAAATAGGAGGAGATTTTCATATTAACCTGAATCTATCCAATGTAAATCGATGGAAAGATAAGGCATTATTACCATTCGTAGAAGAATAACAGATAGATCTGTTTTTTAGAAAACTGGCGATAAAAGTTTTTTACTTATTATTTTTTTTGGCGATTGTACAATATTTCGACCCCAAAAGAATAATTCAAGGTTATTAAGGTGAAATTTCCGACATTACCAGCTAAACCTGATCTTCCAACGCGTGAAAAAGACGTATTGGAATATTGGAAGCAGATAAGCCTAGAAAAACGTGTCCAAGAGGAATCAAGTGAAAATCCGCTTTACATTTTTCTAGAAGGCCCTCCAACTGCTAATGGTCTTCCGCATATAGGCCATGTATTACCACGTGCAATCAAAGACGTATTTCTTCGTTTTAAAACGATGACTGGTCATTTTGTTTCTCCAAGGATCGGTGGATGGGATTGCCATGGTTTACCTGTAGAAATCGAAGTAGAAAAGGATCTTGGGCTAAAAGACAAAGAAGACATTGAAGCGTATGGGGTTGATCGTTTCATTAAAGAATGTCGAATTTCTGTTATGCGATATGTAAATGAATGGGAAGACATGGATGAACGACTAGGAGTTCAACTAGATTTACCACGAGCATATATTACTATGGCTGAAAACTACGTTGAATCTGTTTGGTGGTCACTGCAACAAATTTACAACAAAAAACTACTTTTTAAAGGCCATAAGGTGGTTCCTTATTGTACCCGCTGTGGAACTTCTATTTCATCTCACGAAGTCGCTCAAGGATATGCAGAAACGACTGATCCTAGTATATTTATAAAATTTCAAATTAAAGGGGAGCCTAGACGTCATTTCTTAGCATGGACAACCACTCCGTGGACTCTTCTGTCTAATCTAGTTCTTGCTGTCAATGAAGAAGAATCCTACGTTGAAGTAGAACATGAAGGAGAAAATCTAATCTTTGCAAAAGCTTTGCTCACACGAGTGTTTCCTACAGAAAAAACAGTTATCCAAGAATATCGTGGAAAGGACCTTCTTGGTATAGAATATGAGGCTCTCTTTCCTTATACTGCAGAAAATAAGACTGGAAAAGCACATTTCGTTGTAGCAGCCGATTTTGTATCAATGGAGGATGGAACTGGTATAGTTCATTGTGCTCCTGCATTTGGTATTGAAGATTATGATCTTTGCAAAGAGATTGGTGTGGAGATGTTCAACCCAGTTTTGGAAAACGGAAATTTCGTTGATGATATGCCAGATTTTGGAGGAATGCACGTTAAAGCCGCAGATCCAAAAATCATGGAGAAATTGAAGGCGGATAATAAACTGTTGCGTGTAGAGGAAATAACTCATACTTATCCATTCTGTTGGAGATGTGACTCGCCATTGCTCTACTATGCTATGGAATCGTGGTTTATTGGTATGAGTCAAGTTCGTGAACGAATAAGAGAATTGAATCAACAGATTCGTTGGGTTCCGAAACATTTGAAAGATGGCCGTTTTGGAAATTTTCTTGACGAGTTAAAAGATTGGTCTCTTTCTCGTTCCAGATATTGGGGTACACCATTACCAATTTGGACCTGCGAGAATGGCCATGAATTCATTGTTGGAAGTAGGGAAGAATTAAACAAACTTACTAAAGGCGGTTTACCAAAGGATTTCTCACTTCATAAACCTGATGTAGATAACATTGAAGTTCATTGTGCAACATGTCAGACTCAAGCCACACGGGAGCCTTATGTTATCGATTGCTGGTATGACTCTGGATCAGCAACTTTTGCTCAATGGCACTATCCATTTGAGAATAAAGATGAGTTTGAAAAACATTTTCCAATTGATTTCATAACAGAAGCAATAGATCAAACACGGGGATGGTTTTACTCGCTTCTAGCGATTTCTACAGTGGTTTTTGATGAACGTGCCTACAAATCATGTCTATCGACAGGACATGGGCTTACTGCAGAGGGTAAGAAGATGTCAAAGTCTCGTGGGAGTGTAATCTATCCTGAGGAAGCTTTTGAAAAATACGGAGCTGATCCTGTCCGGTGGTTGTACTTCAACGTTCCTACTTGGAATGATATTCGATTCGGTTTTATTTTACTTGAGGATGAAATTAAGGAATTCTTTCTTCCGTTGTGGAATGTCTTATCATTCTTCATAACTTATGCAAATCTTGATGATTATTCCCCGAATCTTAAGAAATATAAGGTCGCATATTCGAAACGCCCGTTATTGGATCGCTGGATCTTATCACGGTATCATAATACACTCAAAGAAGTCTATACAGCATTTGACAATCTAGCAGTTCATCGTGCAACAAAGGCGCTGAAGAACTTTTTAACCAATGATTTATCTAATCTATGGATTCGTCAGTCTCGTCGTCGATTTTGGGAAAAATCATTAACTATATCAAAGAAATCAGCATACTCAACATTATATGAAATCCTCGAGTCTTTATCCAAGGCACTGGCTCCTCTCATACCATTCCTTTCCGAGGAAATGTATAGGATCTTAGTACGAAGTCAGGGAAATGGTTTAGATAGTGTTCATCTAGAAACTTACCCTGTTTCAGATGCCAAGAGAGTAAAACCAAAGATTGAAGAAAGTGTAGCAATATCACGTGAAGTAATCACTAACGGAAGATCTATCAGAGCAAAGAAAGATCTAAAAGCACGCTGGCCCCTTCAAGAGGTAATTATAGTAAGTAGTGCTTCTGGAAAAAAAGCAGTGACTTCATGCAAAGATTTAGTTATGCAAGAACTCAATGTTAAATCATTAGAATTTTCTAATAATCCTTTAGAGTTCCAAGACATTGAACTTGCTCCAAATTTTAAGCAACTTGGGCCAAAGTATAAGAAAAATGCAAATGACGTGGCTACATGGATGAAAGCCCAGAAAGGTTCAACTGCTAAAGAAATTGCTCAGATTTTAGAGGAAAAAGGTGAGTATCAAGTTACTATCAATGGAGAAGAACTCACCATAGATAAAGATGACCTTGAAGTTAGAATCACAGAAAAAGAAGGATTTAGTGGAACTAGTTTCAAAGAAGGAGATCTCTTCCTAAATTTGTCTTTAACTGACGAACTGATCCAAGAAGGATTCGTGCGGGATTTAATCCGTCGAATACAATCTATGCGGAAAGATTTAGAGTTAGCTTATGACGCAAACATTTCGGTACATGTGACAAAATTAGATCCAAATACAAAGAAAATTGTAACAAATTATACTTCTTTGATTAAGGACGAAGTCTTAGCAACCGATCTGGATTTTTCAGCTACTAAAAAGGGATTTAAAAAAGAGTGGGCAATCCAAGATCCTCAAGGAAACACACGGAAAGTTTCTATCACCATTGAATCATAAATAAATAGATAATCAAATGGTAGACTAACAATGGATTCGAATACTTTAAGGAAGAAGTATTTTCAATTTTTTAAGGAAAGAAATCATGTAATAATCCCTTCTGCATCTATTTTTCCAGAAAATGATCCAACAGTTCTTTTCACAACTGCAGGGATGCATCCATTACAGGTATATTTTACAGGTGAACCTCATCCTTCGGGAAAACGAATAGCCAATAGTCAAAAATGTATTCGTACGGGAGATATTGATGAGGTGGGGGATCCAACCCACCTAACATTTTTTGAAATGTTAGGAAATTGGTCATTGGGTGATTACTTCAAAGAAGAAGCCATTTCAATGAGCTGGGAATTTTTAACTTCTCCAGACTGGCTAGGTATTGATCCTAATCGATTATCGGTAACTGTGTTTGAGGGGGATGAAGATGTCCCCAAAGATGAGGAATCCGCAGCAATATGGCGTAAGATGGGTATTCCTGATGAACGAATTTATTTTCTCCCACGTATTGATAATTGGTGGGGTCCTGCTGGTTCTACTGGACCTTGTGGTCCCGATACGGAGATGTTTTTCGATACTGGAAAAGAAGCTTGCTCAAAGACATGTCGTCCAGGATGTCACTGTGGAAAATACTTTGAAATCTGGAACGATGTCTTTATGAGCTATAATAAGTTAGCAGATGGTACATTTGAAAAATTAGCTCAACATAATGTGGATACAGGAATGGGTATTGAGCGTACAGTTGCCGTGCTCAACGGAGCGCAAACAATCCATGAGATAGATACCATCCAACCCATTAGTGACCGTAT
>JAEOTQ010000217.1 GCA_016839785.1 Candidatus Hodarchaeota archaeon | reverse complement strand
GTCGTCGTTGTCGTGTCGATTTTGTTTATACAGCTAATGATTTCTGTGAATTCATCCGTACTTCATGGCATCGTGCACTTTTTAAAGGACTGGGGGTGTTTTCGAAGGGGTGATACGAAGTACTGCAACGTTAAACGACAAATTCAGGAATTTTTCAATTATTAGGAGTGAGAACGGAAGGATCTAACGCTTTCCACAAACTGAGCCCAGCTGTTCCCCCATGATTTGTAGTATAAATAAATAGGTCGTCAAGTCGACCCATCTTTTCTTCAAGCTCCGAGAACACAGCTTGGATATATGTATGGGTAGCAGGACCATGAACAGGGGCAAAATTATCTTCCGCAATACCATTCTTGTAAACTACATACATATTTGCGGGATCATAACCGTGTAGCCACGTCAAAATAAAATACATGCCAGTAATATCGTTCCAATATCTTGCATATGCTTTTTCAGGTTTAATTCCTCCACTGATCAGAACAGCATATTTTGTGGTAACATAAGGGACAAAAGACAACTCTTCTTTCAAGTGTTCAAGATTGAAAAATTTATTCGCCAAATGCCCTATTACTCCTTCTTTGATGAGTTTATATTTGGTATATTTAATAGATAATAACCCTTCTTCGACATCCGCCCATGAAATTTCTCCAGTCAAATGAACTTGGGCACCCTGCTGACCTTGTAAGGACAAGGGAATGGAACCTCCAATCATTAAGTAGTTGGTAGGAGTAAGGGAATTTTTTTCATACACAATAGGATCGGTTACTAATAAAAATAGATTTGACCCACCCTCAATGTAATAACCATCCAATGTTATAGTTTTACCAATATGTTCCTCCTTATCTCCATCTAAAACCGTTTCTACATCGAATGGAGTATTTTCTCCTGACAATTGAGGAAGAGTGAAAAAGTTGAATTGGATAATATTCAATCCCCCAAGTATGAGTATTATTGCTATGGCTGCTAGCGACTTGTTTGACATGATTATCACGCGAGGAGAACGGGATAAGAACCATAATGTTAAAAACTTTTATATGTAGCTGATACTAGATTGAACACATTGTACACAGGAATTTATAACTTGAGTTCATAAACACTTATTGGAGATTGAGATGATACTTAAAACTGGTGGTTCTGAATCCCAAAATCAAGAAGTTACATGTACATGGGACGAAAATTCAGATTGTAAAAATTGTTCTATTACGGGGAAATTAGATTGCAAATGGGAAAAGCATCTATTACTGCGATTCTACAAAGGAGCAGGTCCTTTGATGGTATTTGCAACAATAGGATTCTTAATTATCGGATTGTATGTCTCTTGGATTCCAGCTTTTATTTATGTCGGTTTCTGGATTTTCTTCTTTGGATTTTTCGAGATTAAAGTTCTCTGTAGTCATTGTCCTTATTATGCAGAGGAGGGAAGAGTACTTCATTGTTTGGCTAATCATGGAACAATAAAGATCTGGTCGTATAATCCCAGTCCACTAAATCGTTTTGAGAAATTTGGTTTCTTAGCTGGAGCAGTGTTCTTTGTGTTTTTCCCTGTATTAGTAGAAATCTATGGATTAACTAAAATCAATCAATTATCAACCAGGTCAGATCTATTAATTTATGTCCTTCTTGGACTTATACTCCTAGGAATTATTGGTGGAATCTTCTTTTTTTATGTTCTACAGAAGAACATCTGCCCTAAGTGTGTCAATTTCTCATGTCCTCTCAATAAAGTTCCGAAAAAGATTGTAAATGCATATCTAGAACTAAATCCAATTATGAAGAAAGCTTGGATCGATAGTGGTTATCAATTTGATTAACCTATCAATAATTCGCCATTTGAAGGTGACAGAAGAATATTCCACTGTGATTGAATTTTCTGTATATCAACAGCATCTTTAAAAATGAAAACAAGAGATCCTTGGTCTGGATGCGAAGTAACGTGTATACGGCGAAGGTTATCACCAACTTGATCGATCCTAAACCAACCCTGTCTCTCTAAATGAACATATCCCTTGGCTCGAATAAGCGAGTCGCTTATAGAATTCATATAAGCAGAGAATCCTTTATCTGAAACTGAATGTGATTGAGTTACTGTGACCGTCGTTAATCTACCTTTTACATCTCGTTTCTCTGTGAAATCACGTTGAATTTGCATTTTCTCTTGCCTAAATAGGTTTTTCAAATTCACCTGGCCAAATTTAACTCTGGAAATCTTCGAATGAGGATTTATGCCAAATATGGTTCGTTCAATGGAATCTACTTGAGTTGAATTGGCAAGATCAATTTTATTAACCAGTATAATAGATGAAACTTCTAATTGAGTCGTTATACTCGTAAACGCACTCATTAACTTCATTATTAGTGATACATCAACAAGACAAATACTTTCTTTTATTTTATAGACGTCTCCGATTTGATTATTTACAATATTTAAGTCTTGAAAGATCATTGAAGGATTCGAGAGTCCAGAAGTTTCAATAAGCAAAGTATTAATTTCAGTGGATTTATAGAATAATTTTAGGGCATTGATAAACTCTGAATGTAAGCAACTACAGAAGATGGATCCTCCGTTTATTTCGGAAAAAGCAATCTCTTCCTGGGGGAGTACCTCTTTATCGACATTCTCTGATCCATACTCATTCATCAAGACTCCTATCTTCAATTCAGGAAAAGAAATCATCTGTTCAAGTAGGTGACGAAGAAAGGTCGTTTTTCCTGATCCTAAAAAACCAGTAATTAAAAAAACTTCTATAGTTCTTGTTGACATCAGAGATACTTCTCTATTTCAGTGAAAAGTTTATCTTTTGTAGGAATGATTGATGAATACTTTACTTCTCCATTGATTAAGATACACGGGAGATGTTGAATGTTTAATCTCTTTGCTCGTTCAATATTTTCCTGCTTAACCCATTTATACTCCACAAGATCGATTTTTTCACCAAACATTTTCTTCACATCAACAGCTGTCTCAAGCATATATCCACAGGCGGCACAGACTTCGGAATCAATTGTGAATACCTCGACTAATGGCTTATGGAGGGTGTGATAATTTGGAAGTTCTACTACGATATTAGATTCTTCTTTATGATAATTTTCCAATGATTTACGAATTAAATCGGGTTTTTGAACTGCTTCGATAACTCCAACTACATTCTCAACAGGAGTATCGTAAGGCATATCACAACCTGGGGCAATTATCAAATTTTCCTTTCCAATCTTCTCAAACAGATCCACAACATATTTCATATTGTCCTGTTGAGTTCCAAATAACATTGTAGTTGCAAGGGGGATATTTCCCCCAAGAATAATTTTGTGCTTAGATAGTATATCATAGGCATGAACCATGTCAATATTTTCATCTACAAAGATCGAATCGGGATTTGTTTTACACATAGAATCAAGATTTTTTGTGGCGTCACCACAGACGAAGAAACTTGAATAGACATCTTGAGATTTGATATGGGAGAAAATGTCGGAAAAATCATTACTTAAAAACTCATTAAACATAGTAGGAGATATTTGAGAGACAACTGGATCCACAACAGCAATGATATCCATACCAGCCTCAATATAGTACTCAGACATCACTTTAGTAACCTGAGAGGTATACGCCAACATCCCAACTGCATACTGTGGATTTGTGATCAAATCTATATAGAAGTTTGTTCCTCGTAGATGAGAAGCCAAGGTAAGAGGACCACAAACTAGTCCAAAGAGAGCTACTTGTGTTCCAATCTCTTTTTTTAAGGACTTCATTACCTCTATTATGATTGGTAGTCTTCCTTCATGTCTCTCTGGGATTTTCTCTAGAACAATCATTTCTTCAGAACAGGGATGATCAATGACCATAGGAGGAGCTTTATCCGACCATCGAAGATTGCATCCAAGAATCTCCGCTTCAACTTGGAGATCAAATATCACCGGCATCCCATCTGGATAGTAGGTTTTTTTCACTTCTAATAAACATTCTAAGAATTTTGCTTTATCTTGTAATATTTCGGAAGCGGTATATCCTTTTAATCGTCCTGCGTGGATACCAGCAAACGGAACCCATGGTACATGTGTATTTTCATGACTATACGTTTGGATTATGAGCTCCCTACCTCTCACGTAATATTTCGTCATTGTGTTCCCGTTGCTATAGATTTCTGATCTTATCATTAATTATTGAGAATTACAATAAAAATTCTTTGTCCAAGTCTATCGAAAACGCACTATGCACAGCTCGAGTATTTAAATCCCGTTTATTCAAATTCCTAATCCCCTTTTCATCACTTATATTGTGTTTAGTTAATAAATAGTGAATAGGAGTAGGTACTGAATAATAGTAACAAAGATATCTCGACTCATTGTTTCCGATGCTTCATACTATAGTTAACGTTGACATTAGCATTTACACAATTTCATCAATATCTTGTATGTCCCCAAAAATCCTTTGGGATGTCCAAATATTTTTCAAGACCACCTCTTGATATTGCCGCTTGGGCTTCTTCCTGTGCTTTCTGTAGAATATTTAGCTCATTTACATGTGATACCTTACCATTTTCCATTTTTACTTCTCCATTAATAAGAACGGTATCTACATCCTGTCCTGAAACCTCATAGGCAATTCTATGTGGAATCATAAAAAACGGTACTAAATGAGGTTTCATCATATCGATGAGAATTATATCTGCTTTTTTTCCAATTTCAAGCGAGCCTAGTTCTTTCTCATAACCTAAGGTTTTAGCCGCATCTATTGTCACCATTTCAATCACTTTTCCTGGTGGCATAATGTTTTCATCTTTAAAGAAATGTCGTTGTAAACTCATTGCCTGACGCAACTCCTTAAATAGATCAAATGTCCTATCAGGTGCTGATCCATCAGTAGAGATAGCTACTGTTACTCCCGCATCTAATAATTCAACAACTGGACAACGGATCGGAATTATACTACGTGCACTTGGAGAATGACAAACTTTAGTATCCGTATCAGCTAATATCTGGATTTCCTCCTTTGACAATCCAGTGCAATGAGCTAGACTTACATGTGACCCCAGAAGATCAAGCTCTTCATGAGCAACTTTTATTTGTCCAGTATATGCATGAGTATGTAATTTCATATTCCACTTCTCAATCATTTCTTGCATGGACTCGATCTCTTCTCTGAGTTCAGGAACGTCTTGAATACCCCCTACTGTCAAGGTAGGTGGTGACATAGTGATATCAAGTTGGTCATCCTTCTCACTTCGAATTTTTAAAAGAATTTGTTCCGTAACCTCTAAATTATGATTAAAAGATGCCTGTATTTGTAATGGGAGATTATTTTCCCACTTCACATACGTATTAGGATAAGGGGGTTTTGCAGGTCCAACAGCTACTATATCTCTGATCCCAATTTTTCTGATACCCTTGATGTGCTGAAGTGCATATACAGAATCGTCGGTACGTGCAGAAGATCCTAAATAGGATAGACCACAGGTTACACCAAATTTCAGACGTTCTAGGGCAGATAGGGTTCCATCAATGTACCAATATTTTGGTGTCGTCGCTTCCCTATAGAACGTTTCCATAATTGGTATCCAATCATCTCTTGTATTCTCAGCAACGGTTTTGACTAAACTATGACCAGCATGCCCATGGGTGTCAATTAAGCCTGGCATCACCACTTTGTTCACTGCATCGATAACAATGTCCGAACTATATGTAGATTCTAGAGCTTTGGTGGTGCCAATATCAAGAATTCGCCCTTTATCAATTGCAATAGCTCCATTATATATAATTCTCCTTTTATTGTCAATTGTAAGCAGAATTCCATTTGTAATCAAAGTGTCTACCATTAGTTACACCAACCCAGTACAAGGAAAATCAAGTAAATTAATGTTTCCTCTCTCTTTTTTACTGATTTTCAAAATAAAATGGCTTTTTCTCTTCCTTTAGATCCAAATATGATGTTGGTTTTGTTTTTAAGGGAACCTGACAGTTAGGACAGAGACTATTTTGATTTGTTGTGGTATACTCAATACGACATTTTGGACAGAAAGACCTCAGAGCATTGCCATTTCCCGTCGAATATGCCCTATTATGTATAACGGATCCTCTCCCACTTACTGGTATCCCTCTAGATCGACTAGAGCCAACTATGGCTTGATTTATTGCTAGAACGATTATTCCGAAAATTATCATGCTGAAACCACCCTCTGGATCAGCTGGAAGGGATAAAATTCCTCCAATGATTAAGATTATTGAAAAAATTGTACCACAGGGATAGGGAACAAAGACTACTACCATTTTTATCACCATGAAAGAAGTTGAAGGTGAAGTATTTTCCGTGGTTGATAAGCTTTTTGAGAGAGAAAGAATGGAGTGATAATAATATGAAAAAAGACGATTTCACCAAAGATTTACCCAAATTCCGAAATTTAAGAGATGTTTCACAATATTCAAAGCCAATAATCAAATCTAACATGCTTTTTCGCTCCTCAGACTTATCTGCATACGAAAACGATCCCCTATTGAGAAACTGGTTCGATGATCAAGGGATAAAGACAATTATCGATCTTAGAAATATTATAGATATTAATAAAAGGACTTATTCTCCCAAAATCTTGAAGAACATCGTGTACAGAAATATAAAGCTTGTTTCAGATGAGATAGACGCTAGAATGGATGGAAGAGATAATATAAAGTATTATTCTTGGGTATTGAAGAATGAAGGTGATAGACTTAAAGAATTATTTACTATCCTTTCAGAGAAGGAGAATTATCCTATTATTATACATTGTTTGATAGGAATGGATAGAACTGGAATTATTTTTGCTCTGATTCACCTTCTCCTAGACTCACCTCGTGAAAAAATTATTGAGGATTACTTAGTATCTGGATCAAACATGAAACATGAACTAATTGAAAAAATCTTAGATATTGTTCACGATTTTGGAGGGATTAGTCAGTACCTCAGCAAGATAGGAATTTCAATGGATTTTCAATCTCAAATAATCAGGAATCTAACAAAATGAATAAGTCAGATAACTTCCATGACACCCCAATTTTCTACGAAAAGGAAAAAATTGTTAATTTTATACCTAGAGATGTAGAGTGTGAGTATCTCCAAGTACCAAAAACGGTGTACTTGTCTGAAAATGATATTCATAAAAAATTGATTCATTCCTTGGAAAAACCTTTTAATTCTCCAAGTTTAAGCGACCTGATAAGTAACCACTACAAAAATCATACAATTACCGTTCTTGTTGACGATAACACTCGTCCAAATATCCATACGAAAACTCTCCTCCCACTAATTGAAGATCAGTTGTTAAAACTTGGAGTGAAAAAGTCAGATATTCGAGTCTTGATAGCTACTGGTACTCATCAACCACCTACAGACTCTCAAATACAAGCACATATTCTTGGTGATCTATATTCAGAATGGAAAAATCGAGTATGGGTTCACGACTGTGATGCTAACAGTTTTCACGTGGATCTAGGATTTTCATCAGCTAAAACACCAATATTAGTAGATAAACGAATTTTAGAAAGTGATATTGTCATTCCTTTATCTGATTCAGAATATCATTATTTCGCAGGAGTAGCAGGGTCAGTCAAACTGATTTTACCTGGAGTAAGCGGTAGAAAAACTGTTCGGGTTAACCATTCTAAGATATTTGACTTGGATTATGGATTCAAACAAGAATGTAGGATGGGGAATATCGAGGGGAATGTAGCAATCCAAGATATTCGGGAAATTGTTTCCTCAATCCAAAAGACACATTCTGTGCCAATTTTCGTAATAGATGCAATACTGGATAAAGGAAAATTCGTTGATATTTTTGCTGGAGACCCTCTGACGATCCATGAACATGCATTGACATCCCTTTCTAAAATTAGAGATGTTCAATTGCAGAAACGTGGAGATCTTGTGATTATTGGAAAACCTTCTGTAAACTACTATCAGGCTGGAAAAGGCCTTAATGCCGCCAGTCATGCCGTAAAACTAGGGGGTGCCATCCTTTTACTTGCTGGTTGTCCTGAAGGAATTGGGCCAGATGAATACTTGGAAACTATGCAAGAAGTGAGAGATAAATCATATAGAGAAGCCATGCAATGGGTTATTAGAAATAAATGCTCCCCGACAACTTTTGAAATTGGTATACAAAATGCAGTCGATCTTTTTCGGATTTTAGAGTTTACTCAGGGTAATCTACATTTGTATTCGTCATTTCTTGACGCTAAATTAATGAAGGACGTTTTTAGAATAAATACCCTGCCTTTTAACTTGTCTCCTGAGGAGAACTTGAGAAAGTTCGTCACTAAGTTTATCGCTGATAATCCAAAATCTAAAATTGTGGTTTTTGAAGATTATAATTTATTAGCTAAAGATAAATGAGTAATTTAGTGAGTTTTCAGACAGATTTTTTTTAGGAAATATGATGAAAAATGGCTATCCCCCTTTTCAATATTTTTAGTGCTCTTATTATCGGTTTAACAACTGGATTGGTGCTTCAAAGAGGAAGAATGTGCGCCAACACTGCGTTTCGTAATTTGCTATTTATTAAAAACTCCGAGCTAGCGTCAGCCCTACTTATAACTATACTAGTAGAATTAATAGGGTATCAAGCTCTTGAACTTTTACCAGGTTCAGACTTCGTATCCAATCCTATACCGTTTTCACTACTGTTACTTCCTCTAGGATCTTTTATTTTTGGAATGGGAACAGTAATTGCTGACGGGTGCGCAGGGGGAACCTGTTATCGGATAGGAGAAGGATCAATAAAATCTCTACTTGCTTTTATTGGATTTGGCCTTGGAGTAGGGATCGTAGTTATTGACCCGTTTAAAACTATTGTTAACGATTTGCGTACAGGTACTAATTGGTTTATAGACGGCGAAATTCCTTCCTTAGAACTTTTATTTCCTAGATGGGGTTGGACTATTCTTTCTCTCATTTTCTTGGTCATTTTTATTCTGTTTCAGAGAGATAAAACAACAAAATTAACCCACCTACGTCCTCAATGGCCACCTCTTATTACAGGAATTGTACTTGGATTTCTTGGAATTGGAGCAAGAATAACCTCAACACCCACAGGCAGAGCATTTGGTTTTTCAACCACCGATGGAATAGGTGAACTTTTTCAAGCTCTGGCAGGATTTCTGAACCTTGTCGATTCTGATACAATCGGCTGGGCAGGTTTTTTCATTGTGGGAATGATAAGTGGTTCCTTTATTTCATCCCTAGAAGTTAGAGAATTCAAGTTGAAAATACCATCAATTTGGGATTTTGTAAAATTCTCAAGTGGAGGATTTATTCTAGGCTTTGGGGCTATGCTAGCTCTAGGATGTAATTTTGGACATATATTGGGGGGTATCCCTGAACTAGGAATTTCATCCCTCGTTGCCACGTTCCTAATGATTCTAGGAAACTGGTGTGCCTCATTCATTGTCTACAAACGGTTTAATCAACCAATTCCATCCTCCACACCCTTTCAAATCTAGTAGAATTGAGATCAAGGAATTAAGATGACTCCAAAATATACAATGAAAGATTTATTTGTCATCATTCCAGCTCATAATGAGGAGGATACACTTCCTGGATTATTAAAACAGCTACAATCCTCTATCACACATAATATAATCGTAGTTGATAATGCATCGACAGATCAAACAAGAAATATTGCCCAGAATGCAGGAGTGACTGTTGTTCATGAAAATCGCTTAGGATATGGTAATGCTTGTCTTGCGGCGATAAATCATTTGAGTTCACTAATTGAAAAACCCAAAGTAATTTGTTTTTTTGATGGGGATGGTCAGAGTATAGTAAATGATATCCCTAAGGTAGCTAATGGTGTATTCCACGGTAAAATACAATATTGTCAGGGATCTAGAATGATCCAACAATCTTCAAGAGGTAGGCTTGGTGTCTTAGCACGCGTGGCAAATCGTTTTTTTTCATTACTTCTTTCTTTTACTTATAACCAAAAAATTACTGATCTTGGTCCTCTTCGTATTGTCACATGGAAGACATTATGTATGCTTGAAATGAATACTCCTAGTTATGGATGGACGATGGAGATGTCAGCGAAAATACTAAAATCAGGCATTAATCACATTGAACTACCTGTCAGTTATAGTCAACGTACAAAAGGAGAGAGTAAAATTTCTGGCAATATCACAAACGCCTTCAAAGCTGCATTAATTATGACCATTACTTATATCAAAATTTTATTTTTCTGGAGGCCTACTCATAGTTTCTAACGAATCAATAGGACTAATTGTTTTTACCAAAGTTCCTCAACCAGGTTTCGTAAAGACTCGACTCCAACACCCCCACCTATTGCCTGATTTTCCATCACAATTACAAACTGCAATGTTAATAGACACGTTAAAAGCGTTGAGAATTCTTCAAGGAGAAGTTATTCCTATAATTGCTTATCATCCAGAACAGGCGAAATCAACTTTTGAAAAGCTGATCATTGAACCTTTAACCCAGGATAATCAAGAATTAGTGTCCACGTTCCATTGTATTTCACAGAGAGGATTTACGTTTGTTGATCGTTTTAAAAATACTTTTAAGTATGTTTTTCAAAATCTCGATTTACATTCAGCATTAATTATAGGTTCAGATACACCACATATTCAACCAAGTCTTATTCAGACTGCTATCGAAATATTACGATCCGATTCTCAAAATTCAGTTCTCGGGCCTTCACAAAATGGAGGATTCTACTTACTAGGACATAATGAACCCTATATCGATGAAATTGGATCCATTTTTCAGAAAACTGACACATTCGGGGAACTCGGAAGTGCCATGGATCTTTTGCTAAGTAAGTCAGACGTTCACATTTTACCTGAAGTTACTGATATTGATAATTTTGAAGATTTAAAATCCGTTCGATATATCATGAAGTTATTGTCTTCAAATTATAGACGGGGAAAGAATGTGTTTTTTCCTGAGCATACATTTAATCTAATCAATAAATTAGATATAAATATCTGGAATTCCTAAACCGTGGGTGCAAGAAATCTTAGGGATATTTGATTTAAAAGTGAAATTGTTAGGTTACATCAACCAAAGACTCTATTTTTTCAATTGAGTCAT
>JAEOTQ010000216.1 GCA_016839785.1 Candidatus Hodarchaeota archaeon | reverse complement strand
GAATGTAAAAAAGAACACCCACCTTTTGAAAGATTTTCTACATCACGTCACTATGTTGCATGCTATCACGCAGGAGAGGATTTTCCATGAGTTCCGATTCAGAACTTATTTTCGAAATAAAAGACCTAATAAAGTGGTTTCCTGTTCGAACAGGGCTTTTTTCTAGCTTTTCTGGTAAAAAGGAATTTGTAAGAGCTGTAGATAATATTTCTTTTAATATCAAAAAAGGAGAAGTAGTCTGTTTAGTTGGAGAAAGTGGATCTGGAAAAACGACCGCCGCTAGACTTATTATAAGGCTGGAAGACGCTACTGGAGGCCAGATTATTTTTAAAGGAAATGATATTGCTGGTTTAAAGCAATCAGCAATTCGAAAATTAAGAAGAAATATGCAGATAGTATTTCAAAATCCCTATGAGTCTCTTGATCCAAGAATGACTATTTTTGAAATTGTTAGTGAACCGTTGCATCTAATGAAAATCTGTCCGGGAAAAGAAGTAGCACCTAGGGTTATAAAAGCTCTAGAAGATGTGGGATTATATCCTGCAGAGGAATTCAATCATAGATATCCACATGAATTATCAGGAGGGCAAAGACAGCGGGTTTCGATTGCACGAGCATTAATTGTAGGACCAGAATTCATAATTGCAGACGAACCAGCCAGTATGCTTGATGCAAACACGAGAATTGAAATTCTAAATCTTCTACAAGATTTACAAGCTCGATACAATATGGGTATTTTATTCATAACCCATGATCTCGCACAAGCACGTTATTTAGGTGATACCCTCATCCTATTATATCTTGGAAAAATTATTGAGAAAGGGGAAATCAACCTCGTGATAAAATCTCCACATCATCCATATACAAAAGCACTAATCTCTAATGTCCCGATTCCTGATCCTGATGCAAAAAGAACCAGAATTGATATAGAAGGAGAAATTCCAACAGCAATTCATCTTCCTCCTGGATGTAGATTTTCTCCACGTTGCCCTTTCGCTTTTGAAAAATGTTTAGATGAAGAACCAGAACTGTTAATGAAACACGGACGTTTATCAGCATGTTGGTTAGATTAAGCAATTTCTCTCTTAAACCGATTTTTCTCCTTAGCATAATTGTACTGTCTGTCTGTATGGTATCTATTTCAACAGATAAGGAACCTATCTTCAATTCTAAGCCAAACAGCCAGATTAGTAAGAAGATCACCGCTGGAGCAAATTTCCGAATCGATATTTCTAATCCAAAGTTTTTTATTGAATATTGGGAAATTGTAAATATTACTGTAGAGATTACAGAACTGAGTAATCAAGCGTGGACTGATATTTCAACTACTCTTGATTGGGATCAAGATGGTACGCTTTACCTAGCTGAAGGAGAAAATGATACACATTTTCTTGGGTCACTGGAACCACTTGAGACAATAAAAACTAATTATACGGTCACTGCTTCTCCCACGAAATTAAATGATCCGTTGGTGATTGGTTATATATACCTATATCAAGATACCAGTGAGCAAACAGTTGATTCGTATTCGTGGTATGAGGGTGAGTATACGAGTTGGGGTGAAGCTAATTATGGTCTTTTTGGAATTTCGATTCAATATCCATTATTAGATCTCGAAGGTCCACTCGAACTAGGAGGAGTCCTACCGACACTCGAATTAGCTTTTGAGGAAAATGCTACTCTAACCTATAAATTAACAAATAGTGGTGATTCTAACCTAAAAAATCTCACTTTTCAGTTGTCCTTCGAAACTGATCTGATTGAGATTACATCGACTTCTTTCACATTTTTAGATACTCTGCCAAACAAAAGCTCTATTCTATATGAAATAATTATTCAATGCAAGGCAACGGAAGAGACTGAAACTGTACTTTATTTTAATGTTTATACTGATATACTCGGTGTGTACGAAAGTAGTGTGCAAATTGATATAGTCAAAGAACATCTAGCAATAAATTATGACAATAGATTAGTTTTTTACTCGTGGCCCCTGTTTATTCTTGTCTTTGCGCTTATCGCATTAAGATTAACCATTTTCGCAATCTCTAAAAGAGCCAGGACAAATAGAATCGCAAAGGAACTAGAGGAGAAGTATGGAAAAAGCTATATAGATTGACACGTACTTGTCCTCTAAATGATAACAAAAAATGTAAACAGGTCTCATATAAAAAATGCCTTTACGTACTGCACTCGATGGAATAAGAGTATTAGACTTAACCATAAATCTTCCTGGACCGCTAGCAACTCAAATTTTAGGTGATTTTGGCGCAGATGTTATTAAAATTGAATCCTTAACTGGAGATCCCATACGTTTTTATCCTCCCTTCGTTGATGACGATACACAGCTAAATCTATTATTAAATCGTAATAAACGTTCTTTAGCTGTCGATTTAAAACAAAACGAAGGATTAGAAATATTTTATGATCTTGTTGAAACTACTGATGTTGTGATAACTGGATTCAGACCTTTAACTGTAAAGAAATTAAAGATAGATTTCGAAACTCTTTCTAAACTTAATTCAAAACTGATTTACTGTCAATTGACGGGATTTGGGTCTACTGATGACAGGGTAGGCCATGATTTAAACTATATTGGCGAGGCTGGAATTTTAAATATTACTGGCCCTCAAGATTACCCAATAGTTCCTGGTGTTCCAATTGCAGATATAGGTGGTGGAAGTTTACCTACAGTAATCACGGTATTAAGTGCTTTACTCCAAAGAAAGGATGAACCTCAGTATTTTGACATATCGATGGTTGAACACCTTCTCCCATGGTTATCTGTTGTAGCGGCTGGATATCTAACAGGGTCAGGTCAACCAGAAAGAACCTTGCATACTCTTTCTGGATATATCCCATGGTATAGTGTCTACAAAACGAAGAATTCAGGTTTCATCTCGTTTGCTCCTATTGAGAGTAAATTTTGGATTAATTTCTGTAATGCGATAAATCGATCCGATTTATTAAATAATCAACATGACTTAGAATTATGTGAGAAAGAACTCCCTCGAATCTTTCAGTCACGGACAACTAATGAATGGACAAAATTATTTACAAAGTTTGATATTCCAGGTGGAGAAGTCCTTAACTTGGAAGAGGTCTTCAAGAAGAAGAATAGATTGACTGAGGTAGATCACTCACACTTGGGTATGATTCAACTGATATCTTCTCCTTATTTGAACCCCAAAATGTCAAATAATATACGAATGGCTCCAAGATTAGGGGAACATACTCAGGAAATCTTATCTGAGCTAGGAATAGAGGACAAACTAGAAATGTTACTGAAAAAAGGAATAGTGGGTTGTTAATTACAAATTTCTCACTTCATTCATTCGAAATTATCCTTGTATAATTAGACTTTTTTGGATGGCATTTGGGCTAACAAAGGATAATCATCTTTTATTCCCATTTCGGCTATTGTATCATTTGGATAAACGGTCATCTTGGTTTGAAGAGCTACCATAACACCATCATACTCAGTTCGTATGTATCCATCATCAAGAGGTCTTCCTAGAATATCAGTCAACTTTGCTATTGGTTGTCCTTTAGTTACATGATCTCCTGGTTTCACAATAAACCGGACAATTCCTGATCGTTTTACTCGTGGATGATCAAATCTTCGGGTTCGTTCTTTTGGTTTTGGTACTGGAAATTCTGTTATTTCTTCAATTGGCCCCTCGAGCATTCCAGCCCATTTGAGAACATTGCTAGTTCCTTTTACAGAGCCAATGATTACCTCTGGTACTAAAAACCGATTTTCTCCAAGCTCTGCAGTAAACGCAGGAATTCGTAAACTGTTAAATGTCGAACCAGAAACTGATCTATGTAGCTTCTTCTTTAAATATTTGTTAGCTGGAAATTCAGCACACACTAGCATTCCAAAAGACTCTACCATCTCTTTTTGTCGATCAAGGAGTTTTTGAGCGTCTTCTTTTTGAGCTTCATCTTCATAAAATAATCGATCCAAAATCGAGTAGGGGATCGATAGCTGTGAGTGATTATGGAAATCGATGTGGAAATCTGCATATTTCTCAAAATATGAGTAGACTTTGTTTGTTATATGCTCAAACAGGGTAGGATATTCATTATCACCGTTCTCACTTGCCTTTTCGGCAAATTTTCCTTCTGGAAATAATCTATTTGGATCTCTATCGTCATATATTGCTTTATGATGATATCGTCGGAGAGCAGAAGGGTTTAGTGTAGGAATTGCAACTAAAGTCCCTTTCAATTCTTGGGCCAATTTTTCAGTCATTAATTCATGAATAACAGCCACTCCAGTGAGTTCGAAGCCATGAACATTTGCAGTCAAAAAGAAGGTCGGCCCATCCTCAAGACCTTGAGCAATTATAACTGGAATCTTTTCTATGGTCCCTGTGGGAAGCTCGAGACCATCTATGAATCCGTAGGTTAATTTTCCAGATTCGCTTTTAGCGCTACCGATTTTTATATCTTTCATTAGAATTTACACCAGAATATTAGTACAAAGAGGAGTTCTTGAAAATAAAATTCTTAGCTTTTAACAATGTTTAGTTCCATAATGTCTGTTATTTCATTCTTTTATTCTGTGGGTTACTCACTTGTTCTAGTTACTGTACCCATAGAGGCTTATAGTCAATGAGTGCATCGGGCATATCATTTATTTAAGTAACAATAATCAGAAAATATGAAATGATTTGGGTATTAGAGATTAATAGATCTCAAATAACTGTCCATAGCTAAATTCGAAGGATTGATGAGGTTCAGACTAGTGAAAACAGTGTCTTACTTAAATTTAAATATCTATACTCTAGCAGTTACCAATTTTCTCTGGGGCTTTGTCAATTTTGTATTTATGATTCAAATTCAGCCATATTTAGTCTCTATATATGAAACAAATCAATCTGTTGCCCAGATTCTAGGTTTAATATTATCTATTGGATCGCTTGCAGCAGTTTTACCCTTAATCCTAGGATTTCTATCAGATATATATGGAAGAAAAAGAAATATCGTCTTTGGTCAGATTTTAAGCATCTTGGGATTACTAGGATTCGCTACAGGAATAACAGATATCTATCTCCTATTACCAAGTATTATTCTTTTCAATTTAGGGGTGGGATTATATGATGCCCCCTTACAGGGTCTAATTTTCGAATCTTCTACCAAAAATCGTGGCTTAGCATTTTCGTTTATATACAATTCATCTTATCTTGCTGGTATAACTGCCTCCTTCTTGCTCAGGGTTGGAGATATGGATTTCACATTCTTCTTCCAACTTGGATTATTCTTAATTCTTATTAGTCTCATAATCAATTTCCTTCTGCTTCACGATATTAAACCGAATATCAAAAAACTGCATTTTCCCCTGATCAAAATATTGAGTAATCCAACTTCGCGATTAATTGCATTTACCTTTGCAATAGATGCATTTATATGGGGTTTACCACTTTCTATTGCCAATGCAATATATATCCTTGTATTTAAAGTAGATATATCATTTATTGCGACTTTGACTCTTGTTGAAACAATTATCATGGTCCTTCTTGCTTATCCTGCAGGAGTATTTGTTGACAAATTTGGTAGAGTGGCAGGGCTTATTGTAGGAGAATTCGTGGGGATAATATGGATCATACTGGTTTTCACCGCGTTTTCCATACCTGATCATGCTCAAGAGTTAATTACCATCGCTTATGGATTTCTAGGAGCTGTAGTCGCCTTTTGGCGACCATCCGTCACTCTGAGTTTTATCTCTATAGATTCGAATGCACCTGCAACAAATTTTGGTATTCTTGCATTTATCCAGCGTCTAGGTCGTGTTCCTTCTGCTGGAGTCGCAGGTTTTCTTTTCCCAATTCTAGGATTTCCTCCCCTCTTAGTAGTCACCTTCTTTGGAACTTTCATAATTATTGGAGTTTTTTATTATATGGATAAGATAGAGGAAAAAGAAGATCAACAAAATATGAATATTACCTGAATCCTTTGGACAAATGAGAGAATTAGATTATTAACTCTTAAATAAAAGAAAAAGGAGGAATCCTCTCCTCTCACCAAACCTTTTCTAATAGATTCAATGCATTTCTACCAATTATTTTAGCAATATCAGAATCAGAGTACCCATGTTTGACCATCCATCGGGTGATATTTTGGAGGCATTCTGTTGGGTTTTCCATTCCTTTAACATAATCTGGTAGAGTTGAGACCACTAACCCATCCCCTCTTCGACCAGGCCTCGTATAATGTCCAAAACCTCCTACCTTTAGCTCCTCATCTTCTAGACGATATAAACCGACATGATCCCCATAGAAACTATCAGGACCACAACCAACACTATCTATGCCTACTAAGTCAATGCAGTATTCGAGATGATTCATGTATGTCTCAATACTTGGAATTGGATCATCTTTTGTGGCTGTATACCCTGGAGCTGCCTCAATCCCTATCAATCCTCCGCTTTCAGCTAATGCTTGAATAACTTCATCTGGAAACATTCGAGCAATGGGATTTAAGGCTCGTACACCCGCATGTGAGACAATTACAGATTTTTTACTTGATTCAATTGCATCTAACGCCGTCAAATCACTCAGATGACTCAGATCAATTAGCACTCCTAACTTGTTCATGCGAATTATACAATCATAACCAAAATCTGTCAGTCCTCCATCCCGAATTTCACCAAGTCCTGATCCGAGCATATTAGATTCACTGTAATTAAGACCCATTGATCGTATCCCCAGACCATAGAGAATATCCAATCGATCAACTTCATTTTCAATACTCGAAACAGACTCAAGAACTGCAATCCAGGCGAGTTTCCCAGTTTCAAAAGCTGTCAGTATGTCATTCACAGATTTACAATGAATTACAAAATCTTGATGAGCAATATCACATAATCGCTGGCCTAAATCATGAATTGTATCACTCCATTTCCACCCATGTTTACTTGTAATATTACAACTACCATTCATCAAATTATCAAACACAGCATCTAAACCTGACTTACTAAGCGCCTCATAAGCCAGGTATTCACGTCCTTCTCTTGATAAAGCACTGGATTCACTAGCATTTTCAGGCATCATTGTTGGATGCTCGTGTAAATCGATCACTATGTTCTTTTCAAGAATTTCCTCTACCCTTTCTTCTTCAGTCTTTGAAAGAGGGACAGAATATGCCCATTCCTTTTTGATTGCCTTTCGTAAATTGAAGGCTCGGTAATCAATTCCTGGAGTTAAGTATTCATATGCTTTGTATCCAATATAATTCTTATTTCTACCCATTTTTCTTCATTCCAAATTCTTATTGTCCAAATAATTAAATATTGTAGAATTTAGCTTAACAAAATCAGCTTCAGGATAGGTTATTCTACTATGCTTAAGTTTAAGGTCTATAAATGTTTCAGCAGTTTTTATGCTTATTTTGAGCGGATTTACTATAGGTAATCCAGTTTTTTTCTCTATTATATCATCTACCATTAAGAATGCCATTGACATACAACCGAGGACAACACAACCTGCCCCTTTTTCCTTAGCTTTTAGAACTCCGTTTGCCATCTGTTCTATGATTTTTTCCTTGCTTTTTCCCCACATATCGATGATTGGAATATGCACGAATTCGATTGATGCTAACCTAGATTCAAGACCTTTTTCTCTGATAAGAACCCGAACATTATCTTGAGATTCAACACCTGCTGTTAACACGGTTAGAACACTGAATCTATCTGATAGCATGCAGGCATAATGAAAAGAAGCTTCAGCGGGACCGATAACGGGAATCTCAAGGAGTTCCCTAGATGGTGATAAACCAGGGTCTCCTGCACATCCAATAATTAGGGCATCATACATGTTTTCCTTCCGTATATCGACAAGTTTGCGCAACATCGGTCCAATGGACATATACTCCTCAATAGATGACTCAATGGATAATGGCCCTTCACCTACTTCCATTATAATAATCTTTGAACCAGGTCTTGCAATTGATTTTGCAATAGACGTGCGACGGTCAATTTCATCTTTAGACATCCCCTTTCCAGGTAAAAGATAAAGAATATTCATCATTTATTTCCTCAAACAATGAGAATTTTGCTTGGCTGTTATTTGACTGATAAAATCAGGATTAGCATTCTTATTGAAGTTTAGATTATATTTTTTCTTAGTATGCCGAATTTATTTGAGTACGAGAATGGATTGAAAGCGGGAGTTCATGATGCTGATGGAGATTTAGACAACGATGGGTTGACTAACATCTATGAATATCGGAATAACTTTATTATTGGAGTAGATGACGGCGGAGACGAGGCTGATTCAGACGGATTAACCAACCGAGAAGAATTTTTGATTGGTACCAATCCTCGGGATCCTGACAGTGATAATGATTTTTTTAACGATCATATTGAGGAAATACTTGGCAGTGATCCCCTAAATTTTATTTCAAATCCAATAACATTACTACTCGGAATTTTATTAATCATTTCCTTGTTAATTTTCGTCTTATTCAGTGCAATAAAGAATTACCCAAAAATAAAAGCAAAATCTATTAAGTACGGTAGAGACATAAAAACAAAAACTAAAGAGACACTAGAATATTTCCGTCCTAAATCACAACAAACTTGGGTTCAAGATCTAGCAAAAGGAAAAGCCATCCACATTGATACATTATCGTCTGAGTTAGCAACTGGTAAACTGAAACTTCCACAAACTGTTAAGGCTTCATTAACACCCTTAAGATTAAATAATCACTCTCTCGTTCTTAGATCTGATATGTTGCTATTAGAACCTACTCCACCCAAGGAAGCCACCTGTCAAGTTTGTATTGGAGAGATCAACGAGAGGAATTACCTTCAATGTAAGTCCTGCAAACGGTTTGTATGCATACACGATTATGTTGATTTGATCACAGTTGGCTCTCCCAATTGTCCTAATTGTTCTGGGGAATTAATTCTGTTTCCATTTAGCTGTCAAGGATGTGGATTAGATTTTAGTTCAGTTACTGAAATGACAGGAAAATCTGGGTGTCCATTATGTGGATACACCTTAACTGACCAACCAAATCTTATTAAAAAAGTAACAGCAGGTATTAGGCCTTCTAAAATCACTCAATCTCTACAAATGGGAAATGAAAAGGATATAAAACATGAAAAAATAGGAAAGAAATAAAAAAAGTTGGAAGATACTTTTTGGATCAGTCTCCAACGCTTTTTAACGCCAAAACAACTTCTCCAACCTTAGTATCCTTCTTACACTTTGAATAATTGATAAAAAGCCAGTATAGAGTACAATGCTGTTCCTTTCCATAGTACGGCTTCATCTACGTCAAATTGAGGATGGTGATGAGGTGAAGTAATTCCTTTTTCCTCATTATAGATCCCTAGGGTTAGGAATGCTCCTTTTGTCTTTTGTAAGTAAAAGGCAAAATCCTCACCACCCATGGATGGATCCATTGAGACATACTTTAGCTTTGTACCTTCCAAGATTCTACTTATTTCATCAATAGTTTGAGCATCGTTAATTAGGGGAGGGTAAGGAATCATGTCACCTTCATTGAAGATAACTTTGCCTTCACATCGCCATGCTTCGCAATATCCTTTTACAATTTCAGGAATTCTTGTAACGATGTGCTTTCTAACATCAGGATCCATTGTCCTAAAAGTTCCCATCAATTTCGCTTCTCGCGGAATGACGTTAAAGGCATCGCTTCCTTGCATGACGGGTGTAGTCATGATAACATCACTGAAAGGATCTATTTCACGAGAAACAATTTTTTGGAGAGCATTATAGATATCAACGAGGACTGCGGTAGGATCGATCGCCTGATGTGGAGCTGCAGCATGACCTCCTTTGCCTGTTATGATCACTGTAAAAGCGTCCGCTGATGCCAACATTCCTCCTTTGCGCAGTCCAATAAGTCCTGCTTCTAGTTCTCGCCATACATGAATTCCAAAAATTCTATCTACATTGTCTAGATGGCCTTCATCACAAATAAGTTTTCCTCCTCCTCCTCCTTCCTCTGCAGGTTGAAAAATGAGTTTTAAAGGTCCCGAGAGATCAGCACGATGTTTAAATATTAATTTAGCCGCTCCTAATAACATAGCTGTATGTGCATCATGACCACAAGCGTGCATTTTTCCAGAAATTTTACTAGCATATTCAACATCATTCTCTTCTGTTAAATTCAACGCATCAGTATCAGCACGTAAGGCAATTGTTTGTCCAGGATTTTCACCGTTGAGAATCCCGACAACTCCTGTCCTAGCAGCTCTTATTGTTTCATATCCAATATTTTTTAGTTCAGCTTCTATGAAATCTTGGGTTTTAATTTCTTCAAAAGCGGTTTCTGGATGTTGATGTACATATCTACGAGTCTTAATAACATAAGACTCAATTTCCTTCGCTTCCTGTATAAGAATTTGCTTCAGTTCTGTATCATTCATCATAAAACCCTTCATTTCCTATTTATTCAAAGTTTTGTCTTAATTTGCACAATAAATTGATGGATATAAAACTCATTTCGATAATACACGGAAATAAAAAATGAAATAGGACTATCCTCTTGCCTTGGTCGTTTGGGATAGACATCTCCAACTGAATTCCATCAGGTTTAAAAGAAAAATGTAATTTAACTTATCTGGGAAATTTTTCTATTTGTTTTTGGAGTTAGGTGTTTTGAAAGTGCGTGGCCACTGTCCTTTTCGGGTTGAAATTCTTGATCATCTACCTGGCTGCGTTTTACAAAAAGGAAAAGAATCTATGTGCTATTCCACTGATGAACGGCCCTTAGTGTTCCGAGATTCGAGTTATTATTGTCCCCTTCTTCCCAAAGTCTTAATCTCAGAAGTTTTATATCGAGAATTCGAAAAACTCGTTAATTATATCTTTACAATTCAAGACAGAGAAAATACAACGATTAACATTTGGCCAATGTTAACAGGAATTGCCAATTCGCGTAATAAAGCGAAAACTCCCAAAGGGATTGCAATGGAAAAGCTGAGTATGAAAGTTAGGGAGGAATTAAATGAGATCATCTTTGAAATGGACTAATAAGATTTTTGTCGACAATTATCGGATTTTTTCTCTAGAGTAAACTTAAAAATCAATTCTCCTCTATTTCTTTGATGCAGATACTCGAACATGGTTTTTGTCCCTTCCGAGTGGAGAAGAGTAATTTTCATGCGGGATGTGTTCTTCGAATAGGGCAAACCACTCTTTGTTACACCCAAGATATTCGTCCGTTATTGCGCCGTGCTACAGACCCAGACGAGTATTATTGCCCCTTAGTTCAATGTTCTATTGATAACAAAACATATAACGAGTTTGAACAAGTTCTTTCTCCCTTACTACAGATTCAGGATGAACAAAATACAGCTATTAATATTTGGCCTATGCTTTCTGGTTGGGCGGATCCTAAACATGAAGTAACATCGAATGAAGGTCAATTGATTGTCCAATTAAGTTCACAAGTTAAACAAGCTCTTGAAAACATTGTTTATGATCTTAGCTAACTAAGAATGATTGAATACTATTCCACATCGCTTGTTTCTGATTTAATAATTGGTGATCGCCAGTTAAAAGATTTAAGGTCACAAGATGATTATCAAGAGCAAAATCAATGCTCCACTGAACAGGAACCACTGCATCATCTTTTCCATGGAAAATTAGAGTTGAAATAGGAAATTTCTGAAAAGAGAATTTCGGAGGTGGATTATTGATAAGATCCTCAATGAATGAGAAGCTCAAAGGAATTTTTCCATTAAATCGGTAATGTTCGACAAGTACATCTCCATTGTTCTTCCATTGGGAAAGAGTAGTTTCTAGTGTTTCAGCTATAAATTCGGATGTAAATTGAAGAGCAGGTGCTATAAGGATCAATTTTGCTACTTTTGTAGGATGAATCGAGGCATACCAAGCTGCTATCAGCCCTCCAAAGCTAGATCCAAACAGTACTATCCTTCGATCAGAAAAGTTCTTTTCAATGAATTCGTGTAGGTTTTTAACTAACCGAGAGGGACGTATACGATAAAAATCCTGAGCAGTGGGTATATAATCAAAAATTTGGAAGGGACTACCTATTAAATCAAATTTATGCTCAAAAAATCTCGCTTTTTCAGAAAAAGGACCTGAAGCAAAACCATAAAGATAGATGATCTGTAAAATGATGTGTACCCTCAAATTTAAGTATTTGTAACAAGAAAGTTGATTATCCTATATAAGTGAATTTGAAAGCCTTTATCCAGGTGCAAAATATGCAGCAGTTTATCATTCATTTAGAAAACGACACAGATGCACTTAAATTACTCGCACAGATTGGTAAGACACTAGGAGAAAACGACATAGACATTGTTTCAATGGCGGGAACTTCTGCATTTGGAATTTGTACCGCTGCACTTTTCACGGATAATGAAGACAAAACACACGAATTATTAAGAAAACTAAACATTTCATTTAGTAAACAAAATGTCTTGGTTGCAGCACTACCTGATGAACCAGGTACTTTTGGAAATTTCGCACAATTACTTTTTGATCAAGAGATCCGCGTTTATTCATTTTATCTCCTCAGATTCGCAAAAGATCAAGCTCATTATGCATTTTCGGTTGATGACACAGATTTCCAAAAAGCTCAGGCCTTCTTGGACGCATCTGGCTTTCTACAAATAACTGAGAACCCAAAAAAGTCTTGTCAATAAAACGTTTTTAATCCAGGGTTGAAATTATGGACAACATCATTGCAGCATACACAGAAGCATTTGCTACTCCTCTCAACGTTTTTTTATTGCTAGTAACCATAGGTATGCTTATTTTATGGTATAGCGCTCATTGGTGGCAAACTCCCGATAAGGTTCACAAACGGGCAAAATTCTTTTCTCCACGACCTACTCAAATTCTCCAAGAGAAATTAAGAACAAATGCGACAGTTACAAAGATTCTCGATTTTTCTACAATGCAGCTGTGGCTTTGGGCCTTTACAATAACTGTTGTCATCGAAGTTTATATCTGCGGTCTTCAGGGGGATCAGGCGTGGCGATATGGTCTTCCAGTTATCTTATCATGGGGCACTAGTATGACTATCCAATTTCTTTATCCTGTGATTGTTCCCAATAGATGGAACGAATTTGGTCGTGAGCTTCCAATCATTCCTTTACGGCTCGAACAATTCAAACAGTCCGATAACGTAAATGGACTATTGTATAATGGTTTACCATCTAATCATCTAGGATTAATGCTCGCTGGTGCTATTTTATGCTATTTTATTAGTTTATCATCACCTTGGTGGGTTTGGACAGTGGGTATTGTATTTTTTCTATTGTTAGGGATCCTTTTCTGTTTCTCTGTAATTTACTTAGGAGAACATTACATCTGGGATCTTATAGCTTCGATAGTTGTATACGTTCCCATAATGTTTGGAGTCTTCTCTATCCTGAATAGTCTCGTCCCAATGTCATAATACAGATTGAGGGAATATGTGTATGAATAAAAAAAGAGATCTTACATTTCTCGATGTGCCATTCATTAATCAAATGATTTTTCATCCTCGGAAGGAACCAATTGTACCAGATGATAAGGAGAATCGTTATTTAGTATGCTTTAATGTTAAAGTAAATCTTGAAATCTGTGGTTTCCTACATATAGCGTCTAAACAGGCACCCACGTTATTATTTTTTCATGGTAATGGAGAAATTGCCCAAGATTACCATAATTTAGCCCCAGAATTTCAGAAACGAGGGATAAACTTTTGTGTAGTTGATTATCGAGGGTATGGACAAAGTGGAGGTGAACCCACTTTTGAGCATATGCTTAATGATTCCCACCCGATTTTCCACCAATTCAAGGAGTATTTAGCCGTCAATGAATATACTGGGCCCTTATCCGTTATGGGACGATCTTTGGGAAGTGCCTCTGCAATAGAGTTAGCCAGCAGTTATCAAAATGAAATCACTGGGTTAATCATAGAAAGTGGATTTGCTTACACTTATGAGTTACTACAAAGGTTAGGAATTCCCCAAAAATTTCTTCCTGAAGACAAAGAAATAGAGATCTCCCCCCTACCTCTAATAAATGAGATAAGTATACCGACTTTAATCATCCATGGTGAGAACGATTTCATTATCCCGGCTAATAACGGATATGCTCTCTACGAAAATTCTTCAAGCAAAGAAAAGGAATTAGTTATCATTCCCAACGCAGGACATAATGACTTGCTTTATTTGGGCTTTGATAAATATATGGCTGCCGTTGAGTCATTTTTGTTTTAAAAAATTGCATATCTGTATTTATTTTAAGATTTAAGTAAGATATAAATCATTTCAATTAATTGAAATCCAGAATTTCAGTATTCCGAAATTTTAAATACTTGAATGTTCTAGTCATTATGAGAATCAATGCATAAGAAGAATAAGTCTAGAATAAGCGTTCAGCGGAAAAGTTTCTTTGATGTGTTAGCAAAATATTGGGAAGAATATGGATTACCTGGATTATCAGGATACATAGATGCACTCTTATGGCTTGAACAACGAGATGATTGGACACAAGTAACTATCTCAAAAAGACTGAAGGAATTATTTGGTGATAAATCTGAGTATCCAACATCAATAGCATCAGTGAATAGAGCAATCAAAATCAATGTCCACTTTGGAACTCTATTTAGAAAAGGAACTCACAAATTAGGTTATTCTTATCATGTTGCTGACGATACTTCTATGCTAGAAATAATGTTTCAGAGATTTATTGATATGAATGAAATGATGATGGATACGCTTTCAGATCTGCAATCCTCAGATATTGAGAATAGCGATCCTGAATTATTTAATGCAGTCCAAATGCAAAATTTGGGAATTCAAATATATAATGAGTCCTTAGAACATGGTCTCCAATATCTCAAGAAGAAAATACAGGGTGACTGATTTGAAGAAAGTAATAGAAGTTAAAGCCCTTGAAAAGACATTTGGTAAAGGTAATAACAAAGTTCATGCAGTTAGAGGGATAAGCTTTGATATTTATGAGCAAGAAATATTTGGATTTCTTGGCCCAAATGGAGCTGGAAAGACGACTAGTCTCCGAATGATTGTTGGGTTATTACGTCCAGATGCAGGAGAAGTCACTATCTTAGGAATAAATCCTAATAGAGATGGGAAGAAACTAAAAAATGTATTAGGTATTATCCCACAGACTCCTACATATTATGAAGATTTAACTGTTGAAGAAAATCTTTGGTTCTTAGCGAAAATATATGATATACCGAAGCCATTAGCTAAGAAGCGAATTAATTCATTAATCCTTCAAATCGGCTTAGAAGAGAAAAGAAAAGCTATCACAAAGGATTTATCTGGAGGACAAAAACGTAGATTAAATTTAATTCTAGCCCTAGTTCATGATCCAAAAATAGTACTGTGTGATGAACCCACCCCTGGTTTAGATCCTCAATCAAGAGTTATTGTGTGGGATTTCATACGTAATCTTCCAAACCAAGGAAAAACAGTGATTTTAACCACTCACTATATGGAAGAAGCAGATAGATTATCGAATCGGGTCGCTATTATCGATCAAGGAAAAATATTAGTTCTCGACACCCCAAAGAAGTTGAAATCATCCATTGGAGAAGGAGATCTTGTAGAAATAGAACTTGTTAGTCATCATGGACAAACAGATTTAGACTCCCTATCAGTAAAATTAGCTGCTCTTGATCCACCCCTCCCATTCGAAGATATCTCTATATCCCAAAATACCCTGACAATTCGTGCCCTAGATATTGTCCCAAAATTAAGCAGAATTCTTACCTTTATAGAAAAACAGAATTTTAGTGTGGGAAATCTGTCCCTAAGGGGGACTACACTTGAAGATGTCTTCATTAATTTAACTGGTCGTCGCCTAAGATCCTAGGAGATAAAGAAATGTCAATAAGACAGATATTAGGAATTTCTCATAGAATAGGTCTTCAAATAATTCGAAGTAAATGGACTATTCCTTATTTAATCTTATTTCCAATATTTTTCATAGGTTTGTACTGGTTTGGCTTCTCCGCATCACCGGTAGGTGAAAATCAGACCTTCATAATAGGAATCATCAACAAAGATGAGGGAATTCCTAGTAAAATACAACAACTATTCCAAAATGAGACACTAATGGGAAATTGGACGTTTGAGCAGTTTCATAACAAGGAAGTTCTTACGAAAGGATTCGGGAGTGAATTTGTCAGTATATTAGTCAATCTAACGTATAGCGATCATCAAAATTCCTCACGAATATTCGATATCATCGAATTTACAGATGTAACTAGTGCAGAATTGGAATTGAAAAATAGGGAATTGGATCTAGTCATGATTCTTCCCCAACAATTTTCTAATGCTTCTTTAGGGCTTCTGAATAATTACTGGAAGAATACCTATGGTTGGTACCTTCATGAATATCTCCAATCAGTTGATCCCTCCTTACCTGATTTCCCAGTCATTATTACCGAAAATATCAGCATAAGAGGAGATGAAAGTTATTTAAACTACCAGATAGCAAATTCGATCCTTGTTAATATTATAGAAGGATACCTAGATCTTACAGCCGCATTCAAGGGACCAGGAGGTAGTATTATGCTCTCAATGAATGAAGAGATTACAGTCTCGATTCCCACTTATTCACTTTTTGGTCTCTCTATTCCAGGGCTGATAGCATTTGGGATAATCATGCAACCATCTTTAATCTCGCTATTCTTTTGTATGGAATATAGATCAAATAATCGTACTTTTGATTTAATCCGATTGTCTTCTTCCTCACCCACAACATATGTTCTAGGAACTTTCATTATCCAAATACCTGTAATGATAATTCAGGCCTTTATATTATTTGCCAGTAGTCTTGTTATGGGTTTCCAACCTCAAGGAAACATCTTTCTAGCCTATCTAATCTCGTTAACAATTCTTCCGTTCTCTGCGGGGTTATTATATATGACCACTGCAGTTTTCTCCAATGAGGATGTAGTGGGAACGATATTAGGATTTGGAGGTCCGTTCCTTGGATTCATGAGTGGTGCTTTCATCGAAGTACCAAAATTCGTTATAGCACGAAAATTGTTACCTACTGCTAGTGGTATGCCAAGAGATTTTCTTATTTGGGATTTATTACCGTTAACTCACACTGTAACTGCGCTTCGACAGGTTTTGCTATACAATTTCAATATCACTCAAGTATTTCCAGATATTTTACTAAGTTTACTACTCTCATTAGTATATTTCATTTTTTCTATTGTTATCTTCATCTATTTTAGATTCTGGAGGCATTAATAGTGAATTATACCTTAGTTTATGCAATAAAATGTTTGAAGCAAACATTCCGAAACATGGAACGCGTCGGAATAATTTTCATTGTACCAGTCCTTTTTATTGTTGGAATGGCAGTCCTATATGGTGATGAAAGCTCGTTTGTGATTGTAGATGATTCTGGTGATGTCTATACTCTTGGTATCCTTAATCAAGATGAAATTATTTCACTAAATTCAGATAAAATAGCACAATTTCAGTTAGTAATTGATGAAATAGGTCTCTCTGGAGACCCGTTAACCGAGGGATTTGGTAATGAATTCATTGATAGTATGAACAATTCTAATCAATTGTTACCGAAAGGAGAAAGACGTAGATTTGAAATAATTGAATTTTTAAGTCTGGAAACAGCAAGTAAAGCTGTTCAAAGTCGATTTGTCAGCTTATGTTTGATTATTCCTGAAGATTTTTCTTTGTCGGTAATTACCGGATTAAACCATCGAATAAATGTAAGTAAAAACATAGCAATTCTCAATACCTCGGAATATTATTACACCGAAACTAATATAGAATTAATTGGTGATTTTTCTTATGCACGATTTTCAGAGGCATCAATATTACTTGCTGGAACGCTACAATCCTACTTAGATCACTATTGGATCTCTGGATTACCAACAAACACCTTTCTCAATATTGAACATGAATCAATAGCAGCTCTGAGATTCAACGAATTTGAAATCTTTACCCCCGCATTACTAGTTTTTGTATTAATATCTTCGAGTACTGGAGTAGCAGGAATAATTGGTTATGAAAGAGAACAAGGTACCATTGATAGGCTAAAATTAGGAGGTTTTAGTGTCCGGAGCTTTCTTAATGGTCTAACTCTTACGCAGCTTGTAACTACTCTTTCTACAATGACGTTAGTTCTACTAACACTATTTTTCTGGCTTGATTATCCAGTACAAAGCCAGTTTCAGGGAATACTAATTTTGACAATGAGTATTTTTGCAGTTCTACCACTTTTAGGTATTAGTTTAGCCGTTGCCGCAACGACTGATGGACAGATGTCAACTTACTTACCAAGTATGATTGCGATACCCTTAACCTTCTTAACAGGCAATTTTATCCCCCTGCCACATTTTAGATTACTTGGAGATATTCAATTATGGCATCTAAATCCTTTTTTCTGCATTGGAGAAGTATTGAGAAAAATTATGATTCTTAATTCTGAACCAACGGGCTTCATATTAGATATAATATTATTGATTGTAAGTGGTTCATTTATTTTTATAATCGGTGCACTTATTTTTATAAAAAAAGCCTATAATTAGGTTGATAGTTAAAAAAAAATTAGAAATTGGAAAAATATGAACTTCAAACTTCATATTTGAATGAAAGCGTAAACCTAACTCTATAGGCTACAATTTTTCCATTTTCAATTGTACAGTCTTGTTTTTCCACCGAAGCAATCCGTAGATCACGTAATGATTTTGCAGCATCTGCTACAGCATTTTGAATTGCTTCTTCAAAGCTATTTGGGCTACTACCCACCAAAGTAATCAGTTTATATGTCGATCCCATTTTTATCACTCTAATTGCTATTTTTAATCGAGTCAGGTTCTGACCCTGATGAATTATCTACTTAGCAAATCATCTATAAAAATGCATTCAGGAATTATTCGCTTTTGATTTTAGTTCTGAGTTAGGAATGTAGAGAAATTCTATTCATCAAACCGTAAAGTATTACTTTCCCATTTATAATCAACTGATTGTTTTTCAGATAGTTGAGCTGCAATTCTGATAATAGGTAAGAACTTTTCTGCTGATAATGAAGCTCCTCCGATTAATCCTCCATCGATTTGTTCTAAACTTAACAATTCTTTGGCATTTTGTGCGTTCATACTACCTCCGTAGATAATGGATATCTCTTCAGCTGTTGTCGTCCCAAATTCATTTTTTAACCAATCCCGAATGATGGTATGGGCTTCATTAGCCTCGACAGTGGAGGCAGGTCGGATCTCAGTGTCAGGATTAAGGAATTTATTATTAATAGCCCAAACAGGTTCGTATGCTAGTACGATTTCCTTCATTTGTCCTGTTTCTAATCCTTTCAGACTTCCTGCAAGTTGTTCATGTAGCACTGCCTTTGTATTTCCCTCTTCACGCTCTTTAGCGGTTTCTCCCAAACATAAAACGGGTTTTAATCCCTTTTCCAGAGCTTTCAGTAGTTTCTGACGTATGATGTCATCAGTCTCTCCAAAGATTCGTCGTGGTTCAGAGTGTCCTAAGATCACATATTGACATAAGTTCTTCAATGACAACACAGAGATTTGCCCAGTAAAGGCTCCTTTATCATGAAAATACATATTTTGCCCTGCAAGTTTTAAAAGAGTATCTTCTATGGCTTTACTCACTGAATACAACTCAGTAAAAGATGGAGCAATAAATACATCAACAGATGATATCGTAGATAGGCCTTGGGCAATATCATCAGCAATACTTACAGCTTCATTACTGGAAGTAATTTGCATTTTCCAATTGCCTCCAATTACAATTCTTCGCATCTATTTCACTAATTTCTACAGTTTTTTACTTTGGAATTTGTCGGTTTCGATTTCGAATTTGTACTTCCTAGGAATTCAAGGAATTTATCCTACCATAAAAGATAATAGATAATGGATATTCCTAAAATTTGTGAAAAAAATCCGTTCGATTATTCTGGCTATTAAGCAGTTAAAAACAGCAATTCTCCTGCTTCTGGGAACGATTGTTTTAGGGAGTCTAATTTTTTACTGGTACTACCTTCCATCGTTCGATTCGCAATATACAGGCAATATTCTTGATATTATTCTAGCAACGATATCGTTATTACTATCTCTAGAGGTTTATAATTTTCCCCATGGAGGAGACATAGTTTTAAAGCTTTTATACGTTATATTTCCATTTTTAGGTCTTCTTCTGATTGGAATTGGTATTATTGAGTTCGGAATGATCGTCTTCACATATAGGTACCGATTAGGGGTTTGGAACGATTGGTTGGCAAATGATATGGAACAACACACAGTTTTAGTTGGATTAGGAAATGTTGGGAGTAGAGTTTTGACTGAGCTAAAGGAAGATGGTATTGAAACCACTGTCATTACACTCAAGGATGGAAAATCTACAGAATTAGTAAATGAACTACTAGAACATCCCTCTATAGCTTTAATATTTGGAGATGCTACCCAACGTGCAATTCTAAAAAAAGCAAATGTCCAGAAAGCACGGGCAATAATAGTGGTAACAAATGACGACTTAGTTAATTTCAAAATTGCTACCAGAGCAAAAGAATTAAATCCAAATCTACGAACTGTAATCCGAGCATTTGATGCCGCATTTTCTAAAAAGGTTACTGAATTATTTGACATTGATGCAGCTATAAGCACTAGTGCGATAGCTGCTCCCGCATTTGTAGCTACTAGCTTTGAAGATGGAATAATTCAAACTTTAAAATCTAAAAAGGGAAATAGAGACATTCATTTAATGGAGGTAAAAATATCTGCAACTAAGCGTGCATCCCCGTTCATTGTTGAAGGTCTGGAGAGACAATTTGATATTACTATTCTTGCTATTGATAATCAACCCCATCCAGAATCCGATGATAAGATAATTCCTGGATCTAAACTGCTAATTCTTGGTGAAATTAAATCTTTACGGCAATTAAAGAACCAGTTTAGTTAAAGTTACGTTTTCATAAATTATATAAATTCATTTTAAACATAAATTCAGAGATTGTATTCTTTTCAGTTGTATTATGGGTGAATATTCATGGAAGTTGAATTCAATGGAATTTCAGCATAGTCTATTTCCGAAATATGCTCACAGCATCGTATAAAAGCTGACGTCATCGCGTTAGCAGTCCGAGATACTGTATGTGCTCGTCAAGAAGTACAGGAATTTGGTGATGGAACAGGAGCAGCAATGGTAGATGAATCATGCTGTCGGGGATATTATTATTGTAGTTATTCTAACTGCGGTCGAACCACTCGTTCTTCATCAACAAGCTATTCAGGAGGACGCGGAAGAGTTCGATCAACTGGAAAAAAGACAGGAAGAAGTTCATCTCGAGGTTGCAGTTCACAAGGAAGTGGATGCGATTCCAATAGCGATTGTGACTCGAACAGCGATAGTGCAGGAGCATTAGTAATATTTTTTGTTATTGACTATTGTTCTTGTTGATAATATACCTTTCACCCTATATCTTCCCGCTTGTTGCATTAGGGATTGAATTCGTATTAGCGATATTTTTTGGGCTTTTTGAACTTCTATCTTTCGGGATTTTTCGTAAAAAATTTTGAAGAGTTCTTGTTCATTTTCCAGATGGACATCCAGCAGATGAAACAATGGTAAATATCATCATTGATGCTGCAGCATTCGGAGGACTTACTAGACATTATATCCCTAAATATGGATCTAATGGGTTCTGGCTACTTAGAACAGGTACATACCTTTTCTTTCCTAGCCTCGCCACAACACTTTTAGTACTATATCTTCAGCCTGAAAATGATTACCTATTTCGTTTACCCATTATAAGCTTCGTAGTAGCATTAATTCTAATCTGGTTTGGAAACTTTCTAATAAATCGGAAAGCGAATGAGATCGCTACTGCAAAGGTATAATCACAAGAAAGACGATATTCATGGAATGAATGAGATTAGTATAATCACTATCGCTCCAAGCAGAAAAGATACCATAGTTTTTAAATTCTGCCTTCCATGTGTCTGAGGAATTAAATCTGAGGCAGATACATAGATAAAAGTTCCAGCAGCGATAGCAAGCAAGATTCCAATGAGATTATCGGTTAAACTATGAACAAATACTAACGACACTAAAGCACCAATTGGAGTTGCAATAGCGACTAGTACTGAGAGGATAAACGACTTATCAGGAAGAGTTTCATTTATCAACGCAAAAGAGGTGACCCCTTCTGGAACTTCGTGTGCAATGACGGCGAGAGCTGCTAACACTCCGATTTCTGTTCCAAGTTCAAATCCTACGCCAATGATTATTCCATCAATCAATGAATGCAGTGCAAGGCCTGAAAAGGCCATGACTCCATTAATTTCAGAGGTGTGTTGCAAACACGGGTCACTTTCATGGAAGTGGAGTTCACTCCCAGAATGAATAACAATGAAGTTTTCTAATAGGTAAAAACCAAAAAAACCAAGAAAAATTGTGGGAAATGCAAGTGCTTCTGAAAGCTCTGACGCTTCAGGAAGTAAATGGAAGAAAACCAGTGCTAAAATTAATCCTGCAGCAAATGAATTGACATACTGAGATCTTTTAATTGCCCATTCCTGCTTACTACGCATAAGTATGATACCTGAAAGGGTAGCAAGGCCTGCTACCGTACCATAAAACATAACTGTAATTTCAAAAGCGACCATTTTTATTTCCTCCAGTTATAAACAAATCTACGCGGTAATTTGAAAATTGAATCCATTTTATTTAATTATTCTTCGTGATTCATTAGAAGAAATTTGACAGAATTTCTACTACATTCAGTCCTTCAAGTCCAATTAATAACCAAACAGCATATGCTAGTGTAATAGTGGCAATTGAGACATTTACTATTCTGGTCACACGTTTTTCTCCCCATCGCTTGTTTGGAAAATTAATTAACCATCCATATGTAACCATACCACCAATCACACCCAAAGTAAAGAATGTCACTCCGATAAGGATGGCCCACAACTCATTAATCCCTAAAGTCAATGTGAATAATAATAATAGCTCATCATTACTTGCTAGTCCGTGAACAATACCAATTCCAACCATAGTACCATGTTCATTTAGCTTTGGTAAATGGAAATGTAGGTGAGTATGCTCTTTTGACTCCTCAACGTCACCTTGAGAATGTTCATGTCTATGAAAATGAAGAAGATCATATTCCCATGCTAGAGTTAATAAGGCAATAAAAATTAACATAAAAGGGACGAGAAGTTCCGCATTACTTAATATCTCTTTTAAGAGAGTTTCTTTAAAGGAAAAAAGTATGATAGTCAACATAGAAGCCGTAATCATATGGCCTAGCGCCCATGAAATGCTGAGTTTTGTGGTGTATTTCGTACTCGGGGCGTTGCTTAGGACTCCTGTAACAGCTACCAAATGATCTGCATCAAATGAATGCTTTATTCCTAAGAGAATAGCAAAGAACCATAAACCAATCGTACTTGTAACATCAACCAATATAATTCACTCAGTTCCTATTATGGTTATTCCAAAGCACCATAATATACTTCCTCTCTTCTATTTTCAGAAGTTTTTCTTGCTTAATGGGAACTACTTAGGTGATCAATTTTACTTAATTTTACTCTTACAAGTAAAAAAGTAATCCAACTTGGCAATAGAAGTACCATAAATAGTGCAGATCGAAATATCATGTCTTCTACTATTATTAGGAATGAGATACCAATAAAAAGGGTTGAATGCTGTAGTAATCTGATTCTTGATCCGAATTCTTTGAAATATCTGCTATAGGTCACCATAACTAGAATAAATCCAACTACGAGTAGCATTGAAGTATTTATTTTAAGGAAAAACGAAGGAAAGTAAAAATATATAATCAAACTGCTATTGGCTAGAATTATACTGACTGTAGATCCAAGAAATCCAGTGCAGATTGAATTCCCTTTAATATTCAGTTCATGAACACTATGAAATCCTCTGTGGTGAGATAGATTAATTGATAACCATGGAAAGGAATCCTGGAAT
>JAEOTQ010000034.1 GCA_016839785.1 Candidatus Hodarchaeota archaeon | reverse complement strand
TCAATTAGATCTAATAATTGAAGGTATGACCTGTGCTAGTTGTGTTAGTTCTGTTGAAAAAGCGCTCACCAGTGCTAATGGGGTTGAAAATGTTACAGTAAATTTAACTACCGAAAAGGCTCGAATAATGTTTGATCCAAAGATTGTTAGTATGATTGAGCTTATTGAACGGGTTGAAAAAGTTGGCTATGGAGCAAGACCAATTATTTCGGATGAAAAAACCGAAGATCGTGAGAGATTAGCCCGAAAAAGGGAGTACAATCGTCAAAAAATGAGATTACTCACTGCAATCCTATTTACAATTCCAGTCTTTTTGTATAGCCTTGGGTATGTTCTGGGATTAAGAGTTCCTCTCCCTTTACCTGATCCCTTTATTCAGGGTTTAAATACCAGACAATTAGTGGTTATGTTTTTTACCATTCCAGTCGTGTTCTTTGCTGGGTGGCAGTTCCACCGAGGTGCAATAAAAGTACTTCGACATGGTCAATTCAATATGGACGTCCTTGTCTTCATGGGAACTAATGCAGCCTTTTGGTACTCAGTTGTTTCATTATTTATCTTGAAAGCTGAAGTTTTTTTTGAAACCGCAGCCTTCTTGATTATGTTTCTCCTCTTAGGAAAATTCTTAGAGGCTCGAGCGAAGGGTCAAACTTCTCAAGCTATTCGTAAATTAATAGACCTACAAGCCAGAGAAGCTTCTGTGTTATTCGGCGATCAGGAACGAAAAATACCTATTGAAGATGTAACCTTGGAGATGGTAGTTTTGGTTCGTCCAGGTGAGAAAATCCCTGTTGACGGTACCATATTAGAAGGGAAATCAACAGTTGATGAATCAATGATAACAGGGGAGTCTATGCCCGTAATAAAGTCCGTAGGTGATAAAGTTATTGGAGCAACAATTAATAATAACGGATTATTGAAGATCCAAACCACTAAAATCGGTGCTGACACAGCTTTAGCTCAAATCATTAAATTAGTTGAGGACGCACAAGCATCTAAGGCTCCGATTCAACGTCTTGCGGATGTTGTTTCAGGACGATTTGTCCCATCTGTGATCATTATCTCAATCGTTACCTTTTTGGTTTGGTTTAGTCTTTTTGTTTCAGGCGTTCTACCTAGGTCACTAATCACAGAGTTAAACATGACCCCATTTGTATTCTCTCTAAAATTAATGATAGCTGTCTTAGTGATTGCCTGTCCTTGCGCACTAGGATTAGCTACTCCGACGGCAATTATGGTTGGTACGGGAAAAGGCGCCGAAAAAGGAATATTAATCAAAAATGCTGAAGCATTAGAAGCAGCACAAAAAATTAATGCACTAATATTTGATAAAACAGGGACTTTAACCAAAGGAAAACCTCGTGTAACAGATATCATTGTATTAAAGGAAAACTTGCTTGAAGAAGATGTACTGAGGTGGGTTGCCTCTGCAGAACGAGGTTCTGAGCACCCGATTGCTCAAGCAATCATAGAAACTGCTAGTGAAAGAAGTATTTCATTATGGGAACCAAAGGATTTTGAAGCTGTTCCAGGTAAAGGAGTTCGTGTACGTGTTGATGGGACAATTGTAACAGTAGGCAATAGAAAAATGCATGAAGAAGCGGGATTAATTACAGATGCTATAGAAGAAATGATGCGGAGATTAGAGAATCAGGCAAAAACTGTTGTTTTAATTGCTCTTAACAAAGAACTTGTTGGATTAATGGGAATTGCAGATCCGATTAAGGACACTAGTAAAATCACGATTCAACTTCTTAATGAGATGGGTATCCAAACTTATATGGTTACAGGTGATAATAGTCGAACCGCTGAAGCTATTGCTAAGGAATTAGGAATTACTGAAGTTTTTGCAGAAGTTCTCCCTCAAAATAAAGCAGAAATTGTAAAAAACCTTCAAAAGGAAGGAAGATTTGTGGGAATGGTGGGAGATGGAATAAATGACGCTCCAGCAATAGCTCAAGCTGATGTTGGTTTTGCAATAGGAAGTGGTACCGATATCGCAATTGAAACTGGTGATATTGTACTTATTAAAGAAGATCTCAGAGATGTGGTAGCTAGCATTCAATTAAGTGGGAAAACTCTTTCTAAAATCAAACAAAATCTTTTTTGGGCTTTTTTTTATAATGTTCTCGGTATTCCCTTGGCTGCAGGTGTTTTATTCCTTCCTTTCGGAATTTTACTTATTCCTGAGATAGCTGCGGCAGCGATGGCCTTTAGTTCGGTGTCTGTGGTTTCAAATAGTCTCTTGCTCCGATATTATTCTCCTAGTGCACAGAAAACTATGATGGAATCTTAGGAAAACAATACTAAGTTCATATCTTCAACTAGAATCTCTAGAGGTTTACACATTTCTCTGATTTTTCTGAGAATAGAGAAAGTCGATAGAAATTTAAAGATTGAAGTTATAAAAAGAATCACATGAAAGGAGTATGGAAAGTTCTTTTCCCTAGAACATACTTCCATTGATCCTTGAAACAAGACATAGTAGTTCTTCTCTAGTATTTCTGATGAAGGGATGAGTTGTCAAATGTATCAATCGCAACCAATTCTTAAATTATCTGAGGTAGATTATGCTCGTGCTGATACATTTGGTGATAGAGCATGTTCTCTTTCACGACTAATGGCAAGAGGGTATCATATCCCCAAGGGGATTGTAATTTCAACAAAAGTTTTCAAAAGATATCTTAATACAGCTCCAGGAACAAAACGTATTGATCAATTAATTGAGCAAGTTACACCAGCAACTATTGCAGAAACGGCTCAAGAAATTCAAGATTTAATAAATTTTAGCCCTGTTCCAATGCAAATGGCAAATCAAATGGCTACTGCTATATCTTCTTTATTAGACAAGTCTCCTTCTCAAGCATTAATCGTTCGTACTTCAGCGAATGTTGAAGGGTCATCCCGGCATGTCTGCTCTGGAAGGGGAGTTCATTTCCATATGAATGATATTACCCAAATCATTCGTGTTGTTAAGAATTGTTGGGCGTCTGCATATACAGCTGATGTACTGAAGGACCTGATAAGTGCGGGTCTCCCTCCTGATAGTGTTTGGGTGGCGGTCATTGTCGAAAAAATGGTTCAAGCAGAAGTTAGCGGGAAAATGTACATTGAAGAAAGCGATAAAGATGAAAAAGTTCACATAGAAGCCAATTGGGGAGCTCAAGTACACCAAGCAGAGGAAGGAGTGTTATGTGACCATATCATCATTGATCCGTCTGAAACTAAAATAGGAGAACCTATCGAAACATTTAATGCATACAAACAAAAAATATCGCATATTTCCCCCGAAAACCACCAACTGGAAATTATTGAAAACGATCCCACAAGAAAGACCATACTTTCGCTGGATCCCGAAAAAATCTCCACTCTGGCTCAATTAGCAAGAAAAATTCATGATGATTTTGAAGTAGGGTACATGATTGAGTTTGTTTTTGATGAAAATGGCACCTTATGGTTATTGGACGCTGTACCACTTTCAATTCATAAGAATCTTTACAAAATAGGGGAAACATCGACAATAACAACAATGTAGAACTGAACAGTTATTAATTAAAGAACAACAGTTCTAAGACTTCTTTCACAGGGGAGGAAAGACGGTAGTAAACATCTCTTCCTTCTTTGAAGTAGGAAATAATTCCTGACTTCAGAAGGGTCTGACATTGATACGTTAAGGAAGAATCTTTTATTCCTGACCTTTCTTGGAGTTCTGATCGCTGTATTGATCCTTCTAAATAATCTAGAAAGATCATTTCTTCTAAAATTCCCTTCTTAGGGATAATGTTTTTTTTGATACGTGTTAAAGATCGTACAAATGAGGGAGATATGTCCTTTAATGGCTCAATTATAGGCCAGAATTCCCCTCCAGCTTCATCATTGTCTTCTTGGACAATTCGTGAATTATTGTCGATAATGAGCTTTAGAGCTTTCTCAAAATTTAATCTTGATACAACAACTTGAAAATCCTCTAGAGTTAATTTTTGTACTTGGTTCCGATCGAGTACTTTTAGTGGAATATTTCTCAGAAGCCAAAGGGCGAGTCCTGGAAGACCGAATGATAGAACACTTGCATAGCGTATAACATTCTGAGGTAGAAAATGAGTACTTTCTAAAATATCCATTCTTTTTTCTACCATCTGTTGTATTTCAGATTGATCTGGTTTTTTAAAATGGAAGAAGAGAGGTTTATGACCAAATAGAAGTAAATCCTCACTTTTAGACTTTTTTCTTAACCAATGGTCTTCAATTGTATTTAATAATGTCACAACAATAATGTTATCATATTTAGAGCGTTGAAGAAGATCTTGAAAGGAGGTAAAGGATAAATCATCCCAGATGGGAAAAATATCATCAAAGAAGAAAATTTGGGTCTGGGAAAAATCAGTCTCTTCCCACCACTCCCAAAATTGATGATCGTACTTCACATAGCGAGAATAATTGGGGCCTATCATTTCATTAATTTCTTGAGAAATGAAGCGTGCAGCTGAAGATTTACCAATTCTTTGGGCACCTAAAAGTGTTAAGGAGAATATTTCATTTGGTAAAGGCGTTGCATTCACCATTTGTCCAAGTAAATGGCTTAATCTTTGAATTTCAGAAGTATTAACATAACTCTGAGGAAAAGATAATGGAAAATCATCCTGAAAAATAGCATTAAGCATCTGAGCAAAATTTAATTGCTCACGCCAATGCCGTGAATGTTTTTTGCCTTCTAGAAATGATTTTCCAGGAGAAACCAAGTGAGAAGCCTCGAGTGATACATTATATTTTCGAACTATTTAAATTATTTGAATTTTAATTATACATTAGAAAAACCGACGTAAAAAAGAAAAACTAATCTAATAAAAAATTTTAGGTTATTTCTACATTTATCAACTGGATTAGGAATTATTATCTCCGTAACAACACTCATGTCATCAGTAGGTACTTCACGAAATTGAAGCTCATTTACATTAATATTTGCTACACTTAAGTGATCAAAAGTGTCTTTCAAAGTATCTCTAATTTATAAAAAATAAATAACTGTAGTAAGGAGAAAAAGGTGGGAAGTAAAGTCATAAATTAGAGGGAAAATTTAAGTTAGTCGGAGTGAAAACTAGATTTAGTCGACTCCACAAATATACTTAGTTTTGAAAATATTAATTACTATTGCTGATGAAATAACTATCAATCTAATTATGCAAAATGGTTTCGTCAGATTTCATGAGTGATCTAGCATGCTATTTAAATTGCAAAATCTTGGAAAGGAGAGTAGCAATTCACTTAGATCGTTTATTCAAGAACTCGGGTCTCTCAAGTACTTATTCTTTTTTCTGATTGTAGCTCATATCATATTAGGGTTTTTCCTCATCCCGAAGTTTACTAGTGATTTTGAAAGGAATCTTTTCTATGGAGAGGCTTTTTGGGAGTATGGTTTTCAAGTTTATGACATGACTCCTCTCGAAATCGATCCTAATTATTCCATTGGTGATCCCACATCAGGTATTCTTTCCTATCCTAATACAACCTATGATTATCCGACTCTACAACTCTTATTTTGGGCTGGAATTTCAATTCTTCCTTTCCCCCAGATTACAGCCAAATGGTTTCTTTCAATATTCGATATTTTTAATACTCTTCTAATATTTGGATTGTTGAAACGGTTTACAGCTTTTGAAGATGAATCAAAAAACCTTGAGCTATTTGAAAAAGGTTTTACACTCTCTTATCTCTTATTTGCGATCCCTTTCTCTGCAATCGAGGGCCAATCAACTTCTATTACCATATTTTTCTTTTTGATTTCGATTGCACTGTACTCTCACAACAATCAAGCAAGTTATATAGCAGTAGGCCTTGGTTTTCATTGGAAATATGTTACATTACTCATTCTCCCATATTTAATTGTAAAAGATTATAAATCAATGAAACGAATGTTTTCCGGTATTTTACTGTTAATAGGAACCATATTACTAATGTCCTTCCCCTTACTATGGTCACAGTTTATTTTAGCGTACTTCAGTTTTTTCGGGGATTTAAATCAATATTCGGGGCAAATTCCCTCAAATCCATTAATGATTTCAAAACTATATATATCATCCATTTTATCAACTGGAATATTATTCTTGGGATTAATTCTCTGGTTGAAACCATTTACAAAAGATTTTAAGTTCTCATTCAATATCCAAGGGATCATAGAACGGGGGTATTGGATTCCTTTATTATTACTTCTTACATTTTTAAAAATATATACAACAGCTTTTCCATGGTACTGGATGTGGTTTTATTCCCTGATAGTCATCCTACCATTTAACGAAAGAAGATTATTAACAAAATTATTTGCTCTTACTTTTGCATTTGGATTGATTGATTTTATCCATCTAACAGTCGGCTTCGAGACATTTTTTAGTCTTTTCTCATGACTTTCCAAGGTTGATACTATGTCCACGTGAGGGAAGAATTAAGGGAATGTCTACAATTTCTTTAAATTTTTCTGGATGTTCACTATGAATAGGGATCAGTATTTCTGGGGAAATTTCATTGACAATGTGCCTTAAGTCTTTTCGAGGTGCATGTCCAGAGGCATGAAATTGATGGAAATCAAATTTAAAAGCTTTCACCCATTCCATCATACGATTATAGTCAATTAGTCCCTCTTCAGAGAAAGGGTCGCCATGTGAATAAAAATACGTCGCTGCTTTTGGTTGTATATCAATTAAATCAGTTAGATTCCAAAAATCACAGTGAAAAACATACTCTTCCTGTGGGAAATCAGGACTATCAATGATTTGGATGATAGGATCATTAATAATTTCTTGTTCCCAACGATAGTATCTGCTTTTTGGACGCTGATAGACCTCAATATTAGGGTCATCAAAGGAGGGAATATCCAGATTTGTATCTTTCTGTAGTAGTTTCAACAAGTGAGCTTGTTTTAAGTTTATCAAAAGCTTTCGTGAGTTTTCCTTTGCTGCAATAAAGAAACTCCTAAACCTATCAATATCTCTCAGTGTGTAATTTGCAATGGCCAAACCTTCAGTCTTTTGAATAGTTTCTGATACGTCATGTTGGACCTGACGTTCATTTAAGTTAAAATCCTCATTAACATTCGTCCCCTCCATCAATAAAATTTGTACTCCTTTCTTCTTCGCTATTTTAATGAAGTCTGTAGTAAGATCTTCTCGCCAACCATGTAAACGTACATCCCCTGAGTAGCCGATAACTAGATCCTCCTTTCGATCTTCAATAATAAATGCATAAGCACCAGGTATAGAGTGATCTACGTGAACTGGAGTAATGGTTAGACGGGCAATTTGGATTGAATCACCAGTGCGAAATGTTCGGACATTAGAAGGTTGACTTTCAGAGGCGGGTTTGATAAATGGTCTTCCAAACCTAGGTCGTGAGGTTTCCTGAACAGAAGAAAGAATAATTTTTGCAGTTTCCCCCATATACACAGGAATATCCTCAGATAACAGATTAATATTTCCGTAATGATCCATATGTGCGTGTGACAAGAAACAACCATGGATCTTCTTTCTTTCTCCCAAAAAATTGACATTAAACTCATCAGCATATAATCCATTAATTCTAGGGATGATGTTAAACTCTAGGAAATCAGTTAAACCTTGGCTCGTTCTAGGGAGGAGATAACCAGCATAATAGATTCCTTCATTTTTAAAGGAACGACCAAAATCTAAGAGAACATTCGCTTTTTCTGCTTCAAACAGGAAACAATTTCCCCCAATTTCATCAATACCACCATAAGGTGTTAGTTTCATAGTATTCATTCCGAGCTATTTCTGTTTAAGATCTTGGCTTCGTTTCTTAAATATTAATGCAAAATGATGATGGACATTGGAAACAAAACTATATGGGTATCCATATGGTCTTAAAGTCTTCTGATTTTGTAACCATACTCTTTCTCCTAAAAAAGAATACCATTTCTTGAGACGAAGAGGAAGTTCAAAAGCGAGAGGGATCATTTCTCCTTTATCCCTAACATTTTGAATAAAAACAATTAGATGAGCTCCCTCAGTTAACAGAGCATGAATTTTGGAAAAAGTGTCTGTGAGTTCCTTTAAAAACTCTTCTTTGTCCTCTATCATACCTAAATCCAAAGGATTTTGTCCATATTGTAGATCAAGACCTTTTTCTAGACGTTCCTGTTGATTATAATCCTTTTTTTTCTTTAATATTCTCCAGTATGGAGGAGATGTAATACAAAGAGAGAATGAGTTAATATCCAGTGTACACAATAATTTTCGTAGGTCTCCTTCCAGAACAGGGAAGTTAGTCCTGGATTTCGCAGTCTTAGCATATTTTGGATAAAGTTCTATCCCTACACCTTTCCTTCCAGTATTTTCGCAGGCGACTAAGGTCGAACCAGTTCCCAAAAATGGATCTAGCACTTTTTCACCTGGTTTAGTAAAGAAATTAATGAAATCCTCTATCATAGAAGGTGGAAAAGATGCAGGATGCAAATCGATCTCGCGTGAAATGTCACTTGATTTCCCATCCGCAATAAACCAAGATTTTGTAAAACGAATCCACTCTTTCCCAGAGAGTGCATTTAACTTATTGCGAGGATCAATACTTCCTGAATCTTTCATCAATATCCAATCTCTTATTCCATAGTTCTAAGTTAAAAATATATAATAAAAAGGTACGGTGGCTAAACATGTCAAAGTTACAGTGTATCATATTTGATGTGGATGGGACACTCCTTGATAATACAGATTCGATTATTTCTCTATTTCAAGATATCGTAGTAAAATATCTTGGATCAGACAAAAGTATGACTAAAAGAGAAGTGTTATCTTTATGGGGACCCCCAGGAGATGAAATTTTCAGAAAAATATTTCCTCCAAATATAGTTGACAAAGCATGGAGTGAGTTTTTGGCTAAATATCGTGAGACTCATACCAAAGAGGGATTTTTTTCTCGTAGAGAATTAAGTGATTTTCGAAAGTATGTACAATATCTAGCAATTTTTACTGGCAAATCACGTTATACAAATACAATTTCACTTGAAGAACTCGGCATTACGGATTGTTTTGACCTTATTTACACTGGAAGTGATGTGGAAAATTCGAAACCCTATCCTGATGCACTGTTTCGAATATTGGAAGATTTAAGTCTCAACCCAGAGGAAGTTATCTTTATTGGGGATAGTCATTTAGATGTAATTGCTGGAAAAGCTGCTGGTGTTCCAACAGCTGGGGTTACATGGGGATCTGTCGAGATTGATAAATTACTCCAATGCAAGCCTGATTATGTTTTTAATACGCCTTTTGAATTTACTCAGTTCATTAAGGGTAGATCCTAAAATGGTTCTGATTGTATGACTAGAAGGATGATTGAAACCACTTTTCCAATCATTGAAATTAGTCAGCTCGCTATTCCTGAACGAAGTAGCTATAAACCTATTTATCAGATGTCTAAATGGTTCGCTCGACGATCTTCCTCAATTTTTAGGGCAATTCTCCTTTCCTGTATCTTAGATCCTTCAGATGATATCATGAAAGAATTTTATGAAGCAAAAGATAACTTTAATAATATAACAATACTTGACCCATTTATGGGGGGAGGAACGACAATTATAGAAGCTTTAAGGCTCGGAATGAATTGTATTGGTGTAGACATTAATCCAGTTGCATGGTTTATAACTAAAACTGAGAGTGTTATGGTCGATACAGAAGAGCTAAACTTGTTAATCACTAAATGTGAAGGAGATTTGAAAAATCACATAAAAAAATGGTACAAAACTTTTTGCCCAGAATGCAAGAATAACGCGGATATAATTTATACACATTGGGTTAAAAGTTTACCCTGTCCTACGTGTAATTCAAATATTCCGATGTTCCGGAATTTTCTTGTTGGTTATTTGGCTAATGAAGCAATTGTTTATTGTCCTTCATGCCATGCAGTATTTTCCTCAAATAAACCGCTTACGTCAGAAATCAGGTGTCCTGATTGTAATAATAAATTCAAAGCTAGTTCTGGTTACCGAAAGGGGAGAAAAATCCTCGAATGTCCTGATTGCGGAGACTTAATCAAAATCTTAAACACCACTCAGTCCAGGAAAGCCCCTTTATCTAGCAAACCCTTTGCAATCGAAGGATTCTGCTCACACTGTGCAAATGATAATGATCCTAATTCAGATCTATCGAAATCAAAATTTAAATTTATCAAAAAAGTTTCACAAGAAGATCTCGATCTCTATGAGGAAGCTGAAGAGCAATGGCAGAATCTTTCGGATCAATATCTTTGGCCGAAAGAAGATATTTCGATTGGAGTTACAACAAAAGTCTTATTAAATCACAACTACTCGAAATGGGCTGATCTTTTCAATTCCCGCCAATTATTGACTTTGAGTCTGATCTTAGACTATATTAAGGATATTGAAGAAGATAATCTTCAGGAGATGCTTCTAGCTGCGTTTCTTAACCTCCTAAACCATAACAATACATTTACCAGGTACTCTCCTAAAGGTCAAAAAGTAGAAGGTATTTTTTCTCGCCATGATTTTCATCCTTTGTCTACGTATGCTGAAAACAATGTTTGGGGGACAAGATATGGAAGGGGAACTTGGATTAAATGCCTCAAAAGATTACTGAAAGGGAAGGAGTATAATCACACGCCCTATAATTTTGAATATAGTAGCAAAAATGTATCAACAAGAAAACGTCATAAAGTTATGGTAGGAAAAATTGATGGATGCATACATAATGGAGAAATAGAGGATTTTCCCAATCAAAAAAGTAATTTACTGCTTCTCTGCCAAGACTCCGAAAAAATACCTTTATTTCCAAATGGTATTGACCTCATTATTTCAGATCCCCCATATGCTGATAATGTAAACTATTCAGAACTGTCTGATTTCTTATATGTTTGGATTAGACTAATACTGAAGAAGAAATATCCAATTTTTATTCCAGTTGAGACTCCTAAACTTGAGGAGGCTATAGAAGCAAAAAACAGGAATTCAGATTACTATTTAAAACTCGCTAACATCTTTTCAAACTGTAAAAGGCAACTTTCTCCTGATGGAGTATTTGTTTTTACATTTCATCATGCAGATCCTGATACCTGGTTTAAGCTTGCGGATATAATTGAACAATCAGGTTTTAGTGTGAAAAAAACTCACGCTTTACAGAGTGAAGCCTTGAATGTGCTGAATATTCAAAATAAAAAGGCTATTTCCTATGATTTAATAATTAGTTGTTATCTTACGGTTGAAGAAATTAGGAACAATGTTTCCTTAGCAGAATTTGTAATACGTTTGAATCAAAATTATCATAACAAAATTGAATATTATTCTAATATTGGACTCACGATACAAACAAATAATGTAATCGTTGTTTTTTTTGGAGAATACTTAGAGCTTATTTCACAGGTACAACCCATTCTTGAACAGAAACCAAATTCAAAATCCGATTTATGGAAAAGTTGTAAAGACCTCTATTTGAGTATAATACAAACTTGATTTTGAGTGCAGAGAATGAATTCTAACACCAAATACCAGTTAGTCATAGGAGATGTCAATCAGACTTTACCTATGATAGCTGAGGAGCGGTTATTTGATTTAATTATTGCAGATCCTCCATTTGGTATATCCTTCAGTAAATCCTCCCATGAATATGGTGCGGATGATTATCATTTATACAATGACGATTTTACTCCCGAATCTTACTTTGAGTTTTCTAAAAGATGGATTTTAAATTGTTATAATGCACTTAATGTCAATGGAAGTCTCTATATAATATCTGGATGGACTAATTTACAATACATCCTAAATGCACTCAAAACCACAAGTTTTCATATGTTGAATCATGCGATCTGGAATTTCTCCTGGGGTGTCTATACAAAACGTCGATTTGTTACAAGTCATTACCACATTTTATTACTCGTAAAAAATCGTAAAAAATATCAGTTTACTAAACAGAAGCATTATGATGAAGATGTTTTCTTTTGGCAGGAGTACAATAGAGGAAACGACCCTCATCGAATTAAGGGACATCCTTGTCAACTTCCTATAGTTCTCTTGGAAAAATTAATACTTACCTCAAGCTGTGTAGGTGATTTAGTAGGAGATGTCTTTTCTGGTTCTGGAGGAACAATTCTAGCTGCTCGAAGGACTGGAAGGGATGTGATAGGTTTTGAATTGAGAGAAGAATACAAATCAATAATTGAAAAAAAAGCATTGTTTGGTAAATCGTTGGAAAAAGACATTCAAAATACTACACTTGATAATTACCTAGAAAAAAAAGAATGAGTTCTTCCTCATCACAAAGTTCTCAAATTTTGAAATTTTCATTAATAGCAGAGCAGTTATACACACGATATATGAGATTATCAATTTCTTCTTTCCAAGAATTCGAAAGGGTTTCAGAAGTGTATAAATTTCTTATTTTTCTCTCAATCGTTTCGACTGTCTTTTCATTTTTCTCTGGAGGTCGGATTGGAAGTCGTTTCAAATTTTTAATTGATATAGCATTTGTATACTTGGATCCTAGGTTGAATTGGTTTTCATAATACCAATTCATCAGATGTGAATTAAGTATAGCTAAAATATAGTAAAGATACTTGGGATGTTTTTGCCATTGCTCCTTTAAACGAATATTATAAACATTCTGAGTTGTCAGGGTATTATTTAGATCTATTGTTGCACAGGGAAATCGTTTTATTTTTTGGAGGACAATTTTGGGGGATTGGTAAATATCCGTATTCTTTTTGGATTTAAATTTTATTAAGTCATTGAAATAATGAGTAGAATTTATTAAATATTGATCAAAATCATCTCCTGTGAGAATAGGTATTTTGTGTTCTGAGGATTTACTTGGACTTATAAGAAATTGAGCCTGTAAATCGGTTTTGTTCAAAACTTCATGACATTGGGGGCATTCAATGTTAGGTTTTCTACTAGATAGTGGAACCCATGATGTACATAAGTTACAATACATAATTCCTCCTCTTTTACTGAGTTCTTCCCCTCGTTGTATTGTTACATATTCTTCTAATGTCTTGGTGTTTTTTTTAATTAGGTTTAATAATTGGAAGGATGTTTTATCTGTTAAATTGGTGAATATATAATCAGTATTAGTCAAGTAAACGTTTTGGAGAATTTCCCCTAATTGGTTCACATGTAATTTATTGCTTGTTTTTTCTTCTTCAGTGAAATGAGCTATAAGTGAGATAAATTCTTGTGTGACATTTACAAACAAATCGTGAAAAACCAAAGATTTGAGTTGATAGTTAGTAAGAATGAATTTTCTCAAATTTACATACTGGTTTGATCGTACTAAGTTTTTCGGGAGATATAGAGCTAAGTAACCACCATTTGGTTTTAGTAAATTTGTACTCTGATATACAAAAAGTTCAAACGAATTTAAATTTCGTTTTGATCCTGATAAATTAAATTTCTTATGGTAGTAAGCTTTTTCCTCCTTTGTTAATTGACTTCCCCATGGAGGATTTCCAATAATGAGGTCGAACCCTTGAAAATTCTCAGGTAGATGTTCCCAAGAACATAAATTACTTTCTAGGAAGTTCCCTTCAACGAGATTTTTCTTTATCCACTTTAAAATGTGATTTTTGCTGATATCCCAATTATGCTCTTTGAGATTCTCTCCACACGCATTCAAAGTACCAGAGTCAATTTCCATCCCAAATAAATTATTTAAAATTCTTCGTTGGGGAAAAATGGTGGCTTGTTGTCCTAATTTGGTAAGTTGCATTGTCACTGATTCAAATATTTCTTTTAGAGACCGATAGGACGTTATAAGAAACTCACCCTGTCCTAATGAGCCATCCAGCACTGTAAAATTTAGTAAGTAAGTTGAAATTGCTTGTAGAACATTTTTTTCGTCTGAATTGAGAAGATTTTCTACAGAAAGTGAGATACCAAATAATCGTTGTACTTGTGATGAAATAGCCTCATTCATTGATTGATTCGTCAATTCAGAGGCAAGCAGAGGTGGAGTATAGAATGCACCAAGGTTTTTTTTGAGATCACTATCCCTATTTGGTGACAAAATCATTCTACCCTCAAGTTATTTATTTTCATAATAGTTGAATAGTACTCTGGCATACAACGCAAGACTCGTGTGTAAGTAGCCATTCTTCGAGATGATCTTTGTGATAAGCTTGATTACAAATCGGACATTTTAATAGATTCTTCTCATCTTTTATATTTTTCAAACATAAAACACATGTATTATGGCTAATTTCCATAGTGAAATCTTCATTCTTGTCTTGTTTTTCTAATTTTACCTTCGATGTCTTCAGTTGAATTGTTTTTGAGTGCACCTTTCCTCTTTTTTCTTCGTGAGCTGTGTTCGTTTTCATTAAAATAACCGAAGAATGTTTTTGAATATGGAGGAATAGGGCTCTAAACTGTGCTATCGAATCTTCTCTAGGTTTGTTTCCTACAATAATCATTTTTTTCTTAGCCCTGGTTAAAGCAACATTTAATCGTCTCTCGTCCTCAAGTAAATGAGGGGATTCAAGAGAACATAAAGATAAAATGATCATTTCCTTATCAGACCCTTGAAACCTGTCAATAGTATCAATTAATAAACTCGTATAGTTTTTTAAACTCCTCCTTAGTTCAGCTACCTGTCCTCTAAAAGGAGCGATTATTCCTAGACTATATGGTGACAATCCTAGATTCAATAGTGTTTCGACTAATTGTCTTATAATTAAAATTTCTCCCAAATTTACTCGACGTTTTTTGTTGAATTCCGTATCTATTCCAACATAAACAAGGGGCTGATTTGGATCTAAGATTAACTGAATAAATGGATCCACCTTTGATAGATCTGCATCAGAAGGTAATAATTCCCAGAGTAGTTGTTTGGCAACTGAATCATTAATCGCCTCAACTTGTCCCTCGTAGTAACGCTGGTTACTAAAATTCATTAATTCTTTATTCATACGGTATTGAAAACGAAGGAGAGAATTCGTATCAGGATATTTTTGTTTTAAACGGGTGAAAAGACTCATTCCAAGACCTAAATTCTCTGCTTGCTGGCTTTGAACCAAAGGAGGAAGTTGTTTATCATCACCAACAAGAATGAATTTTTTTCCCTTGGCTATGGCCGATAATAAATGTGGCTCCGCCATTTGTGTTGCCTCATCAACGATGACTACATCAAAGTTAAGGTCGTCAAATAGGCTTTTACTTATCGTACTAGTGGTTGCGGCAATTATAGGGACTTTTAATAATTCTTCAAAAGATAAATTTTGATTTTTTAAGAGAAAGGGTATCATTTCAGAACTTACAGAAGCTTCGATCCCCAACCTTGTCATATGATTGAATTCATTCTTGAATCTGGTATTTTCTAAGTAATTAATTAGGATATTATCTACAGCTGTATTTGTGTACGAAGTTAGGAGAATCGACATACCTTCCTTTCGGAACTCATCTATTAGTTTGGTTATAGTATATGTCTTACCTGTACCTGCAGGTCCCTGAATTAAGCAATAATCATTGGCTTCTACTGCCTTTTGAATAGCTTGGAGTTGAGAATCATCTACAGTTTCGATCTTTAATTTCTCTCTCTTTGTAAATCCTGGTTTAATACCCCTAATTACTAGTTTATGGGCTTTATGACCTTTCTTTGACCCTAGTGCTAGCTCAAACACATTTTTGTTCAGTCTCCGAAAATTAAAATCTGATGAGTAAGCATCAAGAAAGGAATATGGAGATAAATTATTATAACTTCGTACCGTGACTGACGATTGGCTAATTGCGGTAACTGTAGCAATCATTGTTTTATCCAAGGTTGGAGTTCCATTGCTGAATATCACTGGTTCTCCAGGTTTCAATTCTGAATGGTTATTACAGGTAAAAGTGTAAGAATCATCATTGACATTGACTAGAGAAATATTCGAAATTGCCTTACCAAGTTTAATCCGTCCTCTAGGATTTAATTTCCATAGGAATGAAAAATCTTGTCTATTTTTCAAATGTTCTTGACGTAATAACAACATAAAATGTTGAAAATACGTGTAGGCCAGATGTGATGCCTCTAGTTCTAATTTTTCAAACATTTCACATAGATCTTTGACAAAACAATATCTACAAACTGAAATTTCAATTACAGGAGGGATATAATCTTCGTATTGGAATAGATAACAATGATTTCGTGCTATATGGATATTTTGTAGTAATAAATTATCGATAACGGTTGATCTATAGGAAGGAACTCCTATACCCGAATAAATGACATAAGATTTACTAACAGCCTTTTTGGAAGAGCTACTTAAGCCGTGCATATATATCAAAGTTTGGTACAAATCAGATGTCCATGTATTAATTTCTACTGAAGGTATTTTCTTGCCAGTTTTGAGCTCAAATAATTCTTCTTGGGTCCAGAAGTCTATGCGGCCCATTATTCCGTATAGAGGTGATAAGAAAGTCATTTCTGGAATTACATTGGAATTTATCCATTCTTTAGCTGAGTGAGCTAATCCCTGAATGATTGGCAGTATTTCCTCCTTAAACTTACGTAAATTAACTTTTAGATATGAAAGCTGGAACCAGTATTGTTCAAGTATATGTTCACTAGCTTTAGCTACTGAGACATTTTTTGTTATGATTAATGAAAAGATGTCATGAATAATCAGTCCGCGAATCATGGGTAGGGAAGGTTTTGAATCTCCTCTAATATATTGAAGATAGCTTTGTCGAGGACAGACATGAGCACTTGCAATAGCACGTGAGTTAACTAGGATATTAGGATCGATGATTATGAGTGTATCAGGTGTAGTTTCATACTCCCCTTCCTCAAGATAAAATGGATTAATAATTCGGATATGAGTAAGATAATTTAGTTTTGAAAAGGGAAAATACAGCCACGGTTGATTCAACCTTAGCACTAAAAGTTGCTGATCTTGATTATCATATAATTCCAAAGTTCCATTCTTACGATTCAAAAAGAGAGCATTCAGAATGGTCATCGGGTCCCACTACAAAAAATAGGATTTAAATTCTGTGATCAAAAATACTTCACTCATTATTGTGACAAGAGAGATATTTTTATACTCCTATAAATTAAGTGATTTGAAATGAAAGGATTAACTCACACCCTCTTTGGAGTAGGACTTGTTAGTATTACTTTGGCTTATCTTCAGGTACCCCTCGGCTTATGGGGAGTTGGGTCATTTATTTTAGCACCATTTTTTTCTCGTTTACCTGATTATGATCAGAAAATCGCTAAATATACATTCAATCAAGTTATTCCTCACCGTGGTAAGCTGTCACATAATTTACTGTATGGACTTCCAATTTTCTTATGTTTCTACCTACCTGATTCTCCATTATTACAAATTGCTATTATTTCATCATTTGGAGCATTTTTCATTCACGCATTCGTTGATGCATTCAATTCGGGTGGCATCTGGCTGGGTTTTTTCCATCTTTCAATAACAAATCTCGGATGGGATTCGTTTTGGGGGAATTTATTTTTTAAGCTCGTAGGGATAGGATTACTATGTCTGTCTATTTCGGTGTATTTGTAATTAAAATAGAATATATTGACTGGAGAACAATTTAAAATGGACGAAGCAATTTATCTCACGGATATGTTTCAAAAAGAGTTTGAGGCAGAAGTGGTTTCTGTAAATGAGGATAAATTTATTGTGCTTAATCAAACAGCTTTTTATCCTAAATCTGGGGGAGTAGCTAACGATCAAGGGATACTTATCCGTGACAATGATGAGTTTAATGTTGTTTATGTTGGCAAATTCAGTGGCAAAATATCTCATGAAGTAGATAAGCCTGGATTAAAAGTCGGTGATAAAATAATAGGAAAAATTGACTGGAAACGGCGTTACACATTGATGCGATACCACACCGCTGCGCATGTTTTGTCTGGTGCTTTTTATCATAATTTGAAGGCTAAAATTACAGGCAATGAAATCTCAATAGATCAAGGAAGAATAGATTTTAACCTTGAAAATTTTGATCGTGCACTGATTGAACAAGAAGTTGAAAATTCCAATAAAATCATAATAAAGGACTATTCTGTAGATGTGTACACTCTTGATAGGAGGAGTGTTGAGGAAGATCCCGATTTAACTAAACTTGCAATGGGTTTACCCAAGAATATTCAGGAATTGAGGATTGTAGATATCAAAAATTTTGATAGACAACCTGATGGTGGTTGTCATGTCAAATCTCTTAAGGAAATTGGCAATATAAAGATAAAAAAACTTGTGAATAAAGGAAAGAATAATAGGCGCTTATATTTCACAATCGAACCATAGAAGAGAAAGATGATGGAGATAGTCGTAATTGGAGGAAATGCAGCTGGTTTAAGTGCAGCTAGTGCTATCCGGAGAATTCATCAAGATTGGATGATAGATGTTTACGAAAAAGATCAGTATATATCATATGGATCTTGTGGTATCCCATATTACGTTTCAGATGAAGTGAAAAATCTAGAAAATTTGATTACACTTACACCTGAAAAAGTTGAAAAAAAACGCAAGATACCTGTTCATTTGATGAACGAGGTAATTAACATTGACTTTGGTTCAAAAACTTTAACGATTTTAAATAAGAAGTCAAAATCTGAGTTCAAACGCTCTTATGATAGGTTGATTATCGCTACAGGTGCACACGCAACCTCCTTCCCTGAGTTAAGTCTTGATCATGAGAGAATTTTCTATGTGCATAATTTAAGTCATGCAGAAAGATTAAGGACAATTTTAAAGTCACCTGAACAAAAGATTCAATCTGTAGCAATTATCGGAGCAGGTTACATAGGATTAGAGATGCTTGAGGCATATAAAGCACAAAGTATTAATGATATCTCTATAATTGGCCCTCGTCTTGTTTTCCGATCACAAAGCCAAGATTATATTCTTAAAGAGCTGAAATCCCATGGAGTAAAACCTATCCTTGGAAAAAAAGTAGTTCGACTGGAAGCTCTAACCGCGAAAAAGATTAAAATTCATCTTGAAGACGATTCCGCACTAGAAACAGATTTACTGCAAATATCTATTGGTGTTTCACCTGCAACTGACATTTTTCAGAATAAAGGGCTGAGGATGTTATCTAATGGAGCAATCTTAACAGATGAATATATGAAAACGAACATTTCAGATGTTTATGCAGCTGGCGATTGTATTGCGACGTACCATCAAATTTTAAAGCAGCATGTTTATTATCCTTTAGCTCCTGCAGCAAATAAGCAGGGACGTCTGGCTGGCTCAATAATTGCAGGAAAAGAGGTTGATTTTTATCCAGGAATAGTTGGAACGTCAATCTTCAAGGTTCTTGACCTTTTTTGTGCTAGAACAGGAATTACTTTAGAACAGGCTGCAGATTTGGGATACGATGCAGAATCTGTATTAATCGAAAATAATGAGATTGCTCATTATATGGGTACAAAGAAGATGTCTATTCTTTTAGTATTTGACTCAAAAAGTCATCTTTTGTTGGGATCGGAAATAACTGCTCGTACTGCCCTAGGAGCAAAAAAAATTGATATTATAGCAACTGCCCTGTCTGCAAAAATGAAAATTGAAGATATTCAGGCTTTGGATTTGGCGTACGCGCCTCCATTTGCTCCAGTATGGGATCCGATACTGATAGCTGCCAATATTGCAAGTAAAAAGTTGGGGAAGTGAAATTACAATGATTAGAAAGTTGAAGCGATCTTCCTTGGGTGAAATTCCGATCGTACGAAAAGTTGGTGACAATATTAGTTTTTTGATTTGCCACAATCATTTTATTTAAGAACGTTAATATCTAAGAACATACACGATTCATTTTCTGGGTCCACCTGAATCGTTTCTTAATAGCTCTGGTTTAAGAGTTACTAAAGATTTTTATCTTTAGGTTACAGAGCAGGAATGGTTTGTCTCATTGGCAAATCATTCCTAATTCTCCATAAATTGCTTTAGAAGATTAATCCTTTATATAATTTGACTAGTTTACTTCTAAATGCAATTTTTCAACGAATAGCAATGGCCTCTATCATTAAACCCGCATTTAATGGTAATGCTGCCGCTTGTAGTGTTACTCGTGTTGGTGGATCACTTGGGAAAGATTTTGCATATTCCTCATTAACGGACTTGAAATCCTCAATATCCGTAAGATATATGGTTGTTTTTACAATGTCACTCATATAAGATCCTGCGTTTTCTAATAATTTTTCAATCTTCTTCATTATCTGTTGTGTTTGGACTACGATATTTGTATCAAGATCAGTGGCTAATTGTCCTGAAATAAATATAAATTTTGTACCTGTAGCTACTATTGCTGGAGAATACGGTCCAGCGACGCTTCCTGTTTGAATTATTTCTCTCATCCTGCTTTCTCCTATTTTTGGTTGATCAAATTTCACATTTTTTCTGGTAAAGATAGTAATTTCAAGTTGGTTTCGGGATCTAACTTACGAATTACTTTAGGTTCGAACACCGTGACTGTAAGTTCACAGGTAACCGAAATAATACACCCTGGTAAAATATGTCCTCCAATACATGTTCCATCAGCTTTACCAAATATTCCATGAAGATGGACGATCTGACCTTCAGCAATGTTACCAATGATCGATAATACTTCCAAATTCTCTTCCAGAACATTCTCCAGATATTTTTCTCCATCAAAAAACCCATATTTCACTTGAGATACAGCACCAATTCCTTTTATCGATCCAGCACTTATATCAGTAAATTTCTCGCAAAATTTTTGTAATGAGAGAAGAATATCTTCTCCTTTTAATAATCGAATTAGAAAACTGTATTGGGGTTTTTGTTTTATATATTCCATTTTTAATCAATCCCTTGGGATACCTGTAATTGAGAGGAATATTGATGAAATTATAAATTTATCCTGTAAATAAAAAGGGTTTTGCACCTCAGAGAATGATCTAAAGAGCTACACTTGCGCTAGGTATCAATTGGGTGATATTTGAATCACAATCTTTTTAAATAACAGAACCTAGAAGAGCCTAGTAGTGAGAGAATTACGAAATAACCCTTCCTCCACTAGTTAGTTAAGGTGTTCGAACCTTGAAAGTTCATTGTGATAGTAATTGTAGACCGTGTGTCTTTGAGGGGGGGCCAAGTCGAGATATATCAGATAAATTCAATGCTAACTACTGCTCTACATGCAGGAAAGCTTTTTTCTGTGATGTAGGAGTTATTCAACATTACTCAACCACGAATAATATCTCATATTCTTGTGTAGATTGTAGCACACCTCTGGTTACGAAATCTCTTGATGAAATCAGTATGCTTCAAGCTCGCTTCTCTTTGAAGAATCGGTCTCATACCAGTCGTCTCTCCTATAAAAAAAGATTTACTCCTAAAAAAGATCTAGAGTCTCTCAAATCTCTATCAATGTTATACGACACAAAATCTGTAAGTACCTTTCATCGTTCATTAATTGATGAAATCCGACATATATCTGGATTATCACCACAGGTTATCAGCAATTTCGCACGGGAGTATGGGATAAGTGAGACAATCATCTCAAACCTGTCTGGAGATAGAGAAGAAATTTTACTTACGCTTGCCAGTTTACAACCAAAATTTATTGAAATTCTTTACGCTATACTTGTTGGACGAGATCCTTCTATCGAAGGCGGAATTGCTTTAAGATTTACAGTTTACTCTGAAAATATTGGAGATATTGTCTTTATTCAGCCATCTGGAGCATTAGTTGAAACCGGGCCATTTGATCTTATCGCATATGACCATCAAGGCATGATGATCTGGATTTTCTGCATGCAAGGAACTGTGGATGCTAATGATATAGGTAAAATTGTAAGTCCAATATTGAATCAAACATTAGATGAATTTAAAGGGATTTCAAGCATTTATATTGTAGCTCAAGGATTTTCGTGGGTATCAAAGCAAATAATGAAGAAATATCAAGGGATTGTTATCAGAGAAGGTGAAAAAACCAGAACTATCCCGTTTAAATTGTGGACCGAAGAGAGAAAATCAGATCAACGTCAAATCTTATTTAAATCGGAAATACTCTAGTAGCGTGTGAATTTTTTTGTCTTCCCCGACACAAACAAATGGATTTGATCCATATTACAAAATTGTATTCCTTGGAAAGCAGGGAGTAGGAAAAACCTCGATAATTAGAAGACTAGTTGCTTCAAATGTCGAAACAGAATATGTACCTACTCTCGGAATTTACTATTACAATTTAGAATTAGAATATCAAAAGTATAATTACTATCTCCAATTCTGGGACGTATCTAATAGTTTGGAGTACCAAATAAAGGACTTTCTGCATAATACAGCAGTAACAGTATTGGTTTTTGACTATAAGGATAAAGAGTCACACACGTATGTTAATCAGGTTTTTTCAACTATTCGAGAGTCTAATCCTTCCTTAAGGGTTCTTCTGGTTGGAAATAGATCAAAAGGAGAAAAAGAGAAACCTCCCAAATATTTAAAAAATTTAGTTGTCGAGAATAATCTCATAATTTACACCATGTCCCCTCAGAATAACTCGGGAATGTCTTTATTATTACAGGCGATAGTACAAGATTTACCGAGGCCTACCGAGAAAGAATAGAAGATTAATGACCGTTTACTTCCATTCCTCTTCATCAGTCGGTAAACAAGAGGCTTGAACAATTTCACATTCCCACCAACGAGTTCCGACTTCAAAGGGGCATTTATCATCTGTAATTTGACATTTTCTTTCCTCAGTTAAATAAAGGCAAAAACTTGACATAGTGAGACGTAAATTCATTTTCCCTGGTGCTTCCCCAATCTCGTACTTATTTGAGATAGTTTCCTTGATTTCTTGATAATTCTGAACCTGTAACGTGGTAATGATACTTCCTGTCTTGAAAGTAATCCCCCCAGCGAGAGAATCATCGAATTCGAGAAATTGAAATAGCTGTCTTTGAAGATTATCAAGAATTTCGTCATCGATATCCACTACACCCATGAGATGGAGCATTTCACGTAGTTTCTTTCTAAACATCCGACTTTACACCAAAGATTTCTTGGAGTAGGGAAAATATCACTAAATTCATTTTTCTACCTATGTATTAGGTACGGGATTTATATTTATAATATTGCTAACAGATTCAGTACAAGATTTTTTGACTTCCTCGAAAACTTTCTTGAATCTCTAAAGGTGTTACAATTTTGACAGATCTTGATTTTCAACCAGTTGCATGGGTTTCACTCGCCTCGCTATCAGGATTAAGCTTAGTTTCTTTAGGACAACCTGGATTAAAATCTGTTGATGAACAGGTGTATACAGGGGGTTTAACAGCTGTACAACAGATGTTGGGTGGAGAAATTGGTGGTGATACCAGCCGTTTCGTTGGTGGTAGCCATAACAATAAAACAGGAAGATTTCTGGTAAAAACCTCAAATTTTGAGCTTGTTGGCCAGTTCCTACTTATCTCTCGTCAACATGTAACAGTAGCGCCAGTTCTTGTCGATTATTATGAACAGTTAGTAACAATTTTTGCTGAAGAGACCCTAAAGACTGATCTTGTTGAACGTGCAGAGAAGGAATTTACAGCATTTAGTGTCTCAGATGTTATAGATTTTTTTCTTAGTAGTATTAAGAAAGCTCGTAAGAAGGTCTCAATCCCCCATAATGATAATCTCTTTAGTCAATCGCTTACAGAAAGCATGGAAAAGTCTATCAGCGATTACGAATATTCTAGGTCTTTAGTAAAAATTTCTAATCTCAAAGGAAAATTCCATGAGGTAGTACCAACAATCCAAATCAATAGAACGAAATTTCTAGACCAATTCATTACGGAACTAACAGAATTTCTTGTAAGTGAATATCCTCATTCAGTCGTAATGTATTCTAAAGCAGGGTCTCTCTCTAAAGAAGTAAAAAAGTATGTAGAAAAGAATATAAGCAATTTAAAGTTTGATGAAGCATTGCATCAAGTAATCCGTGATTTCGAAGAAAACGATCTCACTTTATTTCTTGAAGACTTTTCCCTTCATGAAGTTACAAAGAAGAATCTACGGTCTCAGATTGAAGATGCAATCTTTCGCAAATACCTCAGTGAGTATCCAATTCTCTTTTTAGCTGAACCTCAGATTGGGTCATTTGAAACCGAAATCAATAACCTAACGACACGGATAAACGAAAACTATGACATCGGGGGAACTCTTTCACGTATAGCGGAAAAGATGATTGATGATGAGATTTTTGCTAAATTACTAATTCCTTATATAAGATACTTCTGTGATGAATTCTCTGCAGGCTTAACTCCTTCTGCATGGAAGTATATGCAAATTGTATTCAAATTAATCAGTAATGAAACTAAAATAGATATTTTAGATGTATTACCTGACATGAAGGATGAAATTCCACCCTCTCATTTTAGTACTATCGAAAAAATGATGACTAAGTACAAATTAAGTGGCACGAAATTATCTCCGCTCACTTTTACGGTGAAAAAAGCCAGTGATGTGCTTCCATTCTATCGTGCACTCTTTTCCTCCCTTGCTTTTGGTGTAAATGCTGTAATATCCGAATTAGCTTTCAATGAAGATAATCCAACAAATTTACTAGAAACTCTGAATACAAACTTAGATATTTTAGCTCGTGACCTCCATATCTCCCATGGAATTTTCAAGGTCTATTCCTATTTAGAAAGCATTAAAACAAAGATTCCTTTTTCGTTGGCATTTGCAGATGATAATTCCACCTCGGAGAAAATTATGAGCAATCAGCTGACAATAGAAGAGCTAATGCAGTCTTTGATTGAAGCAAATGTAAGGAATCTAACAGAGGAACAGACATTTTTAAAGAACAAATTATCTTCATTTCGATCAGAATTCGATGTTGAGATCAAGAATATCTTGAAATATTTGTCTTTGGCACCTAAAATTATTTCCAAAGGATACAATATTAAAATAGCAAACTTACACTCTTTAAAATTAACTACAAAGCCAATATCTGAAGTTGATACAGCTTTTACAAAAAATCTTTCAGATTTTGATAAATTAATTTCGGGTTTAAATGAAAATTTAAGAAAAATCAGAAATGGTGCAAAAGAATTTGATAAGGGAAATATAAAGGAACAAGAATTTAATAAAGTATTGAAGAACCAGAAATTTATCGCTGAGACTCAAAAAGAATTTCAAAAAATAACGGAAAGAATGGAGGCTACTGTCACAAAAAGCTACAATAATGTGTCCTCAGTAGTAGAAAAGCAGTTAAAGAGTTTTTCAAAAGAGCTATCAAAGAGGTTTATGCAAGCATGTAACTTCTTAAATATAAACAGAAAAAATCTTACTAATCAAGATGCTAAGTTAATTTCGGTTTCCTCCAATTCAATGAAGAACATACAGAAGTCAATCAAACAAAGCTTTGAAAAAGATCAATTTTTTGAGTTCAAAAATGTAGGCCAGTACTATTTGTATGCAAAATACAGATCACTACCAAGTAATTTACATTCAGATGTTTTAGAGGCTCTTGTTACGAAGCAGAATTATCCTTTTTTAAAAGAATCTATCACTAAAATTTCTCCAACATCCGATATTTTACGGAGCTATGCTAAAGTGCTAGAAGCACATGCTTATGACCTCCTCTCGGATGTTTTCAGTTCTTCTGGAAGACTTGTAGAAAAAGGAGTATTTAAATCCGATCAGGAAGTTAAAATAGTCATTCAAAACAATATACCTATTCCTACAATTGAAGTGGGTTATCTTACAAATGAAAGAGCTGTAAAATCATTGAAAACTCTTTTCGGAACACGAATCGTTGTGGAGACAGAAAAATCGGACAGTAATGAAATCTACAGGATTTTGACTGTGGTACCCAACTTTCAATGTGATTATAGTTCAATGAAGCATTTTTGGGAAACCAAAGATTGGACATTGAAGAAGACAGTTATTACCCTCAGTTGGTTTTCCCTCTTGGCACAAAACGAATTTTATTTGAACCTTCTTCGTTTCTCATCAGATTTATATTCTCCAAGAGTAAGAGGAACACTTGAAGAAATATTTGACCAAATCGGTAAAGGGATGGTATGAAGAGAAAAATAATAATGCCATGGTTTTACGTATGGTTCTGAGATACTGAAATGGTAAGAGATTTTTCTGTAAGGTCAAATCCTGATGTTTATCCTCCTAGTGAGGATACTTGGTTCCTTACAGACGTTTTATCTGATTTTTTGTCTGAGTATAAAGTCAAAAAAGATCACCAAGGAGTTATTTGTGAAGTAGGAGTAGGAACAGCCTATATTCTTATCTATTTGAGTTTAAAATATCCACATTTACGCTTTTTTGGCACAGAAATATCTCCAATGGCAGTTTCTTTAAGTAAAGAAAACATCCAAGAATGGATTCCAAATAACGAATATTATCTATGTTGTACACGATTTTTTGATTGTATTAATCCCAAGAAATTTTATCCAGATGTAGTCTATTTCAATCCTCCTTATGTCCGAACGTCTCATGATGAGTACAATCAATATAGTCCTCCAATCACTAGATCTTGGGCAGGAGGACCAAGTGGGGTATTACCGATCACCCTATTTCTAGATGAACTTCAAAAATTTCGATTCAGGCATGCATTTTTTCTTTCTTCTTCATTAAATGACAATATTGAAATAATGAAAAGATCGGACTTATTTATTAAGGAAGCCGCCAGGCAGAAAATTGAGGGTGAACACTTGATATGCTATCATGTTATCGTGAATGGAGAGAGCTGATATCCGCTATGAAATCCTAAAAAACCCAAAGAAGAGAAAGAGGAGAATAGTCAGTTCTTTGTTAAAAAGTCTACTAAATTTTTCAAAGAATTTTGGGAATCCTCCAAATATAATAGCAGCTTATCATTCTCTCGAGGGGTAAGATCGATTGGCAATAGCTTCTTTTTGTAATCTTCTCTCAATATTCGTAATATACGAACCTTTGGAATATTCACTGAAGAGAGTGAGGAGTTAATCAATCTTGGAGGAACTGGAATTGCAATAACAGGAGGCCTACTCAAAGGTAAATCCATTCTCGCATATAATTCATTAACAATTTGAAATAGATTGTTTACAATGATGATCTGACCCCGTTTTTGCCCCGACAAATATTTAACAAATGGTGGAGCGAATTGGGCCAATATTATAACCTGTAAATCACTTCCGGTGACATATGACATAATGTTCTGAATTAATACAGGATCTTCGTGGAGAATGATGACTTTTTTGGCGTTTTGAAATCCCAGAGTTTCATATAAATTTCTCTTAGCATATTCTTCTGCGGTTTCTTCATATAAGACGTTTATATGCGATTTAACTTCTTCTATCCAGTTTAGTTTGATATCAGATATTAGAGAAACTTTACTTTCAGCTCCGATCTGAATTAATTGATCAATAAAGGCTTCTGTGAAATCATTACTTCCAAAAACGTAAAAATCACTTTGTTGTTCAACTGCTTTTTCCGCAAACTTCCGAACTCGTCTCTTTTTGAAAAACCCCATTATGATTCCTCCTCTTCTATTTGATCTGATATGGATTGATCAGTGTCATAAGCATCGATCCTTTCCTCACTTAAGTCTTCAGTGGTGCTAGACTCGGTTTTTTCTTTCGTTAACTTTTTTCCTTGCTTTTTCTTCTTCTTTTTATGGGGAAGTTCTGTTACAACTCTGTTTGTACGTTTCATATCGAAATTGCTGTAATAGTAAACCACTATTCTATCATCTGGAAGCATTTTTTCGGTAGAGGGAAGCAATTCATCTCCACGTTTGATGAGGATAACTTCTAGTTTAGGAATGTCGAAACTCATTGTATCCCCAGATTTTCCAACGTAATTTCTTGGTACATCTAATTCTGAAGTCTGAGGAAAATCAAAATCGAGACTTAGGGATAATACTAGGCCTTGTACGGTTACATCCAGATCTTCTATCAATATTAAATTTTCATCTTTGACTAAATCACTAAAAACAAAATTTGGAGCAAATTGTGAAAGCAAAATTATCTCTACATCTGGCCTTACTTGTCGTAGGTTTGTTAGAATATTTTGGTTCAATTCTATGCTCTCTGTCAAAATCATGATACGAGTGGCATTTTTGAACCCGATGATTTCATATAAATTTGGTTTCTCAAATTCCTTCATATCCTCGACTACATATACATCAATAAAAGCTTTTAATTTCCGTATCCATAATAAATCTGAGTCAGCGATTAAAGAGACTCGCTCTTCATAACCATATCTATGAACCATCTCAAAGAGAAATTGCTCCGCTGGTTTAGAGCTACCGAAAATGTACGTAATATCTTTACGGGCATTGACTTTATCTCGGTATTTATTAATCGGAGATTGAATCATTAATCGAACTACGATAGTCACTACTCCAATAATTGAAGCAATAATACGAAAATCAAAATTATTATCCCACCACGTGAACATCCCTGATTGTATATTTTCTCCAAAAGCGGGATTAATTAGCATGGATAGAATAAATGGGAAAGCATAAAATACTGAACCCATAACAACTATAACAATCAATATTATCATAGAAAATAAAATGAGAAGGTCACCTAAGGGTATAAAATATCGCAATTCCCTTAATACAACCCGGAAGAGATATTTTAGGTCTCCCCGAACTGCGGTTAAATTAAATTTCAATTGGCGTAAATTATCGCCGATTGTCCTCTTTTTTGCTGGGATGGGTGGAGATTGCGCATCAGTTTGAGTTGTAGACATAATTTCACCTAATAATGATTTATTCCTCAAATTTTAAAGATGAGGGTGGTTTCCCATCTCTCCATTCAAGCTCGTGTTTGAGAAGATCTCTAATAGCTGTTCGTATCGCTTCAGAACGAGAACTGTACACTCCTCCTCTAACTAATTCATCTAAATCTTCTAGGAATGATTTAGGAGCTTTAAAGCTAATTAACTTCACAAATTTCACATCTGTATCAGTTATAATCTACATTGAATCAGTTAGGACTCATTTTTTTGTGGAATTAACCACTCTGGACTATTTAACAAACAAGAACTAGACCCGATTCGAGTAATAAAAATTATGTGTTTTGAGGTTAAAATTCTTAGCTCAAAGTTTCTTCAAATTTTCCTACAAATTTTTTTCCCAATCATTCTTTCCCACATCATAACATCATCTAAAGTAGAATTGAAGAAAATGTGATAAAACATATGCCCTGATGTGAAGTATGGTCGTGATTCTAGTCCTAGTCTATCCCAAATGAAAGGAAAAACTGAAAAGTACAAAAATCCTGTATCAAATACTTCAATTCATTTTAAGTCTAAGGTGGTTGAGATGACCAATTCATTTGACGATGTAAACACAGAAATTAGCTCGATTAGAACAAATGTTCAAGAAGCCTTTAAAAAGGTAGAACCTTTGATTTCTCAGTTGGATACATTAATAAAGGAAAGAAATGCATTTAAACAACAAGTTGATGAGATTCAAAGAAAATATGACGATTTAGGCAACAAAATTTCTGAGCTACAGAAAAAACTAAGTGATCAGAAGTTAGAATTTGAATCCCAGAAACAAACTAATGAAAATCGTCTTGTTTCATTACAACGTGAGGTCGATCTTCTCACCTTGGATAAAAAGCAGCTTTCGGAAAAAATAAAGACACAAGATGAAAGAATATCAACGCTTGAATCTCAAAAAGAGGAATTAGTGCAATCTCTTCGTGATCGTGACAGTTAACCTAGATATGACTTATCTGAGTCAAAAACCTTGAAAATAGCAATTATTTCAGACATTCACGGGAACTTAGAAGCTTTAAAATCTGTTTTCAAAAGTATTAGACACCAAGGTAAGTTGGATCACATTGTGTGTTTGGGAGACATTGTGGGGTATTATGCAAAACCAATTGAATGTATTGATATAATTAAAAATCGATGTGATATTGTTATTAAGGGAAATCATGATTCAGTCGTGACCGCGATTAATTTCGAGAGAAGAGTCAAGTGGTTTAATGAGACAGCAATCCGGTCACTAAGATGGACTCGGAAAATTTTGCTTGAAGAAAACAACAAGGAACAGTTTCAATTTTTAAGAAAATTGAGAACAAAAAAAACCTTATCTACCACTAATAATGAATTTCTTTTTGTACATGGGACTCCTGAAAAGAAATGGGAGTATTTCTTGTTTCCTTATTGGATTGATGAGCCGTTGGATGATCAGAAGGCTATGCTAGATACATGGCTTGATCAATGGAATCTCGTGGCAATGGGACATACACATTGGGCGTTTAACTATAAAAAAGATAATCGTTGTGTGATTAATCCTGGTAGTGTAGGTCAACCTAGAGATGAGAATCCAGATGCTAGTTATTGCACTGTAGAAGTCTCAGAAACAGGGTTAAAAGTTAGAAATATTCGAGTCAAATATGAAATTGAAAAGACGTGTGAAGAGTTGAAAATGGCAAATCTTGATGAATCTTTATGCACCAGACTATATCTCGGACAATAATCTATTTTTTAACTCCTGTATACATTTCTGTTGTTTATTTCTCATTTGTTAAGGCGCAAATCAGTAAATTCGGTTTTACGAAATTTAAACCTAAGTAATTTGCCAAAAAAAGGGATGAATTCTTATAAGAAGATTTAAATAGGAAGTTCTTCATAGAATAATTGAGTTAAATATAATTTTTACTCATTTCAATGCTCATACACAATGAAATTGTGAGATGTATTCTTTTTCGGGACCATCGGTGTTAAATTTTGTCAAGTGAATATGGTGCAAGTAGTATACAGGTTCTAGAAGGCCTTGAAGCGGTTCGTCGCCGTCCTGCTATGTATATTGGAAGTATAGATGAAAACGGGCTTCATCATCTCGTTTGGGAAATTGTGGATAATTCAGTCGATGAAGCCATGGCTGATGTCTGTGATAATATTACTGTGATATTAAGTCAAACAGAACATGGACAAGAATCAATAACGGTCCAAGATAATGGTAGGGGAATCCCTACGGAAATCCATCCTGATTACAATATCTCTTCATTAGAACTAGTGACCACACGATTACATTCTGGAGGGAAATTTGACCACGAGTCGTACAAAGTTAGTGGTGGACTTCATGGGGTCGGGATTGCTGTTGTAAACGCGCTATCACGCTGGATGCAAGTCAAAGTCAAGAGAAATAATTCTGTTCAGATGCAAGAGTATGTTAGGGGAGAAACCATTTCCCATGGAGTGATTACTGTGGAAGAGGAATGGGAATATGAGAGTGGAACCCATATTACATTCATTCCTGATCCTGAAATTTTCGAAGTAACCCAAGTAGATGTTGTTACAATCCGAAATCGCTTAAGGGAGTTAGCTTTTTTAAATAAAGGGCTTACAATTACACTTATTGATGAAAGGAAACAGGAACTTCCTATTTCCGAATCACAGATCGATTTAGAATCAGATGAATCTCAATCACTTTTAGAAGAATCAGAGGATGTAGATCATGAGACACCTTTAAACAAATGGATTTATCATTTTGATGGAGGAATAAAAGCTTATGTAGATCAGCTTGCTACAACTCGCGTTCATGATGATATTCCCTATTTTGATGTGAATATTGAGAAAATGCAAGTAGAAGTTGCCCTAGCTTATGATCGTTCAGAGAGAGATTTAATTAATACCTTTACAAATAATATTAACACAAGACATGGGGGAACACATTTATCTGGTTTTAAGTCAGGATTAACACGAGCTTTAAATGCATACGTTTTGAAAAATGAGCAATTAATACGCAATACACATTTGAAAAAGGGATTAAAAGAAAAGAGGTCAATTTTTACTGGAAATGACGTTCGTGAAGGACTTGTTGCAGTCGTATCAGTTAAAATCATGAATCCTCAATTTGAAGGACAAACCAAAAGTAAATTAGGAAATAGTGAAGTAAAGGGAGTTGTAGAGAGCTGTGTGTATGAGAACATACTTAGATTTCTTGATGAACACCCCGAGAGTTCTAGGAGTATCATAGAGAAATGTGAAGCAGCTGCTACGTTACGAATGAAGTTTCGACAAATCAGAGAAGCAGTAAGGAAAACACAGGGAAAAGGGTCGGGGAAATTAGTGGATTGCGCAGTTTCTGATCCTTCTAAACGAGAGCTATTTTTGGTTGAAGGAGATTCAGCAGGTGGTAGTGCAATTGAAGGTCGATTTAGTGAATTTCAAGCTATTTTACCGTTACGAGGTAAAGTTATCAATGTAGAAAAGGCACGATTAGAAAAAGCAATGAAAAACAAGGAAATTCTTGAAATTATTCGTGCAATCGGAGCGAGTTATAAAGAACACTTCAAAATAGAGAAAGTTCGCTATCATAAAATTATTTTATTGATGGATGCAGATATCGATGGTCATCATATCGTATGTCTTCTATTAACTTTCTTTTTTAGATATATGCCCGAATTAATTGATGAGGGCTATCTTTATATTGCACAACCTCCCTTATTTCGGGTTAAAAAGGGGAACAAGGAATTATACGTTCTTTCCGAGCAAGAAAGGGACGAAACCATTCAAGAGTGGGGAGGAAAAACAGAAATAAGCCGATTTAAAGGGCTTGGGGAGATGAACCCGATTCAGCTTCGTGAGACAGTAATGGATCCAGAGAAGCGAACACTGCTTCAAGTGACTCGAAAGAACCTAATTGATGCGGAACGAATGTTTGTCACATTGATGGGTGAAGAAGTGGCACCTAGACGTGAGTTTATTGAAACTCACGCGTTAGAAGTTGAAAATTTAGATATTTAATGAATTGAGGGATGAATTTAAGATGAGTAGTAATATCAGGATCACTCCTATTGAAAAAACCATGGCAAAAAGCTATTTAGAGTACTCCATGTCTGTAATAACAAGTAGAGCACTTCCCCACGTGCGAGATGGATTGAAACCTGTTCATAGGCGTATTTTATGGGCGATGCATAATTTGGGATTAGTTCATAATCGTCCACCAAGAAAATGTGCAAGGACTATTGGAGAAACTAGTGCAAAATATCATCCTCATGGAGGAGATGCAGTTTATAATGCGTTGGTACGATTAGCACAACCTTTTTCTCTTAGATATCCTTTAATTCAAGGTCAAGGAAATTTTGGAAGTATGGATGGACAACCAGCCGCAGCTCAGCGATATACTGAAGCCAGAATGGCTGAAATCTCCAATGAACTTCTTATGGACATTAACAAAAATACAGTTGATCTTGTAGACAACTTTGATGGTTTAGATCAAGAACCAGTTATTCTACCTGCAAAAATCCCTAATCTTCTTATAAATGGAGTTATGGGAATAGCTGTAGGTATGGCAACTTCTATGCCCCCTCACAATTTAGGGGAAGTCTTAGATGGAGTAAAAGCTGTAATTGCAAATCCTGAAATTACCATAACAGAATTAATGAAATATATTCCAGGGCCAGATTTTCCCACAGGAGCAGTAATTTTCGGCACGAAAGGAATAAAGCGAGCTTACCATACTGGTACAGGTAATGTAATCCTACGAGCAAAATATGAAATTGAAGAGAAAAAAAATAGGACAAGAATAATAATAACAGAGGTACCATATCTTGTAAAGCGACAAGATACAATAGAACATCGTGGTTTAGTGGATATAATCGAGAGAATGAAAGAAGCAGGAAAATTTCCAGAGATAGGGAGTGTTAAGAATGAATCCAACATTATACGCGGAACGAGAATAGTTATCAATCTAAAACAATCTGCCAACTTAGAAGTTGTTTTGAATCGCTTATACAAATTCACTCCTATGCAAACTTCATATTCCATTAAGAATATGGTTTTAGTAGATGCTAAAGTGGGGGATGAGGTCAAAATTCGTCCGAAAAATCTTAATTTGAAAGATTTACTAACTCAATTCATCGATCACCGACATGAGATAGTCGTGCGTAGAACGGAATTTGATCTGAAAAAAGCTCGTGAAAGAGCCCATATATTAGAAGGGAGAAAGATCGTTGTCGAAAATCTTGATGAAGTAATAAAGATTATTAGAGGGTCAAGTAATGGGTCTGAAGCCCAATCCGCGTTAATAAGCAATTTTCCTCTTAGTGAAATCCAAGCTAAAGATATTCTCGCTTTACCACTCAGAAGTTTAACACGTTTTGACAGAGACAAAATACTCCAAGAGTACAAAGAAATACTCGAAGCGATTAAAGATTATGAAGATATATTGGGGAGTGAACAACGTATCATAGGAATAATTATTAGTGAAATTGATGAAATAAAATCTAAATATGGAGATCCCAGAAGAACACGTATCGTCCTTGATGATTCGGATAGCTATGAAAATTGGACTGATAAAACTGAGGAAGATTTCATCACAAAAGAGGATATTGTTATCACTCTAACATCTAATGGCTATATTAAATCGATTTCTACTGATGTGTATAATTCCCAGCATCGTGGGGGTAAAGGGATTAAATCAATGGAAATCGGTAGAGATGATTTCCTACAAGAAATGATAGTAGCCTCGACTCACGACACTATCTTATTTTTCACAGTTCAAGGACGAGTCTACCGCGTTCGTGGATTCGAAATTCCGATCTCTAAACAACGCGTTACGAAAGGACTGAATATAGTCAATCTTCTACGGATGGATAGAACCGATAAGATTGTCTCTGTTATTCGTGTTAGAGATTTCAATCCAGATCATTTTCTAGTCTTAGCAACAAAAAATGGATTAATAAAGAAATCGTCCTTAACTGATTATGAAAACATCCGTACTACTGGAATCATTGCGCAAAAATTACGTGATGATGATATGATAATTGGAGCTAAAATTACTGATGGTACAAAAGGCATTATCTTAGCTACCAAGAAGGGTAAAGCGATTCGTTTCAAAGAATCTGATGTACGAGTTGTGGGTAGAAGTAGCTTGGGTGTGATGGGAATTCGTCTCAATTCGGACGATTCTGTTGTTGATTTGGCTATTGTTGACGAAAAAATGACTCTCCTAACTGTTTGTGAGAATGGTTACGGTAAACGATCAACTTTTGACAAGTATCGGATTACAAGACGAAATGGAAAAGGAGTTATCAATATCAAAGTAACCCAAAGAAATGGTGATGTGATTGCTGTAAAAAGTGTCACTGAAGAACATTTACTTCTGATGGTTGCGAATGATGGAAAGTTAATACAAATGCAAATGAAAGATATCCGAGTGATTGGTCGTGCAACATCTGGAGTCACTCTGATGCGTTTGGAGAGAGATAGTGGAGTAAAAATTTCTTCAGTTGCCTTAATTGCTGGTGGAAGTGCTAGTAAGGGAGATGATTGAATGACTGATGCTTCAAAACCATCTAAAAAGAACATTACTCGTGAAAAAGTTGTAAGAAGATCTGCAGCTGATTTTTTTCAAGATAATAAAGCTATAGCAGGTTTCGATAATAGTATGAGGGTTGTTTTTACTAGTGTTCGTGAATTAGTGGAAAATGGGTTAGATGCAGCAGAAAGAATGGGTCATTTACCAGAGCTCCATGTAACCATCAAGAAATTGCAAAAAGAAGAGATAGCAAAATTACTAAACATAAGTTCGTTCGAGTCATCTGAGAAACTTGATTTCTTACGGTTGACGGTAAAAGATAATGGAAGTGGAATTCAGTCCGAATTTGTACCACCTCTATTTGGCCGTGTTCTAACTGGAAGTAACTATGGAGCTCGACAATCCCGCGGTAGATTTGGTTTAGGGGCAAAAATGGTCCTCTTAAATGCAATGTCATCTGTGGATTTACCTCTAATAATTAAATCGAAGTACATAAATGAAGATTTTACAAGCTATCACGAATTGATGATCAATCTTGCGGAAAATGAACCAATAATCCTCGCTCAGCGGGAAATTCCTCAGGATACAGCGGAAGCAATTGTTGAATCAGGTACTGAAGTTTCTGTTACCTTTACTGGAGCTTGGAACCTTGCCTCTCGCTATATTTATGATTATTTTTCCCAATTAGCAATGATCACTCCTTATGCTAGTTTATTCATCCAATATCCTGATTCTGATTCTCCTATTGAACTAGAACGTGTAGTGGAGGAGATGCCATCATATCCTCGAATTGCCAAAGTTCATCCTTGGGGTACAGATATTACTCAATTTAAGAGGGAACTGAGTGTTACGAGCAGTGATACGATGGAGATTTTTCTCCAGGAACATTTCCAAGGTATTGGTCCTAAAACCGCGAGGGACTTCCTTGATTTTGTTAATATTGATCATCAAACTGACCCCAAGAAACTTAGTGCTACTGCCATTCGGAGAATTGTCCATGAAGGGTTTACTGTACCCGAACGAGATAAAACCAAGAAAAAAGAAAAGAAATATTTTCCATTCAAACGGCCTAGTGGAGATTCATTATCACCTCTTGGGTGGGAACTCCTTGAAAAAGGTATTAGTAAGGAATTGTCACCTCAATTTGTAAAAGCAACATCTGGTGAAATTTCAGCATACAGTGGACATCCTTTTATAGTTGAAGCCGCATTAGCATATGGTGGTCCAAACCTATCGAAAGAAGACGGTTCTAGAGGGGCTAATCCGAAAATTTATAGATTTGCCAACCGAATCCCATTACTCTTTGGTGCAGGAAACGATATGATTTCAAAATGCGTCCAAAAGATGAATTGGAAGAATTATAAGATTAATATCAATAAAGCACCCATTGCAATTGTTGTTTCGGTTGTATCCTCAAAAATCCCGTTCCCCGAGACCAGTAAGGAGTACATTGCTGATGTTGATGAATTAAGAAATCAAGTTAATCGTGTATTGAAGAAATTAGCACGAGGACTTGGACAACATCTAGGAAGAGCTGAACGTGAAAGAAGAGAGAGACAACGTCAATCAAGGTTTGAAAGTGCAGCACCAAGAGTAATACAAAACCTTTCTCACATTTTAACCGCTGAAAACTCACCTTATCTATTGACCTCAGGAGAGGAAATATCAAAATTACAAAAAGCGCTGGCTTCCGCTATTCCACGATTAGTTAGAAGATCATATCCTCCTAGCCCACAGATTTCCACAATCGGCGAATGGTTACCAATGGATATCCACTTGAAGCTTGTTGAAAATAACATCCAGACAATATACCAATTTTTACGAACTCCTGCTGTTGAATTGAACAGCATAACAGGGATGACTGTCGAAAGGATAGATGCAATTATCAGAAAAACTGTTACAAAACAAGAACAAACTCATCGTTCCCCAATAGTTCGGGATTTCGAATTCTTTTCCAAAGAAATTGAGAGAGATTTTTCAAAATATAGAGGTAGTAATACTATCCATAAGTCATTAAATAAAAGATGGATTGTAAATGCCTTTGATTTTTTTTCTACTCCTTCTTCCCAGCTCCGAGAGGTAGATGATTTTCCAGAAAAACTCATTTACGAAACAAAACTGAATACAATTACTGATTTTTTGAATTCTAGCTCTGAAGACGCATTTAATTTAGAATTATTTCCCTGGTTAACTGGAGACATTGAAAAAGTCCTCAGAAGTGCAAAAATAACCAATATCTTGGAATTCTTTGTTGCTTTCCCAGAGAAAATATCTTCTATGCCAAAATTGGCGATTCGTTTAATTGAAAGTGCAAAAGAAGAAATTCGAGAAGGAGTGAAAGGAGAGTATATTGATCCAGAAAAAGTCATTGGAGCATCAACGTTTGACTGGATGGATTACCGAGTAACGCCTAAGTTAAGAGGAAGGAAAATATCGAAGATCAAAGATTTCCTCAATTCCCCTTCTGAGAAGTTAGCTGATTTAAATGAATTGATCGATAATTTGATATTTAAATCCAAACACAATTTAAAGGAAGCATTACAGTCTTACAATGATAACACATCATTATTTAAAATACCCGGAATTTCAAATTCAATGTTATCCGATTTGGAAAGATTAGAGGTTCACGGTTTTATCGATTTTCTCTTAACAACTGAAAAGGATCTACTTATTGTCCGGGGACTTATAGATGCCCTAATATTAATCAAACAGGATGAAATTCTAGATGAAATTAATGCTACGTTCGACCCTGTCCCAATAAAACAAGCTTATTGGCTTGATTTAGAATTAGAAAAAACTCTCCTCAACAAAGGGATTTCAACTATTTATGATTTCATTAGCCATCCAACCGAAGAGTTACGTGCAATAAAAGGAATGGACTCAATGGTTTTGGAAACAATAAAGAGAACTTATGGAACCCCTATTACATTGATTGATAATGCAACAGTCGGAAAGTTGGAATCATTAGACATTTTATGTCTTGAAGAGTTAATTTCTGTTATTTCACAGGAGAAAATCAAGCCTAAATCCTTGTCTGATAAGCTTGTGGGAATATTGGACCAGTTAAATGTACCAATATGTTATTTACCAATCCCAAGTAAATATTTCGCATTACTTCATCATTTAGGAATATCTAAAGTAATAAATTTTCTAATCTGGCCTGATTATGATTTACATAGAAAATCAGGAATTTCCTATAAAATAATTGAAGACATTAAGAGTAAAATTACCTTTGAGGGAATTCAGAAGCAGATTTCCTTAAAGAAAAGGCCAATTTCCGTATTGAAAAACAACTTGGAACAAAATTCTTGGACTAAACTTCTCAATTCTGACATAAGTGTTCAAGAACTTTATTACAATCTCCCGTATGAAAATGAGATAATTAAGAATCTAAAACTTACTCAAAAAGAAACTAACAAGTTGATAGAGCTATTTAACACTCCTATTACGAGATTATCTCATATTAGACCAAGGTGGGTAAATAGTTTAAGAAGTGGTGGAATAAAATCATTCATCGACTTTTTAACATGGTCACCAGACGAAATAGCAGGTATTTTAGGACGCGATAGAGAGTATGTACTAGAATTAACAAGGAATATTCCAAAATTTACTGATGGAATGGATTTGATCGATCTTGGAGTATTAACTGCAGGAGAAATGAAGACGTTAAAATCACGTGGGTATTCCACTGTCGAAAGTATATATTTTTGTGCAGATAAGCAAACATTTGGAGTTATGGGCGTTAAGTGGAAAAAAATTGAACGATATCAAAGGATTCTTGAGACTCCAATTGCTATGATTCAATTACAGGCGAGTACAGATAAGTCCCAGATTCGAGTGTCTCATGATGGATTGGAAAGTTTAGCGAATAATGGTATTGACCAAATCATTAAACTGATTTACTGGCCTCAGAATGAACTTAAATCAATCCTTAACATATCATTAAAACGAATAGATGAACTTAAACAAGCTGTCGCAATTAAAGAACATGGAATGCCTTTGGAACATGTTGCTGGGTATAATCGCAAGACGATTTCCACATTGACAAATTATGGTATTGAAACCGTCGAGGATTTGTATTATAGTGCCAATGAAGAGATGTTAGACGAAGAGGATGACCTAGATTTTGCCTATGTAAAGAAAAGTGTTGAATCACTTGATCTACCTGTAACCTACCTAAATGGGATCATCCCATCGAAATATATCGAGAAACTCGTAAATTATAGGCTTGACACCATTTTGCGATTTTTAATTTCCTCCCCAAACGAATTAGCAAATGTTTTAGATACTCCACCAGAAAACGTTGAGAACCTCCGTCAAAAAGTGAATCTCTTGCGATTGAGAGAATCAACAGAAACTTCTGCCTCTATTATTGAGGGTTTAACTAGAAAACAAAATCGTGCTCTGGCCGAAGAAAATATAATCTCAATTTATGACTTTTTGACTACATCAGATGAACAACTTACGAATACAATTGAGATAGAACCCGAACTGCTAAAAACGATGAAGCAAAAATTGAATTTTACAAATATCAAGACTATCAAGGAAGAAAAAATGATCCCCTTAACCAAAATTTCATTATTCGATAAAAACACTGTAAGGAAATTCTCCCGATATGGAATCGAAAGTTTAGCCGATCTTTATTATACCGCAACTCCTAAAACTATTGAAGAAAGTGATTTAGAGTGGCAGACCATATTGGATGCACGATTAATTCTGGAAATGCCTATTGAGACTAGTACTATAATTACTACGTCTGAGATAAAGACTTTTCATCAAAAAAATGTTTTTACGATATTTGATTTAATGATAGATCCATGGGAGGAACTTAACAAAAAAACTGGCATCGAAGGCGATAGAATTAAGAAGATTCAAGAATCTATTCGCATTAATGAAGCAATTAGCCTACTGAAGAATCTTTCAATCGAAAGAATAAATTTTCCACCCGATTATTTGAAAAAGATCAATGAACAAAATCTAAAGACTGTCTATGAGCTATTAATCTCAACTGATGAAAATCTATTTCTTAAAAAGCAAAAGGAAAAGAAAATTCGTGTAACTACCGAATTATGGACTGAATTATTCACGATAATAGCTACTCCACTTTATCTAATACTAGGTGCTGATAAGGAAGCCGTTAAAAAACTAAAGCAGAAGAAGATTGACTCTATCCGAGATGTATATTCTACTGATCCTGAAAAACTAACAAATATCCTAGAACAATCACCAGAATTACTTTATTCAGAATTAAAAACCTTAAACTTCAATGAACTCAGTCAGCTACTATCTATACCGATTAGCTTTATTCCCTCCCTTCCAATAGATTGGTTCCTCCCATTGCGAGATAATTCGATACTGCGTGTGGGAGATTTCATAAAGCTCAGCCATCGAGATTTGGCAACCCTGGTATCAGCGTCCTTTCCTAAAATCAGATCTGTTTCCAATGAGATCACTTTTTCTTCTCTGATGAAAAAACTAGAGGAAGAGGCAATCCATTTGACAAAATTATCAGAATACCTGCCTCCTCAAACTATTGAGAAGTTATCGGCCAAAGATATAACTTCCTTACAATCTTTAATTCTTTTCAGTGCTGATGTTGTAAAGCTGGATGGTATAGCTGAATTTCTACACATACTTGATGGTCCAATAAATAGACTATCAGAGGATTTTCAAGTAGCAGATTTACGAAAGATTTCAAACTCTGGTATCACTACTCTTGGATCTTGGTTTTCCGCTCCAAATGATGGATTATCAACCATATTAAAAATGAATAATCATGAAATAAATAAATTTAAACAAAGATTCAACTTTAAATTAGCAGGTAAGGCAGTTGATACAGAGATAACAGTGTCTAGTGTTATTGAATCTGGATTCATTGATTTTGATGAATTAGCGTCTTTTAAAGTTAATACACTTGAAGATCTGCTGTTTATTGAAATTGAAACAGTGAACGCTTCTGATCAGTTTAAATCTAGATTGAATAATCTACGTGACGCGTTAAACTCTTCTCTTGCCTATTATTCTTTAGTTCCCTCCGCCTATGTCGTACCACTCGCGTTTAATGGGATTACCTCTGTTTATAATTTGATTCAAACGGAATTCTCTCAATTAGAGGATCCTACTGGTATCATATCCGAGGAAACTTACGAATTCGCTAGAAACTCCGTTAATCTTGTTGATATCCTAACCCATAAGAAAACCGAATCAGAATTTAGAGTAAAACTCTCTTCGTTACGGGCTTTTACTCCCAATCAGCTAACAAAAATACAAGAACTTGGTATTGATAATGTAATCGATTTATATTTTAGATTAGACTCCGATCGGTGTCCGAAATCACTAATACCAGCGATAGATGGAGTTAAGCGAGTCCTTGAAAAGCCAGTAGCTGTTTTACCTCTTGTAAAGGAGACTTTTCCCGAAAAGATTCCCCTCTTGTTTAATGTGGGTTTAACATCAATTATTGAATTTTTATTCTGGAATAAAGATGAATTGGCAGAGATACTTGAAGTTAAAAGATATGAAATTTCTAAATACCGAAAGGTCAATCTTTCTGAATTGAAACGTAAGAAAAATTTAGGAACTCCCATCCAGAATTTTGTACGCGTTTCAGAGCAATATCATGAGCCATTACATGAATTTGGTATAACTAATATTGAAGATCTATACTTTTATGGTAAAAGGTATGCAGATTTAATCCCTGATGAGCTAGTACCAAAAAAATTACTAAAAGCTTGTATATCTGACTTAGAAATGCCTGTTGTAAAATTAGCTGAGTTACCTATACCATCTGCCCAAGAATTAGTCAAAAATGGGGTTACTAGAATTATTGATTTCATTTATTGGCCTGAAGAATCATTAAGAAAAACCCACGGTCTTTCTGCAGCAAAAGTCAAAAAAATTCGGGCTAATATTAGATTACGAAGAAAAACGGATGTCCTGGGTCAGTTGGATTCCTATATGGGAGGAACTTAATCATGTCTGAAAAGAAACAACATACTATTGTCCTGGAAGATTATTCTTTTACGAATAAAGTCATTAAAGTGAAAATGGAAGAGAAAGATACAATACAAGGAGTTATTGGTCTAATAAAAACTGCACTTGGACTCAAGTCAGAAAAAATGAAGATATTCTATGGTTTGAAAAAAGCAAAATCCTTTGAAGCTTTGACGAAAAAGAATTTATCAAAATTATGGGAAATGACTGATCAAGGAGATGTTGTACTCCAGATTCGTAGGAATATTAACTTGGCTGGTCTAAAAAAAATAAGAGAAGATGTTAGCGATTCAGATGTTGATCTTCCCGTGTCTATCTTGAAAGTAGACAATGTATCTGCAGAGGAAACAAGATCTCGATTAAATAGAGTTGCATTAGAATTTCTAGATGAAATTGCAGAGGATCCACGAAACGCAGCTTTTCGGATACCCTCCCGAAGCTCTGAAAATGTTGGTTATGATAATAATTCTAGAATGGTTCTTTTAGGGAGCAATGTTGTTGACAGGCAGTTCCGTCATTTGAGCAGTGTGCAAAGTGTTGTCCAATTAACTGGTTTAATGAGATATGTAACTGAAATACTTTCAACTGAAAAGCATGCAACTAAAAGACATTTGTTTTATCGTGATGTAAATCTTTTTGGAAATCAAAGAGTTTCTGATGGATTAATCGAGGATTTGGGGGCGTTATTACGTGTATCAAGGAATTCATTGAATGTTATAGCTACAGCGAAAGGCAAAGTTATTGGAAGACTTTCTTTCACTGAGGGAGGAGACCGTATTGATTGTACAAAGGGATTGGGTGGTCATGCCATAACGCCTATGCTTGATCAAGTAGAAAATTTCGACAGTGATGCAGAATTCATGCTTGTAATAGAAAAAGACGCTGTATTCCAAGACTTAGCAGAGGATAAGTTCTTTAATTATATTCCCTGCATTCTAATTACTGCTTCAGGACAGCCTGATATGGCTACACGTTTATTTATAAAAAAGATGTATCAAGATTTAAAAATTCCAATTTTAGGATTCTTAGATGCTGATCCGTATGGATTAGATATTTTGAGAGTATATTCAATAGGAAGCAAGGCCTTAAGTTTCGAGAGTGTTGAGTTGGCTGTTCCTGATATTCGTTGGTTAGGTTTGTTACCCTCTGATATTGAGGAATACCAAATTCCCAAATCAGTATTAATCAAGATGACAGATAACGATATGAAACGTGCAGATGATTTGCTAAAAGAAGATTTCGTCAAATCACGTCCTGAGTGGGAAAAACAGATTCTCATAATGAAAAACACTAAACAAAAAGCCGAAATTCAAGCGTTAGCTAGTAAAAATTGGCGATATATGACTGGAACGTATCTTCCGACAAAGATTGATTCAGCAGACTGGGTATAGGTCTTTGGGCATAATGAGTCCCCCTACATTTAGTATATTTCCTGAATTTAAGAAAAATTATTCATATTATGCTCTCCAAAAAAACCTAGAATTAGTTGAGAGTGTTGTCCAATTCTCGAGAGGTCAATTTCTAGGGCCTAAGAAAATTGAATTAATCAAAGAAAAACTCGGAAAAAAGCTAATCGGAACTCAATTTTATGCAGGAGGATCCAGCGTCCTGTTTGGGTGGAGTTTTCCTTCTGAGCAAGTAGGGAGATTGATGTATAAGCCCTATTATTCTCGTCATTTAACTCAATTGCTTATCCATTATTTTTGTATTAGTGATTTCCTAACTACTATTAAAAAGATCAATTTAGAACCAGAATTGAAAGAGTATCGCTTTATAACGCCGAAAGTAATTGGAATTGCGAAAATTGAGGCTTTTGACAAGGAATATCCCATATTAATTGTCGAGGAAGTCCAAGGTGATACAATAAAAGAAGATCTAACTCTTGTAAAAGCCATTAGTCATTTAACGAAAAAACTAGCAAAAAGTGGACTCATATGTGACCCCTATCCAGCCAATTGGAAGTACTACTCGAATCAAGATAGGCAGCATATTTCTTATATAGATCTTTTGAGTTCAAACATGCTTAAAGATATTAACTCCCGCATTGCGAGTTTGATTCAACAATTGCAGTGAGTAGGGTACGCGGTATGTTCATTAGCTTTGATCACGATACGATACAGCACGCCTTATTGCCGAGGCAAATGCCACTACAACACCTTTATTATTGACTGCTGATGTGGGGAAATATTGAGCATGCATTTTATCTGCGAATCTTTGTCCAATGTCGTCACTCACTTCTCTCTCGCTTTCTAAATCAACTTTGTTTCCAATTAAAACAGCTGGACTTTCAGGAAGTACTTTTTTTACTTCCTTAAACCAACTGGGAAGAGAGAGTACTGTATTTTCTCTTGTGATATCAAATACATAGATCACGGCGTGAGCTCCTTCATAAAAAAGCGGACGAACTTTATGGAACGCTGGTTGACCTGAAAGATCCCAAAAAATAGCAGTAGTTGTGCTTTTTCCTTCACTTGGGCTTGTTAGCTTGATAAATGAAATATCTGCTCCTGCTGTAGGTTTGTGCTCAAAATCACGTTTTGTAAAGACGGAAACAAGTTGAGTTTTTCCAACTAATGCATCGCCTGCTACTACAATTTTATATTGACTATAATGAGGGATTTCAAATAGTATATCGTTAGGTGCTGACAAAATAATAACCACTCATGTATTTAATCTTGAAAAGAAGAATCCTTTTTTTGAATAGATGTTCAAATAACATCTCATACTTAAGTTATTAAGAAACTTTTCTTATTCAACTAATTTTGTTCGTAAGCTGCAAAGGTAATCATCTTGATGAATAGAGCTGATCTTATAGTTAAGGACGTGTAATTCACGGGATTTATCTTGAGGATGATAAGGATTCTTCCTCACTTTGTAGATGCTCTTTTAAGTGCTTAACACAGTAATAAGTATTCTTATAGCTAGCATACATAGGTTCTTGACATTTAGAACAAGTTTTTTTGTCATTCATATGAAAAACCCCACGAACTACGTTTTCTTGTACTTTTCTGTAGCCAAGAGAATTTTTTTCATACCTAGATCTAATTTTTCTTTTTCAGCGGTAAAACAAATCCTGAAGTATTGGTTATGCTCTTCTATCAGGTCCGTAGAAAAGTAAGAGCCAGGAACTGTCGTGACCCCATAATTATACTTGAGCCATTTACAGAAACGAATCATATTAAGATTATCTATTTTTGGGAAGAGATAAAACGCACCACGGGGTTTAGAGATTGAAATTTTATCTGAATTTGTAAGAGCTTCTATACATAAATCACGACGATCCTGGTATGTTTTGACTAACGATGAAATCGCCCTTTTTAATTGATTTTGGTCTTCTAATGCTTTATAAGCTGCATACTGGGCGATATTATTTGCACAAATATTCATTGTATGATGAATAACTTTGATTTGGTCAATTAACGGTCCAGGAGCTAATATGTAACCAATTCGAAATCCACACATCGACAACATTTTACTGAAGCTTTGAATTATAATTGTTCGCTCCCACGCATCTGAAAGGGTAGCTACTGATGTATACGCTTGATTATCAAAGATGATATCACTGTAAATTTCGTCTGACAAGATCAGAAAGTTGAATTCATTAGCTAAATTAACAATTTCCTCTAAAGTTTCTTTAGGTACAATCGTACCAGTTGGATTGCTAGGACTGATTAATAACAACGCTTTTACTGGTTTTTTCTCCAATCTCTCTCTTATTTTTTCTGGAATTAAGTTAAAATCATGATCCACTGTAGTCTTTAATGGTAAAATGTTTGCATAATTGTATTTGATTGCATTGATATAAGGTGGATAACTTGGAAAAGGAACAATTACATTATCATTCGGTGATAATATCGCCTTTAATACTGCAAATATAGCACTTTGTCCTCCTGCAGTTACTAATACTTCATCAGATGAATATCTGAGGTGATGAAAAGAATCTTGAAACCCTACGATAGCATTCCTGAGATATTTTTCACCTAATACATCAGTATATCTAGTTAGATCCTTTTCAAGAGCCTCAACTGCGGCATATTTAATATAACTGGGAGTAGGCAGGTCTGGTTGACCAATATTTAGATGAATTTGTTCTCTTAGTGGTATCTTCGATTCCCATGAATTAACAAGACGAATTCCCGAGATGGGAGTCTCAAGCACGACAGGGTTAATGAATTGGTCATAGGACAATGTACATAATTTCTTAGAAAAAAAGAAAATAAGTTTTGTTCTAATTCCAATATTCATTTTTATAAAAGAATTCAGATAGGATTATATCTAGCTAAAAAATTATAGGAGGGAATTAGATCTCACCTTCGGATTGCTCATTCCCATAAAATCGAGTCAAGTACTTTTGAAGCAATATTGACTCCTAATTCTCCCAAAAAGGATAAATCTGTACCTTTTCTCTGAGAACCGATTCTGATGCATTTTTCTTCGTTAGCAATAGTAATCCCATTGTGAGGATCAACCTGGACAAGGGAATTCTCTCCTTTTCGTACAGATATCTTCTTTTTGTGAATCAAAATCACTTGATCTGTTGATCCAAGTAAGAATAAGTTACTCTTACCAAAAATTATGTAACTTACATCAGAGTCTTTTTCAAAATTGATGTTGGTGGTTTTGTTTGTGAGATTATCTCTGAGTTTACCAATAAGTTGATTTGCCTCTTTTCTTATAGATTCTGCCTCATGCGAATCATAGAATTCCTTATGCAGGAATTTTTGAACATCTGTAAGTTTTAATCCTAAAATTGCCAGACTAGATCCCAGAAATTCCGTGGTTTCGCCTATAGCACCATGAGATTGTGTGTAAACAACCGAATCCACCACAATACTGATCTTTCCAACCAGAACTACCCCATCAAGTTTAGAATCACTTGTAAGTTCAATCAAGTTTATATTTTCAAGTTTTTTAACTTGGAAGTACTTCTCATCCAGAATCTCAGAAGAACCATTCCATGAAAAAATTTGATCTCCTAGTTCAAGTTCCATCAAAAAGTCTACTCCTCTTCGTATTTGGAATCTGATTCGTCCTCATCTATAATAATGGGAACACCCACAGGTTTTTTAGCTCTATGATACAAGAATTCCGCAAGCTTCAATGCTTCACGGCCTGCAAAAGTTAACATGTACCTTTCTCTAACCCCTTCTTGATGAACTAGTCCTTCATCCTTAAGGATTGTTATATGATGTTTGAAGTTACCACCCCGAATGTTAGTCTTCTCAGAGAGATCAGATTGGCGTAAGGGTTCTTTTTCAAGCTCCTTCAACATTTGCAGTCGTTTTTGATCTGATAAAGCACTTAAAAGTTCAGCGCCACGTTGAAAAAATTGTTCAAGTTCTTCTTCAGGAATTGAAGTGTAATGGTCGACTTTATCTCGTTTAGTTCTTCTACGTCGAGGAGTTGAAGATGTGTGGAATAAAGACCCAACAGATTGATCTACTGAATCCCAAACAGATTCCAATATACTACCGATATATCGCTCTAGTGAAGAGCCAATATTTTCACCCCAATCTTTCCAATCTTCTTCATCTTTTGATCTTCGATAAGTTCGTCTTCGTGCTTTTTTTCTAGATCTTTTTTCTGGTCCCTTTACATCTTCGATATCTTCTCGTATATCCTGAAATTCTTCTCGAATTTCCTCTTTTAATTCACGAAAGAGATTCTTGATTTCATTAAAGTCCCCAGAATCACTTTTGGACGAAAATTCATCATCTTTTTCTTTTTTATATTCATCAGCCAAAATTTAATCCTCCAAGTTTGATTCTCCTAAATAACTCAAAATTTGTATAAAGATTACATTTTACACAATTATGTAAAAGTCTTACTATATTCTTTATATACTCTCCTCTTTTGGCAAAAAAACAAGGATTATAGTTTTACCTATACTGTTTAAAATTTGTAAGGAATTTTCTCCTAATCAAGAAGCATCTTTAAATAATTTTTTCACTCGGAAAAATAATTATATTATTGCTGATAACAGTAATAACCAAATTGTTCCTATAAGCAGATGTAGTAAACCTAAAAGCCCCCCGATTTTAAGAAATAGCATGAATGAGATTGGAGAACCCTCTCTATTTGAAAGGTTGATTGCCAATATATTTGCAGGACTTCCGATAGGTAAGATATATCCTCCTAGATTTACAGCAATTACTAATGCCCACCATTGTATTGGGCCTATGATACCAGCTTCTTGGAGATCAAAGAAAACAGGTGCTAGAGCTGCAGAAATTGGGATATTATCCACAATGGCAGATATAATTCCAATACCAAATGAAATAAATGGCAATGATAGAATCAGGGGGAGTTCTAGAAATGGAGTTAAGATTTCTCCCAAAACCTTTAAGAGACCTAAAATTTCTATAGATCCTACAAGAATAAACAGTCCCATAATGAAATAAATCGATATCCATTCTACATCTTCAAAAACATCTTTTGGATGCATTCCTGAAAAGAGTAATAAACTTGCAGCAATAAGGAGTGCAATCTCTGCTGCTTTTAAATTAATTATACTCCCAAATATAAAACCTAATACCAATGTGATTAATCCAATAATTACTACGTAGAACGTTCTTCGATCTTCAACTAGAATGTTGGGGTCAAGAAGAAAAATTTCTTCTACTAAGATTTTCGAAGGTTCTACAAAAGAGCTGCGCGCAAAAAGATAATATACTGGAATAGCAGTGATTAGTAGTAAAATACTTAACGGTCCCATGACTAAGACAAAGTCAAGAAAGTTTGCACCGCTTTTTTCCGCAAGAACTATGTTGGGTATACTTCCAACAAGAGAGGATATCGAAGCAAAATTTGCGGTTATTGCCATTATTATAAGCGTTGGTCGGAAATCAAACTCTAAAATCTTGTAAATTTCTACCGTTAAGGGTGCAATTATTAACATTGTTGTAATTACATCAAACACGAAGCTAATGATAAATGTTAGAATTGTTAATGAAAGAAGGAGTTTTTTTGGACTACCTTTAGTAAATCTCACAATTAAAATAGAGATATATTGAAATAATCCTGATTTACTCGAGATGATGGTAATTATCATCATTGCGGTGATGAAGATTATAGTATTCCATTCAACTTTAGAAACAATCGTGTGAAATTCTACCGTATGACCTTCAAATTCCCATTCGGTTACGATAAGCAGAATGGATAATGCACTTGCCCCCAGAAGTGCAGATATTGGCCGATGGAGTTTTTCACTTGAAATTAGAATATAAGTTGCTATGAAGATTAATAGGCCGATAAGTTGGACTGTTTGATCTTCCATTAAGAATCCCATCTTATATTCAGATATTTCATTATTAAAATTCACAAATATGTCCTAGTTAAAAAGAATTTTAGTAGGATTACAAGGGAAGGGAACTATTATCATTTTTTATATCTAATGTTTGAAGTAATCGAAACTAGGGTTGTATAGGAATCAAGGAAGGAGAAATACTTGAATTAGATCTTGATAGCTTCAGTCAAAATTTCAAGCACAGAGTAACTAGGGGGGGTTCCTTCTTTTTCCCTATCTACTTCTCTTATTTTTAATGAATATTCTAGTGGTGACATTTATTGAAGTAAATGGTTGATCTTCATCTATCACTGGTGGATAGGTCTGCCCAGAGCACATAAAACCGCTTCTTTAAGGGATTCATAGACCACAGGATGAGCATGCTCAACTTTAATCAAATCTTCTGCCTTCATTCGATTGGCTACTGCTAATGCTCCTTCGGAAATAATTTCAGTTGCATATGGCCCAATTATATGAACACCTACAATTTCAGTGGTTTTAGCATCTAGGATAACTTTTACAAATCCACGGTTGTGTCCTGCAATAATTGCTCTACCATTTCCCTGAAATGGAAACTTCCCTACAAGAATATCCCCAAAGATCTCACGTGCTTTCTCCTCTGAATGCCCAACAGAGGAAACTTCAGGATTCGTAAAAATTGTACTTGGTATTGCATGGTAACTCATTTCTACGTCATGACCTAAAGCATTTTCGACTGCTACTTCACCTTCGTGAGATGCAGTATATGCAAGCATGGGTGAGGGAACTCCTTGAACAACATCACCAGCCGCATAGATATCAGGGACATTTGTTTCCATCTTACTATTTACAAATATTCCCCTATCATATTTTATTCCTGCTGCTCTCAGATTTAATCCATCCAAACAAGGAGTTCTTCCTATTGATACTAAAACATATTCAGCATCAATATTATATTCTTTTCCTTCTTCATCGGTGAATGTAACTCTCTTATTTCTTGCTGGTGTATCTGAAATACGAGTTACCCGAGAACTTGTATGGACTTTTATACCAATTCTTTTGAAAGATGCTTTTAACTCCTCACCCAAGTCGGCATCTTCCATGGGAAGTAGACGGGGAAGCATTTCTACTACTGTGACATCTGTTTCCTCAAAACATCTGAAAACACAAGCAAACTCTCCACCAACTACTCCTCCTCCGATTACAATTAAACTTTGTGGTAAATTACCGATTTCAAGCATTTCCTTACTTGTTAATACCTTGGCACCATCAATCCCCGGAATTGGAACAAAGAAAGGTTTACTCCCTGTTGCTATCAATGTCTTCTTTGTCGTGACTACATAGTTTTTCTCTAATGATGAAACAGAGATGGTGTGAGCATCTATGAATCTACCTTCCCCCATTAATACCTGAATATTATTTTTCTTAAGAAGGAAATTTACGCCTCTAACGAGTCGTTTAACAATCATAGTCTTTCGTTTAATGATACTCGGAAAATCTACTCCTATATATTCCGATTTCAGTCCAAATCTTGCCATTTCCCGTAATGATTTACAATGTTTTGCAGATTGCACAAAGACTTTTGTTGGAATGCATCCTCGATTAAGACAAGTTCCCCCAATTTGTCCTTTTTCAATTAGAACGACCTTTGCTCCAAGTTGAGCGGCGCGAATGGCAGCAACATATCCAGCAGGGCCACCACCAATTATTGTGATATCAGTAGCGATTGATTCTTCCATGTATTATCATCTCTACGAGTAATAATCTTCGACATTATCACATGTGAATCATTTAAATCAATTCTTTAGTTGAATTGTATCAAATCTCTCTAGCGAGCTATTCTTAATTAAAATTTGAAGAAGGGTGTTAAAAAGTAAAATAGAGACAAGTAAAAAATTGATACGTTTTTCTACTATTATTACTTAATTTAGATCGATGGTTTCCTTGAACTAATCCGCTACTTCTCAAATTAATTTACAATTTTTTCTTTTTTTTCCTTTGAATCAGTTTTGGGACTTTTTTTGCTACTGGGTCTTCCATTGCCAAAATCATATCCCGAATCTCTGCTGCCTTCTCAAATTCGAGATTTTTTGCAGCAATTTGCATCTCATCTTTTAATGCTTTCAGATACTCTGGTAAGTCTTTCGTAGAAATTTGCTCCTTTTTAATGCTTGTAAAACTTGTCTCCAATTCAATAAGGGGTGAACGAATTTCTTTTGTAATTGTCTTAGGTATAAGTCCCATTTTTTGGTTGAATTTAAGTTGGATACGTCTTCTTCGTTTCGTTTCTCTAATTGCAGACTCCATGGATTCGGAAATCGAATCAGCGTAGAAGATTACTTTACCATTAATATTTCTGGAAGCGCGACCGATAGTTTGTATGAGAGCTCTTTCATTCCTTAAAAAGCCTTGTTTGTCAGCATCAAGAATGGCAACTAGGGATACCTCAGGAAGATCAAGACCTTCTCGTAAAAGGTTAATTCCTACTAATACATCAAAATCGCCTAATCTAAGTGAGCGTAAGATGTCGGTACGTTCCAGGGTTTTTATCTCGGAATGGAGATATCGAGATCGAATTCCTATTTCATCAAAATAATCTGCAAGGTTTTCTGCCATTCTCTTCGTTAAAGTAGTCACTAGAGTTCTTTCCCCTCTCTGAGCAGTCTTTTGAATTTCGGTTACTAAATCATCAATATGATTAGGTAGATTTAACTTTACTATTATTTCAGGGTCTACTAGTCCAGTAGGTCGAATTATTTGCTCCACAACATCAGATTTTTTACATAAATGCAATTCATAAGGGCCTGGAGTTGCACTAAGGAAGATTGTAGTACTCATTTCTTCTTCAAACTCACCAAAAGTCAGTGGCCGATGGTCATAGGCAGATGGTAATCGAAATCCATAATCAATTAAGTTCCTTTTTCTAGAAAAATCCCCTTCTCTCATTCCCCCTACTTGAGGGATTGTCATATGGGATTCATCAATGATAAGCAAGTAATCTTCTGGAAAGAAGTTAAATAATGTGGCTGGAGGCTCCCCTGGTTCCCGTCCGTCGAAATATCTAGAATAATTTTCCATTCCTGGAGCGTATCCTATCTGGTCAATCAGCTCCAAATCATATTGAGTCCGCTGCTGCAGTCGTTGGGCTTCAACTAACTTATTTTGATTTGTCAGCTCACTTAGTCGTTCCTTCAATTCCTTTCGAATATCTCCAAGGACAGCTTTTAATTCTTCCTTTGGTCTAACATAGTGTTTTGCAGGAAAAATATATGTACGATCTAATTCTGCAATACGCTTACTCGATACAGGATGAATAACTGAAATACGTTCAATTTCATCTCCAAATAGCTCTATGCGAACGGCTGTATCATCATAAACGGGCCATACGTCGATTATATCCCCTTTTGATCTAATCTTCCCTCTTGTAAGTGCTACTTCATTTCGTTCATAGAGAATATCGATCAAGTGTGATAAAACTTTTTCTTTGGTGATTTGCATGCCCTTATGAGCGAAAAAACTCATATTCTTGTAATGTTCAGGTTTCCCAAGCCCGTATATACAAGAGACGGATGCTACAACGATTACATCCTCTCGTTCTAATAAGCTCCTAGTAGTTGACGCGCGCATCTTATCTATTTCTTCATTTATGTCAAAATCCTTTTCAATGTAGCGATCAGGAGTGGGAAGATAGGCTTCAGGTTGGTAATAGTCATAAAAGGACACAAAATATTCTACGGCGTTTTCTGGAAAATATTCTTTGAATTCTTGGTATAATTGGGCAGCGAGAGTTTTATTGTGGGAAATCACTAATGTAGGTCGATTAATTCTTTCGATTACATTTGCCACTGTAAATGTTTTTCCTGATCCTGTTACTCCTAACAAGGTTTGATATTTCTTGCTATCAATCACTCCATCTACTAATGCTTGGATTGCTTGAATTTGATCTCCTCGTGGATTAAACTCGGAAACTAACTTGAATTTTGACAGTAGATTTCACTCCATTCGAAGATTTCAAAGTAACGTCTTATAAATTTTGATGCTGGCAATTAAATCAGCTTTTTAAATGGGGAGAATTCATTAAATAATGGGAGAATACTGATTTAAAAGGTTAAAAAGTACAGAGGATCAAGTTTGTTTGATAGAAAAATTCGGATATCAATTCTCGGGAATACTGGGGTAGGGAAAACAACTTTAATTGATCGAATGAAGGGAACTGATGTCAGAACGATTAGGAGTAAGAAAACTTACAATATAAACATTGAACAAAAGAAAATAAGGCTTCAAAGTTCTGATTCATATCCATGGTATCATCCTGAAGCCTATCGTAGATATCAGATTCTTGCTATCGATAATCCAGGGGAGGTGAAATATAGAAGACAATGGAGAGAGGTTTTGAGGACATTTAAAACAGATGGCATGCTACTACTACTTGATCCTTCGCAATCATTTGAAACAACACGTATGGCCATGGAGGATGCTTACAACTACTTTTTGGATTCACTAGATTTAAATCCTGACAAAGCTGATGAAAAGGCTAAAACAAAGAAATACATCTTTCATTTTGTAGTTAATAAATGTGATATTTGTTTATCGACACCATTTGAGAGTAAGAGTTTCCATCTCACGCCTGATATAAAAGATCATGTCGTAGGATTTCTCTCGCAATTTGGGTCAACAATGGACATTTATAAAGATACATTTCCTCTATCAAAGTTTGGAATATCTTATATCTCCGCTCTCTACAGTCCATATAGTGAAATTGATAAATTGTTTGAAATTTTGAAAGTATATCTTTACGAGACTTGAGAACTCTCTTTCTCTTATCTGGGGATCACTGAAGGCGAGAGAAGTTCCACAACTTCGTTGATGGAAAAAGTTTGAGGTTCAAACTTTAATTCTATTCCCTTTTTTTTCTTTTCAGTTACTATTGTTGACTGTAACGTATTTAACATACGGAATTTTCTAAGTAAAGGACTGATTATACTGAATGATATACTTTGGTATTCTGAGATAAGTGATGCTTGGTTGAATAATATTGTTTGAAGATCCTGATGTAGGTTTAAAAATTGGGGAAAATCTCTATTAATTACGTCGAGAGCTAATTTTGATTTTTCTTCATCCGCTTCTTCATCCGTATGATATGCCCCGATAACTCGTTGTTTGAATGGAACAAACACATTCTTATCAAAAGTCGCAATAGTCGTTGTAATTGAATCTTCTTGTTGTTCTGCTAATTTATAAAATTCTTCGTATACATTAGGATGTAACGAGCGCAAATTATAAAAGCCTGGTCCCATTTCATTATCAATAAATGGCAACATATTTCCATATATAAAATCAAGTACAGTTCTGGTTTGTTTTTGATTTGAACTGCGCGGTAAAAAGTTTATTTCCGATCTTCCTGAAATTATTTGTCGGAAAAGATGGAAACTATCAAAATTCGATTCAGGTGGAAGTTCGGTAAATTCTCCGATACCTTCTGCAGGATGTAAGACCAAAAAATCGGTTACAGAGTTAGCAAGCTTATATTGTACCAGATTTTGGGATATTTCGAAGTGTCCTCGTCGACCTACGACAAGTTGTTTTTTCCTTCCCACTATCTCAAAAGGTGGGCACATGAAAAAATATCGTTTTTCCTTTTCCACAGTAAAGATCCCCATAGAACTTATCTGTTAAATGTTTTTTTCGTTTCGTATTGAGGGGAATTAGGCTTTTATTGAATTCGGGGATCACCTCTTATATTTTATATCATTTCTGACAACATAGAAAAAACCAATAAATTCTAAGAATATATCTTTAAAAGATCAAAAAGGATATGATATGAGTGAACACTCCTACATTGCAAACTGATCTGGCACAACTACCTCATCGTCCTGGTGTATATCTCATGCTGGATGAATCAGGGAAAGTTATTTATGTAGGAGCCGCAAAGGATTTGAAAAAACGAGTAAGCTCATATTTCCGACGTGATATTGCAGATATTAAAACTCGTAAGTTAGTTTCTAATATCAAGTCTTTTGATTATGAGATTCACGATTCTAAAGAAGCAGCATTCATACGTGAAAGAGATCTAATCCGAATTCACCATCCTCGATATAATATCGACTGGAAGGATGATAAGGATTATCCACTTGTCCAAATTACGGTTCCATCAGAGGAAGAAAAATTCAGTCGCCTCTTTGTGGTTCGAAGTGCTTTTAATTCCCATGATTGGTTTTTTGGTCGCAAAAAGGATGTCACCGCATTACGATCTTCCGTACGAGTTCTTCGACGCATATTTCCAATTGCAAACAAAACTTATTGTTTTAGAACTAAGAAAGCTTGTTTGGACTTTTCCATTAAGAGGTGTAGTGCACCGTGTGTAGGAAAAATTTCTTTGAATAATTACCAAAAGATCGTTGATGAACTAATTCTTTTTCTGCAAGGAAAAAGAAAGGATCTACTTGAGATATTGTATAGTGAGATGAATAGTCAAGCAGATAATCTAGATTTTGAAGGTGCAGCAAAAACCCGTGATAGGATTTCTCAGATTGAGCGTACTATCGCCTCACAGAAAAGTTTAACGATCCCAAGAGACAAAGATATTGTAATACTCCTTTCAGAAGATGATAATTATCTTTTACTAAATTTTTGGGTACAAAATGGTGAAATAGTGAACATAGATGAAAGGAATTGGGGAAAACTAAGTTCTTTATCAGAGGAGGAAATCGTTAGAAGCTACATTCAAAACTTCTATCTCGATTCTGACTTTATACCTTTGATTATTGAATCTTCAGTAGATTTAAGTGAAGATCAAGAAACTTTGGAGATCTGGTTGTCTAAAAGGCAAGGAAGAACCATTCAATTGCAGTATAAGCCTAACGTATGTGAAGATAATTTGTTTAAACCGATAATTCTGAAACATAGGTTCAAGCTTGGAGAAAAGGTTCGTACGGAGAAAAAAAAGTTAGAAATTCAAGTAGAAGCGTTAAAAGAACTGAAAAATCGTTTAGATTTAAGTGATCTACCAAGTAGAATTGAAACCTATGATATTTCAAATCTCCAAGGTCAATTACCAGTTGGATCTATGGTCGTGTTTTCCGACGGTATACCTCAAAAATCTCAGTATCGTAAGTTTAAGATCAAATCATTACCTTCTGAGCCGAATGATGTAGCAATGATGCAAGAAGTTCTGCTTCGTCGCCTAGAACATAAAGACAAAAAGTTTGCTGAGAATTTACCAGATTTGATTGTAGTAGATGGAGGAAAACCACAAGTTAATGCAATTGGAAAGATTTTATCTTCTTTAAAACTTAAAATACCTGTTATTGGGTTAGCAAAAAGAGAAGAAGAAATTTTTCTTCCCCAGAGAAAATCACCAGTACCTTTTCCTGATGATAGTCCAGGTCTGAGACTATTAAAGCAAACTCGAGATGAAGCCCATCGTTTCGCGATTACATATCATAAAAAAAGACGTGTACTTCAAGAGAAGTCTGGATTGGATAATATTCCTGGCGTAGGAGCAAAAAGGAGGAAGAATTTACTTACATTTTTCGGTAGTATTGAGAAAATTAAAAATGCTAGTGTAGAGGAATTATGTCAAGTAGGGGGGATAAATAGATTAATCGGTGAAAAAATCTTTCTTCATTTCAATTCCAATCCTGATAAACAGAACTAATTCAGTTTACTTCTTATTCATTGGTATTATAATCGTGGATTATGCCTCCAACTTGACTTACTGTCTCTTTCAGCAAAGATAAAGTCATTTTGTTGGATATATTTTGAGGATTCATTAAATTGATAGTAATTTCCAGCTGTAAATTTTCCTCTTCCCTTTCCAAAGGTTCTAGTATGCCTATCATTAATGATCGAAGGTCTATAGGCTTGAGGTGTGAAAAATGAAATGATAGACCTTTGTTTTTAATTGTTTTATCAACTACTAGAGTTCTTGTCTCGCTTAATTGGTTTTTAGCTTGGTTCGGCAGTACTATATATTCTGTCTCTTTGAATGAAATGATATCAGGAAAATGTTTTTCATGAGGGGATTTTGGCCTGTTTTGAGGAGCTGATGTGTCTTCAAAAGAGAATATCATATCTTCAAATCCTTCAGATAGTGTTTTCTGTAGGATTTGCTTATTTAACAGTTTAGGCATATGAAGATCTTTCAAGAATTGATCTAATAAACTGTGTGTATCAATTTTACTTAATTTGTTCAAGAAAGAGTCTTTAATATATGTTGGATGGAGTTCTTCAACAATAACCTCGTTTAAGATAAGTTCTTGAACTATCCATTTGATAGATGTATGTTCTGATTTCTTTGGTGGAGTTAGCTGATATCGGTGGATACTGTCAGTAAAATCTAAATAAAGACGGTTCAGTAGATGTTCTTTTTTATTATTCAATGTTAAAAGTCTGGATCTTAACATTTGATGCTCTTCAACGTAGAGAGAATCATCTTTTAAATTCTGGAGAACAATCTGAACAGCAAGTTTCTCTTGAATTGTATTTTTCAATCTGTCCAGATTAATCATATTAATCTGGCCAATCAAAATAGTATTCTGATATTTGCGAAATTTATTTCCCCAAAATCTAATCCATGAATCGTAGTTCGACTCTTCTGTATGAGGCGCGAATAACACGAGTTTTAATCCTGGATCATCAGGGATAAGATCTGAAGATTTTGGCCAAACATAGATTTTTATGGGATAATCGGTTGTTTGTGAGATGAAATCATTTTCAATTTCTCGTAGTGCATCATTTTCGAATTTATCTTTTAATTCTTGAATTCTGTGATTCACATTTGGAATCTCAGAAAGAAAATATCTGTTATCTTTTTTATGAAGGAACTCTGATGTTTGTGTGAGGGAATCAAGCACATCTGCGATTAATGCTAGATTTATACCTGGTTTCCAAACTGCTAAGTTGATTTCTTGGAGTGAAGCACCATGATATACCGCGATATTAATTGAGTTTAAAAATATGGTAGAAATAATATTTTTACTAATTTCTTTCCAATTATCAGATAGAATTTTTGAGTGGTCTAGATTTTGAATTATATTCAATTCATGAATTAAGATTTCTTCGTGCCCTGATGGGAGGTGACGGAAAAAAAGTAAACTTTGGGTATTTTTGGTGAAATTGATATCTGAAGGACTTATTATTAACGCATTATATTGATCTATTCTTAATTCTTCCAGGATTTTCGCCAAAGTACTTAATATAGTCCGAGTACCCTGAAAAGATGGCAGCTTATTCCATTTATCGATTAGAATATCAATTGTTGCCGGATGAAAAGGGTAAGACTTCATTAATAATGATTTGAACTTAGTAGAAGATGTAGCAGCAGGAAAATCCCTTTTATTATTCGTATAAGTCTGGGAAAAAGTATCTACTACTTTTATCATTTCCTCACTTTGTAAAACCTCATCTATCAATTTTTTCTGGATTATCTGGTAAAGATCGGCTCGATCTGAGGGAATAGCTGTGGACGCGAGACGACCTAAGATTTGATCAATCTCAATAAGGAGTGGTTCATCACCATTGGTGGTTTCGTATTCTTTGTCAGGTAGAGAAATTATTAAAATCGACTTATCAAGTGAACGTATACAATCAGTTAACTCTTGGAGAAAAATTAGTGTCTGGAGACCTAGATTAGAGTCATTAACTTTCACTCCTTTTGCTTTCGCAATAAATTCTGTAATTTCATCTAACAATATGACAGAAGGATCTGATGAGGACAAAAGAGTATAAAGACTTGCTTTACCAGGTGAAATACGTTTTTGGTCGTTTTCTTTCAAAGATTCAAAACCTACAACTCCTCCAAGTTGATAAGCTAGCTCTCCCCAAGGTGTATAAATTCGACTATCTTGCTCTTGACGTCCCTCTAAAGGGTTAAGATGCGTTCCAATAATACTCACAACTTTTGGGCGGGACATTAGGGAATCTACAGATAATTTTTCTGTAAAAAATTTTCCATTAGTCAGAAAATGATGAGCAGCAATTAAACAATGAGTTTTTCCTCCACCAAATTGTGCTTGTAGCCTGATTACACTATTACCTTCACCTGTTGTAATTTTTCTCTGAATAGATTCAAGAAACTGAACTAAACCGCTTGTAAAGTGGGTAGTTTTAACAAAAATTTCAGGATTTAGATAGATTGGATGGGCTACTCCTGTTAAGACATCACCCAAATCTGCTGCAAACAAATCCTCCCGTTTACCCAAAGATTCTAAGAATGGATATGGTTTAACAATATTATGCCAAGAATGCATTTTTTTCATCTCGAACTTGTCATTTTAAAAAGGAGAGGAGAAGTATTCTCGCTATCCAATAGCATTTGTTTCTGTGCCCGAATACGAATCCTTTTTTTATCAGTGGATAAAGTTCTTTCGGGATGTGAATGAGGAAGCTATGGAAAGTTGTAAAAGAAAATGTAGGTAAAGAAGCTTTAAATATCTCAATGAGAGCAGTATCAGGAACTATGTCCAATGTCGCGTAAGAATCTTTTGAAAAACATTGGGAAAAGAGCAGAATCGTAGAATCCGTCAAATAATCATTATCTATGAAAGTGAAACCGTTTTCTGAGAAATATATCCAATAAAAAACGCTGGAGACTTCTATTATGAAAATAAAAGAGAGTATGAACATTAAATCCGAGAAAATAACGATGTATGGTTCAACTGGCACGTCTATTCAATGGTTGTGGTCGAAAGAAGATGGAGCACCAAATTTTGCTCTTCGAAGATTTGTGATCGAACCTGGAGGCCAAATAGGAATCCATGACCACTATGAAGAACATGAGATCTTTATTCTTTCAGGAGAAGGGTTTGTTTTCAACGACTCAGGAGAAAAATTCAATATAAAAGCAAACGATACATTATTTGTCCCTTCGAATGAACCCCATGGATATAAGAACTATGGAAATCGCGAGCTAATCTTCCTTTGCATCATACCCTTTAAATAATACCGTCTGGATGTAGAAAAATGAATGAAACCTTTGGGGATGAATGGTTGGCTACTTACCATGAGGGAGATTCACGACTTCAAAATAGACGTCATGGAATATTGAGAATAAATATAGAAAAATCTAGGCTGGAATTTGCAGTTCAGACAAAAGAAGCTGAAAATGCTCCATTTATACTTGTTAGTTATCCTATTCAATACTTACTGGCAATAAATAAAGTCGAAAGGAGAAAAAAACTCAAAAAATATGAATTTCTTGAATTTACTTTCGATAATACCCCTAATGCAATAAAACCTCTCTTCTCATTTAATTTAGTTGAAATAGATACCATTTCAAATAAAATTCTCCGTTTTCAAGAAGATAATAAGCAGACTATTGAAGATAAAGAATCCTCACAAGAGCCTGATATTGTTAAAGCTCTTTCAACATTGTTGATGAAACCAGTTGAGCAATTACAGCATCTCTTTGATGATGTAACCTCCCAGCTACGTTTTCTAACAAAGAAACCGAAATCCTTCGGAACGAAGATTCTTAAAACACTTGATCCACCCCCAGAATATGAGACTCAGGAAGTTTCGTTACATAATAGAGTAGTTCGTTATTATCAATCAACGAATAAGTTCGAAAGCACCTTCATTATGCTTTCACCCCTAGGAGGGAAATTGGAAGGTTTATTCCCAATGAATAAAATTCTAACAAAGGGTAATTTTAATGTGGTTTATCTTGGTATTAGAGGATTTACTTCCCCGATAGAGCAAGATACCGAATTTAAGTTGAAGAATTATATTGAGGATATAAAACATACAATAGAGTTTCTAGCCCCAAATAAGAAGGTTATCCTAGGAGCTCATTCACTTATGTCAGCAGTAATTTTTGATGAGTTCATGAAGGAAGAGTATGAAAACATTGAGAAATTTGTGATTCTATCAGGGCTTCATCGTGCCCCCAAGACCTTTAGAAATGGAGTAAAAGCTTTACCTCCTGCGAAGCTATGGGGACCATTCAAAGGACAGGTGAAAAAAATGGCCCCAAAAGTTCTTTTTGCAAAATCGTGTCCTTCAGAAATTGCTCAATCATACGTGAAAGAGGCTTTTACAATTCCTGATAAAGTCTATTCAAACATTTTTAGAGATTTCTTGCCAAAATTCGATTATCTAGCAATGTTAGAAGGAATTAAAAAACCACTCTTAGCTCTATGGGGAAAGGAGGATCAACTAATACCTGTTGAGTTGAGAGAAGAGATGATAGGAATTTTACCTAGAGAGTATTTTTATCATAAAACTATTCCTGGAGGTCACATGTTCCCCTATGAATCTCCAGTTCAAGTCGGACAGGAAATTACCAAGTTCATCTACACAAAGAGGAGTCGAATTTATATTGAATAACGAAGAAGAAATACAGTTTTTTACACTTAAATTTAACGATAAATCCGAGTGGAACAATTTTAAGGAAGATTTAAAGAGTATTTTACGAGAACATGAGATAAAATATCAATATTCGGAGAAAGTCCCGACTTTTCACATCCTCTACAAGAATGAAAGTATTAGGTTACGTGTTGATTGGAAAGACGATATTCTTGTTATAAATCTTCAGATCTCTCACCCCTTATCTCCTGAGAATCAAGAAGCATGTAATGAAATATACGAATTACTTCTTCTTTTTGAAGGAGAGCTCATTGATGGAGCTTCTCCATACGATTGGTAAATGTTAATCTATTTGCGAATCATTAAGTGCTTTGATAAAATCCTTTAAAAGTGAGTAAAAAGGACGAAAATGTCCCTGTTCCCATTTTGCAGCAATAGATTTGTAAAGATCTCCTTCCAAGATAAGTTGAAGGCCTGTAGCTGTTTGTTGAACCGAAATTCCATCAATTTCCATTTATTTTCCTTTCCAATTTTTGATATGTGAATGATTTGTAGAACCAAAAGCTAGCTGACGCTACAATGTTAAAAACTTTATACAGGAAAAATGAAAAAAAAAGGAAATGAAGAGGAGTATTTAAACTCCACATTTTGCCTTGATTTCTTCCCACCGTTTATCAACGTCTTCTTGGAACATCTTTATTAAATCGTCACGTCTTTCAGGTTTGTAGAGATGTCTAAATCGACCCTGAGCTTTTAAATATTCCTCAATGGGCTTTTTCTTGCTCGAATCATTAGCAATACGAAGACTAGGCCGATCCATCTGATACTCTCCGTTTACAACACGGTATAGAGGATGAACACATGTTTCAACCACTAATCTGGTCATTTCGATAGAAAGAGTAGGGTCAAATCGCTGACCACGAGTGCAGGATGCATCTACATGGATAAAAGCTGGCCCTTCTACATCTAATCCTTGTCGAACTTTTTCGATTAGATCTTTGGGCTCTGCAGGAACTGCAGTTGCAACGAATGGAATTCTATGCGCAACTACAATATCAACAAGAGGTTTCTTAAATTGGCCTTTCCCTGGTACAACAGATCCTGCGGGGGATGTTGTAGTGCTTGCAGAAAATGGAGTGCCACCTGAACGCTGAATTCCAGTATTCATATATGCTCCGTTGTCATAACAGATATAGAGGAAATCATGACCTCGTTCCAATGCGCCTGAAAGTGATTGCAAACCGATGTCAAAAGTACCACCATCACCACCGAACGCTACGATATCTATATGTTCGTCTTTAATCATACCCTTGCGACGCATAGCATTATATGCAGCTTCAACTCCGCTAGCTACTGCGGATGTATTTTCAAAAGCTACATGTAACCATGGTACTTTCCATGCGGTAAAAGGGTAAATTGTGCTTGCGACTTCTAAGCATCCAGTAGCATTACAGATTACTGTAGGTTTGTCGAAAGCCATTGTGACTTGACGTGCCATTGATCCTGCAGCGCAACCAGCACATAATCGATGTCCACCAGAAAAATGAACTTCTTTTTTTGCGTATTCTTTGAGTGTAGGCATTTTTTTTCCTCCTATTCTCGGACACCCCACCAGAAATAAGGAAGGTTTTTACCTTCCTTAAAGCCTTGTTTTGACCGATTATAGATCTCAACCCATTCTTTAACCAAACAATCACGACCACCTAATCCATAACAATATTCTGCTATATAGGGAGTTTGTTTCGCATCAAATAGTGTAGATTTAACATCTTGTCCTAAAATACCACCAGGACTTCCGAAAGAATGTGCTCGTTCAACAGAAATTATACCTTTTATGTTTTTAGTCAAATTTGAAAATTCTTCTCCGAACCAAGGACGGTAAACTCTTACTTTGATAAGACCCACCTTTTCACCGTTCGCACGTAGCTCATCAATCGCAGTTCGGGCATTACCAGCCCCACTTCCCATCGTTACAAAAGCATAATCTGCATCATCTATTTCGTAGCTTTCAATGGGATTGTATTCACGACCTGTTAATTTTCTCCAGTCGTTGAAAGTATCAAAAATGACTTGTTTTGATCGTTGTTGTGCATCTCTAACTTGTGCTCGAGCTTCCATATAATAATCCTGAAGGTGTAATAAACCGATACTTACTGGATTATCAGGATCCAATCGTAAACTTGATTTACGTTCTCCTCCGAGAAAATTTGAGACAGCATCCTTAGTTACTGGTTCAATACCTTCAATCGCGTGAGAAACAATAAATCCATCTATTCCAACGGCTACTGGAAGAAGAACTTCAGGGTGTTCACCAATTTTAAAAGCCATGATAGTCTGATCATATGCTTCTTGGTTTGTTTCAGCAAATTGACTAATCCATCCACTGTCCCTGAACAGAAGTTGGTCTGTTTGCTCTCCATGAATGTTGATGGGACCAGATATTGCTCGGTTCGCTACTGCACATACTATGGGAGTACGTGAGGAGGAGGCAATTTGTAAAATTTCATACATTAGCATAAGGCCTGCGCTTGCAGATGAAGTAAATACTCTACCACCCGCAGTACTTGCACCAATACATGCTGACATTGCTGAATGTTCAGATTCTACACAGACAAATTCCGTGTCAACTTCCCCATCAGCAACAAAGTCGGAGAAGCGCTCAACAATAATTGTTTGGGGAGTAATTGGATAAGCTGCTACGACATCAGGGTTAACTAACTTAGCTGCTTGAGCGATAGCATCATCGCCTGTAACTGCAATTTTACTCATTTTAAATCCTCCATTACAATTGCTTTTTCTCCTTTCCTTCCTGGACATTCATGTGCACAAACACCACATCCTTTACAATAGTACATGTCAAATTCAGGGTGAGCTTTTTCATCATCACCCGCAACCATTGTAATAGCACTGTCGGGGCAGTAAAAATAGCATTTATAACAGCTTGTACAATTTTCTACTATCAATCTTGGCTGTTGTGCAGCCCAATCTCCTGTACGGAAAAATTTCGCTGTTCCAGCAGGTGTGCTTCCTGCCATGGGGAGTTTCTTGTAACCCCATTTTTCTACTACCCATTTCTTGAATTCTTCATCATTAACATCTGTAGGTAATACATCTGGCATTATATCGCAACCTCCGCGTAAGAACGATTTATTGCTTTAATATTTTTATCGGATATAGCTCCTTTTCCTTTAAAACGATTTTTAATGGCCGTTTCGAGGACTTCTAGCTTGATGATTTTATTATCAGTTACTTTACATAATGCTCCCAGTATTGCAGTATTGGTAACAGATAAACCAATTTCTTCTTTTGCAATTTTCGATGCATCGACCGTAGCAAGCTTCAAATCAGGTCGTTTTTGTTTAATTGCTTGTACATCTTCTTTATTGGGATTGTTGGTGTTGATCAAAATCAAACCACCCTCTTGCAATCCTGCAGTCACATCAATTTGACTAAGAAGTGATGGATCCTGTACAACCACAATATCGGGTTCATAAACTTCTGTCTTCATGTAGAACTTTTCGTCCGAAATTCGGGCAAATGCAGCAATGGGAGCACCGCTCCGCTCAGGACCAAAAGTAGGGAAGGCGTGAACATGCTTATCATCTAGTAGTGCAGCCTCTGCTATCAAATAACTACTAGTCATGACACCTTGCCCACCTCTACCAGGTAATCGGATATCTATTATATTAATTGTCAAAACAAGTACATCTCCTAGTTATTAAGAGCACAGTAATTGGCTCTCATAACCTTACTAGGCAAATAAAAG
>JAEOTQ010000215.1 GCA_016839785.1 Candidatus Hodarchaeota archaeon | reverse complement strand
TAAAATTAATTCCAAGAGAAATCATAGAAGAATGCAGAAAAAAGGCCAGAGAAGGAAAGAACAAGGAAGTACCAGTTGGGAAAAAAGCAACACTTGTGATAATATCTATCTGGATTATTGGATTGATTATTCTTTCTATCTGGATAATTGATATGTTGAGGATCCTTTAAATCCCAAGAATCGAATTCTACGAAATCCCTAGAAAACTTGTTTATCCTCATAGATAAAAAAAATGATTTTATCTCTCTTCATTTAGTAAAGTTATATTCTAATGATTTCTCTCTGTTTATTCAGATCAAAATGACTTTTAATCAATCCTCTAAACTCTAAATCCTGTAAAGCTCTCAGAAGAAGGTATTCAGGAAAAATTTCGGTTCTCTTTAACTCCTTAAATAATGTACTATACTCTATTGAATCACCCACTGGTACGTTATGCATTAAAAATGATGTAAGCTGCCTCTTAAAGGTTTCAAAACTGATAGAGGTCATCTCACGTTCAAAAACTGATCCTCGGATATCAACATCCAAAGTAAATAAATAATAAATTAGAATTCCCACAAGGAGTTTAAAGCTTCCTCCAGAGATTCACATTCGTTTTTCCATCGGTCTAATGCATCATAATCCTCAGGTTCTGGATCTTTTGATACGAGCTCGATATCCCAGGGAAGATAAGATACCTGAAAAGCAAATCCACTCACACTCGGGTCAAAAGGAGAGATCACTCTCGGATCTTGTTCATAATCAATGAAAAATGCAGAGGAGATCTCTTGGTTCAGTTCCGCAGGCCAAATCATTAATGAAATGGCAGGAAAATCGTTGATGAGTAATTGATCAACATCTTGGGCGAAAAAATCGGAAAACAGAGTATTCCAATACCAATCTCGAATTGTAGAATCAGAAGAGGCTCGAGAGGGAAAGAGGGAGGTATTTGCAGGAGGGGGAAATTGATCAGTTGCCAACCATAATTGCGCACAAACTTCGGTCAATTGCCCCGAAAGATTAACGGTTTGAATAGATTGGGAAAAAGTTACCAACCCTATCGAATCTTTATACTTCAAATAACCTTTGCGATACTCATAACCTTGGCCAATCATTAGTAAGGGGAGAAATAAGAGAAAGAGGACGAAAAAGATGGTCAGCATAACTTTCCTTGAAGTAATAAAAGAACTCCTAGAGTTAGGCAAAAAAATCAATCCTCCATTATTGAGATATTGAATAATTGGTGAAAGTATATTTTTCATAATTATAAATCTTCGGACATCGCAAACTTAAGAAATTGTAACCCTACAACGAGATAGTTCCGTATCGACACTTCAAGGAGAAAATATGGAGAAAAGGGAGGAATTCTTCATTGAGAGCGAAGGTTGCAGTTACAATAAGGCCAAGATGATGATCATGGTTAAATGGAAACATTTATCAATAGTAACATGGATACATTAAACGAATTCACATGCCATCATCAGTGACAGTAGACGATGAACTGCGAAAAAAACTCAAGAAATTGGCTGCCGAAATGGATACGACTCAAGGTGAGATTATATTACGTGCCGTCAGTCTATACGAAAAAGAGATAGGGAGAGAGCGTTATTCAGCAAATCCAAAGGCTCGAAAAGCCATTAAAGCAGCAGTAAGAAAACGTGAGAAAATTCAGTGGAGAAAGGAGATTCGAACAGCTTTACAAACACCTGGTCCTCAAATCGAGGAGATGCGTATATCAAATTGGGGTGAAGTTAATGAGGATAAGTCTGGATAGCAATGTCTTTCGAGACCAAGACTTTATTGATTGGTTACAGGCAGCAAAAGATAAGATGGAAGTGAATATTTCAGTTATAAGTGCATTAGAAACTTATCACTGGTATAATATTCGTGGAATCTCAGACGAATTGTTCAAAAAAGACATGAATGCACTTGGTGCCATCGTAAATGACTTAACCTATCAAGAGATTTTTGCTATTAGTAAAAACGCTAAAAAATCGACACTCCAGTTTAGACATCATGCCAGAGACTTTATGATTGGAACACAGGCATTAAAGGTTAAATCAACACTGATCACATTTAACTTACACCATTTTAAGTGGTTAGGAGAGGAACATCTAGCAAGTCCAGATGAACTGGTTCTTTTCATGGAATCCAACACAGAAAAAGACAAGTAAAAATCATTCGGCAATATTTCATCGATCACCTCAAAAGGAAATTTCCAAGAGGAAAAACGCGTGAAGAATATACATTTTTATAAGCGCGTTAATGCTCATTTAGAGGTCTGGCAATGAAACGAACTTATTTTGGTCAGAAGAGTGCATTGATTCTCCTCTTTCTTCTTACTTATGTCTTTCTCTCTAGTACGAGCATTATTGAAGGAAAAAACCCTTTAATCCTTGATAACGCTCCAGAGAGGGAAAATTTTCCTTTTAAACACTCTACTGTTGCTATAAAGACCAATCCACCTAGTATGCAAATTATTGATGATATCTTAACGCTAACAACGGATTCGCTTTTACTGGAATTTGATCTATCGACCTTTGGGTCATTAATTCAGATGAAAAATTTACTAACCCTGCAGGAAATCTCCTTTCAAACGGTAAATCATCCTTTCTGGTTCATAGATTTGCTTGACTATTCAGATATCTATCCCTCCGATTCGATTAGCTTCGATTATTCTCTTACTGAAACCTCAGTTGTCATGTGTTATCAATTCTCTCTTGACAGTGACCTGCTTGAGGTCAATCTGACGATTCAACTAAATACTCCTCACTCTGGAATTAATTTCAAGCTAGAAACTTTCGGGCCTTCAACTCTTCCGGGGATCCGTCGTATTTACCTTCCAATAATCAGTGATATCACCCACTGGGCATTAACTCCCAACACAGAACAAGTGGCTGTTCCCGAAAGAGAAGGGTGGTTAATTACGAACGCAATCGATACGCTAAACCACGATTATTTTGTCAGAACTTATCCAGGGACCTTATCCATGCAATTTTTGGTCCTCGCTGAACCAAAAGTTGGGGGATTCGTAATTTCTGCTCTAGATAATACAAGTCGACATAAAGGAATTTCCCTTTATTCAGGTGTTCATCTGGATTTCTTTCATTATTCCGACAATATGGTGTTTAACAGTGGGAACAACTTCACAATGGATTATTGGGTTGTAGTAAACGCGTATCAAGGAATAAATTGGGCTGTAGGTGCTTCTCAATATAAAACCTGGGCACTTGACCAATGGTACGTCGAAAAAGGGCGGATTAAGGAGCGAGAGGATGTCCCTGCGTGGTTAAAATCGATTAATTTTGTCTGGAAAGGCTCATCTTATGTCACTGACCATAATTCTGGGAATATTTTCCTCGAGGGCGAAACGACTGATAAAATGGGATTATTTCCCACCCATCTTACTCAAAAAGGGTTATCATCCGACTTTTTATTGGAATGGTGGGGATGGGGGCGAGATGGGTTTGATCGTGGGTACCCTGAGTATTATCCTGCAAGAGATGGGAATGAAAAACTCGGACAGGGAATTGACGCAGTACATGCCGCCTCCAGTAAGGTAATGCTGTATTTTAATGGGCGGTTAGTAGATGTAACCACTGACACCTATTCCCAGAACAGTGAATATTTAACTGGTTATCTAGATACTCCTTATACTGAAACATATACTCCGTATCTGACAGGCGCTATTGCTGATCCTTCTTCTGATTGGTGGCAAGAAGTAGTTCTCAATTATTCTGTGACTGCTGTTCGAGATTTTGAGGTTGACTTGGTATATTTAGATCAGATTAGTGTGGCTCCACCTGTATTTGATTATCGAGATGTCACCACTCACCCTCCTGGATCTGGAAGCTGGTGGCAAGTGGCAGAAAATATGTTGCTCAATCGCACACGGAACGCAATCCAGGCTATAAATGGGAATTCGGGGCTAGCCTCAGAAAATGTTATCGAAACATATCTGAATACAATAGATCTGTTTTGGAGCTATCATACAAGTTATCAAAGGAATGGGTGGTTTCCCACGGGAAAGAGCATTCCCCTCTTCAGTTATGTCTATCATCCCTATCTACTGACTAGTGGTCGTCCAGATATCAATCCCATGGATTTTGGGATCTTTTTCTGGGGATTATCTGAAAGCCTAAAAGACGGGTTTATTCCTGGGGCAGCCACCTTGGTTTCCCCCTCCCGACTAGGTATTTCTAACAAAGCATTCGCTTCGTTGAAAGCCGCCTATTTGACACGCAATCTGAATAATTTTCAATTCTTTCGAGATGGCGACTTATTATATCCTGCTATATGGGAAACTTCACCACAGCTATCCTTTTCATCAGGAAGCTTTAGTGTTCCTCAAGGGATCATCCAAGGGTATAGAAGTCCTCAAGATGAAGTCGCACTCTTATTTGCAAATCGTGGGGGAACAGAGCTTCCGTGGCAGGGGAATCTTTCGATACTCTTACTTGAATCAGGAATAACCGCTTCACACATCAGAGGTATCGATAATATTGTAAGTATAAACAATGGGATAGAAAGTTTTGTAAGTGAATTTCCAAAGTCTGAGGTTGAACTACGTATTCCTTCTTATTCATTCATTGTTCTTTTAATGAATATTTCTCCTCAAAATTCATCATTGCCTACAGTAGACCTAGAGGCACCACCATTTTCAAGTACCTCTCTAGAAAGTTCGACTTCCCAGCGATCCCCAGGATTTTCTCTTTCATTAGTTTTTCTATTCTACATCCTCATGTTAATGGTTCATAGAAAGAAAATCTCTTGGAAGCGATGAAGAAAGCCAAATGATGGAGGAAAGGGAGGGGTGGAAGTTCCTGACCGAAAAAGAATCTTACAAACCCCTACACGGGACGGTGATGAGAACGAGACATACATCGACTCATTTTATTATAGATAAAAAAGGAGATAGGGGGGATTTTAGCTTAAAAGCCCTTCTCGATCGAAAATTATCGAAGCTACCCAAATTACACGAATAATTACCCAGAAAATTGCGAGAAGGTGAAAAACCCCATCAATCCAAACATTTCCAAACAGGGTGTATCCATTCGCTGAAAAATAATTGATCGATTACCTCTTGAATTAAATCAATTTTCAGGTGGAAATAATAGTATTAACTTAGATCATTTATACTTAAGAACTTGATTGATTCCTGTTTAGATATTATGGGTTGTTATATTTTCACTTCAGCCCTTACTTCATAATGTTGAGAACGTGCGTCATACCGCGAGAGTAATCTTCTTGCTTTTGGCGGGACAACTGCTACTTCATAGTCTTCCCCTGCAAAAGCGCGAATAGCTTCTAATGAATCAAACCACATGATTGTAATAAATTCCGTTTCCTCACCAATATTTCTACGGAAGAGATGAATTCCATTATAACCAACAATCTGACGGTTCTCTATTTCAGAAAAAATTTCGCTCTTGAGAAGTGTTTCATAAGCTTCAGCGTTCTCAAGCGTTGTCCAGCCATGCCAAATTCGACTAATCATGTTTAGATCCTCTTTTATTGTGTTTTACTTCCAGTAATCCCCTTATAAATTGGCTCCTTTTTAGATACATTCGATCCCAATAGAGGATTTTTCAATGCAAATTCATTTTTATCAAATTTTCATGATAGAAAAAAGAAGAAGACTCCTAACTTGTAGAAAGCTATCAACTATACTACTTAATGAAATTATGGAGAAAAGGGAGGGGCGGAGGTAGGGAGAAACCTCAGAGATTTTCAGGGTAACAGCTAAGTTTAGGAAAAGTAATTATAACTGTCGACGTTTTTGAGTGTATATATGAACCCTAGGCCAGAACCTAGCATCAGGAGAATTCCAAACAACCAATGATGAACGCCTGCAATATGAAATTGACTCAAATCCGGTAAGATTCGTTCTGGATAGCCAATATCATCCAAAAACGGCGTCAAACCTTCCAAAAATGGAACGATACGGATTTCGTCAATAAAAAGGATGAATCCACCAATAAAGCCAATAATGAGCAAAAACAAGAGCAGCTTTTTTTTCAAACCCATTTGCTAAACCCCGATTCTATTTATGAAACTTCAAGTGGTTAAAACATTGAATAAAACCCATATTTAAGATAAGCTAGGTTTGAAAAACAGGAGGGAAATGGAGAAAACTCTCAAACCCCTACGCAGGACGACGGTGAGAACGAGCCGCAAACATTATTTCTAGCAAATTAAGCTCTTTCTTTGAAAAGTTTATATACGATAAAAACACCTTATTAGAAAACTCAAATTTTAGATGGTTAGGATGGTAAATCTTCTTCTTTTCGAGAGGATACTCAGAAATAAAGAGGAATTCTATACAGCTGTGATAGAGAAGAAAGGATTAACTGCAATTATCCGTGATGCAACGATTTCACTTACGATCTTTGGAGCTCTCTATGGAGCTACAATGGGAGTGTGGTCATGGGAACCGATACAGATTGTATTCTCAGCCATGAAAGTCCCCTTGCTCTTTTTGATCTCAATAGCTGTAGTCCTTCCAAGCTTTTATATCGTAAATCTGACCATGGGAGGAAAAAATAATTTTATACAACTCACATCTTTGTTCCTTTCAAGTTTCTCAATATACACGACAATTCTTCTCGCATTCGTTCCAGTGAATCTTTTTTTTATGATTACCTCACCAAGAGATACTGATTCCTATTTTTTCATGGTACTTCTGAACCTGGTCATTTATGGTCTCGGGGGTCTGATTTCGATAGTTTACATGGTGGAAGGCGTCCAATTTGTTGACAAACGGAGTGCCAAAGTCGTAACATTGAAGAACTTAATACCTGTAGCTGTCGCTGTAGGAACCCTAGCTTTTATAGGTACTCAATTGGCATGGTTTATCAGACCGTGGTTCAACTACGAACCCAATTTTATCCGTCCAGAAAAATACGGGAATTTTTATGTAGCAATATTCAAAGTGATTTTCTCCCGTCTATATATTGGAATAATCTTTTTATTTATTGCGGCCTTTATCATGATCCCATTCATAATATGGATCAGTAAGATTCTAAACTCTTTTCCAATAACTGAGAGTGGAGATAACAAGTCTTAACTGAAATCCAAGAGAAAAATAAATGCAAAAATATACTATCAACTAAAACATTTCATAGCAGGTAACGAATCATGAGTGATCCAGAATAATTCAAACTACAAAAATATCTATACATGTTGCTGAATATAAATGGGATTTCAAGGATCACAAGGGAGAACTAGCAAATGAAACTGCTTTCTTACTCTATTTCCCCAGAAGAACGTTGGGTAATTCAACAGTTTTAACAGAATGATTTTACATGAAGCAGAGACAGAATTAGGATAACTGTACCAACCAGTAGAACTTGGAAGTGAAGAAATGACAGCTGGTGTTCTAATGTATAGTATAATGTACAACCCCATTTATTGAAAACACAATATTCTAATCAAAAAAGATGGAATGAGAGGAAAGATGGCACTAGATGACCCAACAAAAAGGAGAATTCTGAGAGAAGGAGGAGGAGGCATATTATTAACAATAATCGTGGTGTTTTCAGGAGTTTTTTTGGCAAGTAATTTTTTTGGAGAACTACAAATTCCAGGTCTGGACGGAGAGGAACCTTTGTACACTATTCCTGAACCAGTAAAGACCAGTTTTGGGACATATGTTCCGTATGAAGCCTCACTCAGTATTACACCCAGCCTCCAACCTTACACACTTGCCTCTGATCTAAGTAATGTAAAAAACTATAATCCATCAAACCGTTTCTTTGAAGAATTAACAGGGGAAGCTAAAAGCCTTTTAGTACAAAATGGTTTTGTCGTAATTCCGTCTGACTATCAACAAATATATGACGTATACACAGAGAATGAAGACCATGGAATTCCCAGTTTTATTACAACAGATGCAGTACTTCATGCCTATCATGTTCTGTATGATAATGCCCTTCGCACTATAGAAGGCGATATCTTTTGGCATTTCCTCCTTAATCTTACAAAGAATATGATTGATGTTTCACAAACTCAATACAATTCACTCAGTTCTCCTAATGTAAAAGAAGCAGCTCGTAAAAACTTGGCATACTTCTCAATTGCACAGGCCTTGCTTGACCCCACATCATATAACAACCCAGACGTGGATTCACTGGTCGAGGCAGAACTAGAATTAATAGAAGCCCATTCAACAATGGCCATATCACCCTTATTTGGATATCGGGTAGATTATTCTCAATACAAACCACGAGGCCATTATACTCGAACCGAAAAATTAGAAAAATTTTTCAAAGCCATGATGTGGTATGGAAGAATGAGTTTTCGGTTACAGCCTAGCGATAATCGAGGAATAAATGAAACCAGACAAGCAGTGTTATTAACACTAGGAATAGCTCAAGCAGAAGAGAATATAGACTATTGGTCAGATATCTATGATCCAACAGTCTTCTTTGTTGGGAGTGCAGATGATCTGATTTACACAGATTATATAGAGATGATCGAAGAAGTCCTTTCCTCCCCAGTCGATCTTGAAATCTTGGAAAATAACTCATTAATAGAGGCTATTATTCAAGAAGGGCTCGTTTATCACAATCCCCGGATAGTCTCATCACTTGTACCTGAATACCTAAATGCGAGTACAGAAACAAAAGGTCTACGCTTTATGGGACAAAGATTTATTCCAGATTCATATATCTTCCAGACTCTCGTCCATGATAGTGTGGGTGATAGGATGTTCCCCACAGCTTTAGATATTTTTGCCGTCTTCGGCTCAAATCGATCAAAAGAATTATTAGTAGAAGAAGCAACTAAATATCTTGATTATCTTCCCAAAAGAAACGAATTAGAAAATGAATTTGCTCTCTATAACCTTACGGTATGGACGCAAAACCTGTACTGGTTATGGTTGTATTCATTGACCCCCTTACTAAATCCGAAAGGTGCGGGTTATCCAACGTATATGCAGACCCCTGCTTGGATAGATAAAGAATTAATAACAGCATTAGGATCATGGACAGAATTGAGACATGATACGATTCTCTATGCAAAGCAAAGTTATACTAAATTTACATCATTACCACCTGAACCTGAACAGGGATATGTTGAGGCAAATCCTGAATTATTTGCTCGTTTAGCAAGCCTCGCCTCAATGACCTTTGAAGGATTGAACAGCAGAAATTTGATGCCAGAAATCATCAATAATCGCTTAACATTGCTTCTAGAAACACTATTTAGCTTAACCGAAATCACGATTAAGGAATTAGAAAACAAACCCTTGAGTGGTAGTGAATTAAATCTGATAGAAAATATCGGGTATACTCTAGAATCTATAGTCAATATCAATGAATCGGAATATTATACGGATACAGATAATCGAATGGCACTAGTAGCAGATGTACATACGGATCCAAACTCGGGAAAAGTATTAGAAGAAGGAGTGGGTAATCCATTTATAATCTTTACAGTAAATGAGGTGAATGGAGAATTAATACTCTCACGTGGAGCAACATTCTCTTATTACGAGTTTAAACAACCTCTAGCGGAAAGATTGACTGATGAAACATGGCAAGAAATTCTTGATCAGGGAATTGCCATACCTGAATTACCTTCATGGGTAGAAAGCTTCATAGCGACTGAAAAGTTCATTTCTCAGGCAACTCTCACCCTGCTTATGATCCCCGTGTCAAGGATTTCGTGGAAAGAATTTTCAATCATCTAGTCTTGTTTGAAATATCGAAAGCACAGAGTCATTCTTAGGAGTGTGGAGAGCCCTCCCATGCCGTCTGCGAATAACACAGAGGAAATTGAATCGCAACTTACGGGAAAAACGCTATTAACCTATTGGTATTTATTAGTCAATTCAGAGGTAACTGTAAGAGAACTAACACGAGAATTGAAATTTTCAAGTCCAAGTATTGCATCTCATCATTTGAATAAGCTTTTAACATTAGGAATTACGGAGAAAGACGAGACGGGAAAATATTATTTAACCAAATACGTCCCAGTGGGAGTACTGCAACATTTTATCCGATTTCGAGGGATATTATTACCCCGATTTTTCTTCCTCGCCGTTTTTTTTACCAGTTTACTATTCTTAAGCATGATATGGATGGTAACGATCGCTCCGGGAATTTTTGATCGGATTCTTTTTGTGATTTTCTGCGTAGTTGGAATAACTGTCTGTTGGTGGGAAACCTATCGGCTGTATCGCTTGAAAATACTTTAGGAAACGAAACCATTCACTACCCAGATTATCGCATTCTCCCTGAAGGAGAGCAATGAGTAAAATAAGAATTTAAAAGTTACTAAAATCTATTTGTAGAATAGAGTAAAACAGAGGATAAGAAGAAGGAAAATTATTCCATGGATCTGAAAGATAATCTGAATAAACAAAGAAAAAAACCAGAACATAAGGATTTGAACATTAATGCTATAACGAAAGCACGATTAAGCGATAAAAACAACTATCTTTCGAAATTAGCTCTTGTTACAAAGAAATCTACAGTTCAGTTTTCACTTATGCTACTTACCTGTGTTTTTCTTGTGATTATTCTTTTAATGATGATGAATTTTGAAAAAATAGAGAAATCCGTGATTGTATTAGTTCTTCTCTCCTTTTGTATCTATGCGTTCACTAGAACAGTCGGACAACAAGTTTGGAATATGGAAAAATCCAAAGTAATGAGGGAAATGTCCCCTTCCTCACCCACGACCTATCTTCACATCTTTGGAACCTATATTCGATGGATATATCCTCTAGCTGCTCTTCTTCTGTTTTTTTTTGTAGTACTAGGATTTATTAAAGATTATTGAAATTAATATAATAATTCACATAATACAGCACCATGATGAATCATTAATAAAATAGACCCTCTCAAAGATGGGGAATTACATGCAACGGCCAAACAGGATCACTCTAATTGCGCTGAGCTGTTCTACACTTCTCCTATTCGCAGGACTAGTTTCTCTCGGTTTCACATATATGTTTTATCCCACACTTGTGCCCAGTTATGGTCGAACTGAACGTTTTAATTTAACCGAGTATAACAATTATAGGATTGAATTTCCTTATTACGCTAATTCGCGGCTTCATATAACGATTAAAGCAAATAACACATTGAGTATCTTTCTCAATGAGACCTTTGTTCATCACGGTTCTTTCTATAGACTGACAGTAGAACCCAAAGAATATATCCTAATCACGTTAAACTCAAGTTTCTCAGTATCTGGAAAGTTTTTAGCATGGCAAGAACCGCCAGGGTGGATGCAAGTGGGTACATTTCTCCTCCTTTTCACAGGCTTAATCACAACAGTTCTATCATTAGCATCTTGGTACTGGTCACAGAAGAAGTATGGAGAACCTCACAAACCCCTGCACAGGACGACGGTAAGAACGAGCAACAAAAAGAGCTAAGAAATCAAAGCCAAAGAGGAATAACAACCCAAGAAAGATAAAGAAGGTTATACTACGAAAGGGATGATCAGAAAAAGGTGAGGAAAGGGAGGGAGAAATTATGGTGACTTTTTACTTCTTCTCCATGCTAATATAAGACCAATGTAAAGAAAACTCAGTAGACCATTCCAACTAGTACCAGTACTGGTCGTCGTTGTTGTCGTTGAAGTTGAGGGTGGGGTGGGGTTATCAATTGCGAAATTATTATCGGAAGTGTCAGCTTCCCATAATCCTTCAGAACAACTCGCATTAATTTTCACCAAATAATTGATACCATTAGGGACGGTGGTTGTATCCCAGTCATATGAAGTAGTCACAAATCCAGACTCCAATGTAACCCAAGTAGTCCCATTATCAGCCGAATAAGAAATTCTATAGGTGACTGAATGACCCAAGGAATCTATACTCCCTGTCCAGTAAATTGGGACATCACCTGAATATGTTTCTCCGTCGTTCAGAGATAAAACAATTGGGACTGTTAGGAAGTGAAAGGGTGGATTTGGAAAAACGAGTGGAAAAGGATCTTGGTTATTCGCTGAACCATCAATAAGATAGGGGACATCTACTATACCATCATCATTATCATCAGGACTTGTCCAATCATGCCAATAATTATACATAAAGACGTTATCAGCACCATTGTCGAAAGCTTGTAAATCACCCAGTACAAATCCAGTTGGGTTATTCCCTTTGAGGTTATTATAAGTTACTGAATTATTGGATGAGGAATCTAGAAATATCCCATGTTCAACACAATTATCTATCGTGTTACTGTTGATGAATGAGTTATCAGATTCGTATACCATAATTCCATTAGTGTTATTGGTAAGAACGTTACCAAGAATTTGGGCAGTATTGGAAGAATAAATACGCATTCCTTGAGCACTATGATTAAAAATATTATTGAGGTGAAGATTTGCCACGTTAGTGTGATCCGACCAGATTCCATACCAACCATTATTGAAGATAGTGTTACCTGTCACTGAAGTATTATGAGTCCCACGTAAGAGAATTCCGCCATGTAAACCAGCACTGTTATTATGGATAATGTTATTCTTAACAAGATTGAAATCGGCATAAAGTAGTCGAATCCCATCATCGTCGTTATTATAAATAGAATTTTCTTGGACGACATTGTCATCAGAATAATAGACAAGAATTCCGTCTCTGTCGTTGGCAAAAATTGAATTACTGATAATAGTGATATTGTGGGAGACCCACAAAGTAATACCTATATCGTTACTATTGTAAATAATATTCTTCTCAATTAATCCATTTGAAACGTAGTCGAGATCAATTCCTATAAAGCCTTCACCTAAAATACAATTAGAGATTTGAAAATAAAGATTGGTATTATTAATTTTAATCAAAACACTTTCAGGGGGCCCTGTAATATTTAGTCCATCAATAACAATCGGATTCGATGGTGTCCCATCACCAGACCAATTTTCTACACCTGCTTGGGTGGTAAAATCAGCATTTCCATCGATAGAGATGGGAGCATGGTTAAAATATTGGGTCAAGACTGGGGCAGAAGTTTGGACAATATTTTTAACATCGGAAACTCTAATCATAGAGGAAATTGGTTTATCATAACCAAATGGTTCCCCTTGTATTTTTTCATTAGAAACTTCATTTACCAAATTGTGATGAAGTTCATGGCCAATAGTCCAACTAGTCAATTCAAACAAAAGAATAATTATTAGTAATCGGTTTACTCGCTTCACATCATTTCCTCTTCTCATATTCTTTGAAGACCTAAAAGACAAATGGATGACATACGGCGACTCCTGCTTGTCTTTTCCCATTTTTATTGTTTTGCTTTATCCTTTGCTTAAAAAAACATAATCAAATGATATTGTAGAAGAGCTCGTTAGCATGATTTATTTTATCTTTATATTCTCCTTATAGAATCTTACGGAGGAAGGATGGATTTCATTAATTTTTTACGTTCCGATATTAGTGAAAAGCTGCAACCACACAAAAGAAGAGGGAAGGGGGAGAAAAAGGAGGGGAGGAGATTCTTGGACCGAGGAAGAACCTCACAGGCCCCTACGCAGGACGGCGGGGAGAACGGGCCGCAAATAGAATGAGAACAAAGTTTACGAGAAAAAGAATGGATGTAGGTTAAAGATTTAAGCTAAAGTTTCAAGGATACAATTTATTTATAACGAGTCCAAACAATAACAGACAAGTACAGACGAATAAAAAAGGAGAGAAGATGGGGAAGAGATCAGTAAAAGCTAAACTGAATCCGGTAACTCCTAAAACAATAGGAAGAACAATAGAAGAGAGAATGGAGAGGAAATCAATGGTACCGTTACCAAAACCAAGAAATTGATACTGATTTCGTGCAAACGAGACAGAAAAGAAAGTGAAAAGAACTTGGAATAATGGGAAAGAAAGTAAGCCAATTTTGACAAGCACGCTCAAATTCTTATTATCTATTTTGAGTCGAGAAAAACTAACAAGAAAAAAAAACGTGAATGAAGAAAGCGAAATAAACAAGAAATTAAATTCCAGAAAACCACGATATGTTGGATTTTGAATAGCCTCATCCTGAAATCTCATTGTTGAGAGAATATGGGAGGAGGATACGCTTATCAAAAGTAATAAGAAAAAAATCAAGAAAAGTATTGT
>JAEOTQ010000214.1 GCA_016839785.1 Candidatus Hodarchaeota archaeon | reverse complement strand
TTCGATATTTTATGCGTCGCAGCATTCTGATTATTTTGCAGGATTAATTCTATCTGGTGCTGGTTTTCCAGCCACTAGTAAGTTGAATCCTCTACTTTTAAAGATGGTAGGTGTACTTTCAAAGGTTTGGCCAAAAGGAAAGACCAAGCTAGATTTAGCAAATGAAGTTAGCCGAGATCCTGAGGTGGTTGAAGCCTATATCAATGATCCACAGGTTTTCAAGAAAGTAACTTATCGATTTGGAGCAGAATTGATAAATGCTTCAAAAGGGACTCAAGAAGCGCTTTCAAGAATTAAGATTCCGATTTTAGGTCAATGTGGAGAATCCGATACGCTGATGCTGAACCCGACTGAGTTATTTTCTTCGATTACTTCATCTGATAAAGAGCTTAAGATATATGATGGATTATTCCATGAAGTGTACAATGAACTTGAAGCTGATCGTAAGATGGTATTAAATGATTTAATAGAATGGCTTGAAGCTCATCTTTAGTTATTGATCCAACTTATTATAGATAAGATTAAATTCTTCTTTGACAACTCTCCATGAGTAAATAAAGCAAATATGTCTTGTTCGCCGAATATTTTTCGAACAATTTCATCTACTGAATTTCCTTGACTGTTAAGTTCTTGTACTTCTTGACGAAGATTCCAAAGTTCTTCTAATTTTTCGCTTATCAAATCTTTCCCAAATAGTTTTCCCCCAGGAAGAAAAAGAGTAAGATCCATCATTCCCTCTGTGAATTGATTAAGAGTTCGAATTGATTGATAAATCTGAGAGATATCCTCTTGAATGTTTGAAGTTTTCCCAAAAATCCGTTTATATTTCGTTTGGATCCCGTCTGAGACGAAAACCCATTCTTGTTGTTTTTCAATTAAAGCGACCTGTTCGGGAGCATGACCGGGAATCGGAATTATGTGAAAAGTGTATTTTCCAGACATTGATGAAATTGGATTAGGAAGAAGTTTTACATCAACTGGAAGAACTCCATCCTCTCCCCATACAACTTGTCGGTACTCTGGATAAGTGTATCCTGTCTTTAAAATTGGAATGGCTTTTTCGCTAGCATAAATTGGAACATTGAATTCATTCTGCAGCATGTGAGCGCCTCCTGCATGATCCTCATGAGTATGGGTCAAAATACATGCTTGTATCTTCTGTGTTCCCAAGGAATTGACAAATTTCCGAAAGTCCTCGACTCCTCCTGGTGCACCTGTATCGATAAGTAACCCATCGATCAAATAACATGAAGTCCAATGAGGATTAGTTATTAATTCATGCTCTGAGGCCCAACACCATTCAATTATCTCTTCATAACAGTGAGAAAGAGTTTGAGTTGCCAATATTAGACCACATCTCTCATAATTTCTCCCGCATTGAGAACTCGTGCGAATCCCGCTCTCAACACTTTCAATTCTGCATCATGCAATGTTGGATCATTGGTTGAAGTCACATCGCTTCCTAAAACGACTTTGAAGCCTCTTTCATATCCTTGTCGTGCAGTCATTCCGCAACAGTAGTTTGTTAGAGTTCCACAAATAATGATTGTATCTTTGCCTAAATTTCGGAGAATTGATTCCAAAGGAGTGTCGTAGAAAGCTCCATAGGAGGGTTTGTAAATAACAATCTCATGAGGTAGGGGAGATAGCTCCCCGAAAATATTACCATCCCTGAAGATAGAAGGGTCTTCAATTCCTAATTCAGGATACCGATTAGGCATCAAATCTCCAGTAGCTGGACGATCCAATCGAAAATGAGTATATGCAGAAGCAGTATAGATAATTGGAATATCTTTCTCTCTACAGAAAGTTATTAGTAATTTTATTCTCGAAACTTGTTGGGTGGCTTCTGGAACCCAAAATGGTGTCCAGTGAGGTTTAACAAACTCGTCTTGCATATCAATGACAAGAAGTGCAGATTTTTTTCCTACAATTTCAAAGCCTGCATCTCCCTTCTCATACGCCTTTTGAGCTAATGCAATAATTTGTGCTTCTGTAAATTCCCCAAGCTTCATTGATTCATACCTCGTTGTTTTATGATTATCGAAGCAGAATTAATTATATTATTATTAAAAATTGTCTATGTAGGTGTATTTGATGGTAAAAACGATTCCTTATTTACTGGTAAAAAATGGTAGAGAAGCAATTAAGCTTTACGAGGATCTTTTCAATGCAAAATTGGTTGAACACCAACCATTCTCAAAAGAGATTGGAGCTCAATTTGGATTCCCTAACGACTTCGATTATGAAAGCTCTACAATGCATGCGCAACTGGATATCGAAGGAGCAAGCTTATATTTATCAGACAACCCAGATTCACAGTTTGACTCTTCTGGCAATGTGGAGGTTGTCTTGGATTTAGACATTAAGGAGCAGATTGAGACAATTTATAACAAGGCAAAAGATCTAGGGTCAAAAATCAAAATGGAGTTGGAAAAAACTTTTTGGGGTGCATTCTACGCACGTTTTGAAGATCCTCTAGGAATTGCTTGGCAGTTGAATTTTACTGTTGAATGAAGAAGAAGAAGAATTCAGAATTCCGATTATAGATTCGATTTTGTTTAACCATAACACCCAAAAACTACATTTTGATATTACAAATATCGCAATTTTCCCATTCTGATAAAAATATTACATCAATGACGAAGTATCAAGTCAAATGGCTCTTATAGTTCATTTCTGATAAAGAAATTGGAATAGAGAGAAAATTATGTAGATAACAATCGTAAGTATTCTTGAGTGAATACATTCAGTAACTCTTTTTAGACGAAGAATTTATCTAGATAAAACATTCGATAATCTCCTAAAATAGCCGCTAAAAATAGGTGAATCGTTCACATGAAGATATATGACACTAAAATTAGTATGTATATGATTAAAAGAATTATTTTTGCATCTATTATGGGGTTGATTGTATTAACTAGTGTTTTAGCAACTGCAGCAGCAAAGGCAGAGAATTCAAGGGCCTTGGAGGAAAATTTAGATACAGTAATCTTGAAACACGAATTCAATGAACGGATAGCAGTACTTTATGATCCTAGTGATACATTAATATTAAATACAGGCTACAGGCTTTATGAATCCTTAAAAATGGTTTATACTTCTATAGATCTAATCCCAGTACGTTCAGTTGATGATTTTGATACAGTGTATACTTCTGATTATATCATTTACAATTATGTGTTTAATAGTAATCTCCAGGGTGTGAAAGTAGGAAAAGATATTTTAGAGTGGAGTTTGTTCGCTAAGATTTTGAAGAGCCAAAGAACGACACATCATGTGTTGGGGATGGGTAATGCGCATTCTCTCATGCGATATATCGTTTCTGAAAATCAAACAATCCACATGGATGGGAGAGAAGTTGTTGACGCTCAATTGGCGTTATTCTTCTGTATATGGACGGTAGGAGAGATTCTCACTGGATATTCTTCTAAGTTTCAGGATGTTAGTCTTGATATCCAAAAACTTGGATTAATGTATTTTACTGAAAATATAAATCCCCTCATTGAACGACAATTCCAGCCTAAAGATCCAATGGGAGAGGAAAACCTAACGGCTAAGAAGATTCGATATGAAGCAATGAAAGAACCTGCCAGGATCGAACCAAAATACGATATCAGAGAACTACCTCGCGAATTACAACCAGCACTTTATGTTGGTAAAGAAGCCATCAATGCGGATGATGTGCCACTTGGAGATATCCCGCTGAAAAGTGGTCTTCGAGGACCAGTGGGAGGCGTGGTAGACTTGTTACTCGAAGTTTTAGTAGGGGATATTGGAGGGGGAATGTTTTTAAAAGGAGATTCCGTGCAAAATATCAAAACTGCTTTGCAAACAATCAAATCAGTGCTTGGATTCATCGGGAATGGGGAATTCAGTGGAGAGTCTGCCCTTAAAGAATTATTAGATATTGTAATGAACATCATTCCCTTTGACGAGAAATTTAAAGCATTTTTTGACCTTTTTGTGGCAGCCTTTGCTGCTTTACGGGGTGACGAATCAGCTATTCTTGATATTATTAAATCAGCCTTAATACTCCTCATTCCTGATCAAGCCGCATTCATTAGAGATCTGATATTAGATTTTATAGATATTAATGAAGAGCTTGTTAATCAAGCCAAAAAGCATGATAACTTTATCGACGCGCTATTGGCTACGTTTCGTAATAAATTTTTAGATGGAGTATTAGAAAAATTATTGGCTGAAATGGGAGGACTCAGTGGGGCTGATTATGACAAAACCCTTGGCTTTGCATCAAAATTAATGCGAATGGTCATTGAATTTATGGTTCACAAAGACTTGAAAACCTTCGCTGAAGAGTTAATGCCGCAAATATTGATGCATTCTTTGCAGCTAATCTCTAATGAGAATGATGTCCTAGTTAACAAATTAATTTCTTTGGTTGAAGTTTTATTCAGCGGCGCACTACTGATAGACACAACCCTTGAAGAAGCTTTTACTAATTTTATCAGATATTATGAAC
>JAEOTQ010000213.1 GCA_016839785.1 Candidatus Hodarchaeota archaeon | reverse complement strand
GAGTGCAATACCAAGTGGGATTCCAATAAGTGTGCCAAAAACTCCTAGCATCAATGTAGGACCAAATGCAAGACGTATTTCTTTCATAATTTCTAAATTCGTGTTGTAGGATTTACCAAGATCAAGTGTTAAGGTTTTGAGAAGAAAATCGACGTATTGGTCAAAAATTGGGCGATTAAGGCCCATTTGTTCAGTAATTTCTGCAACTTGTTCAGCAGGAAGTTGTGGACTCATAATCTGCACTGGATTAGCTCCAGGAAGAACTCTTAATAAAAAGAATATCGTTGTTAGAAGAAACCACACCATTGGTATGAGAAGAATGATTCTCGTGATGACAAACGATCGTAATGAACTCATTTCAAGCAATATCCTTGTAAAATCGGTATGAAAAATAGCTGAGCATATATGAGAGAACCCTGAGATATTTTAAATATATTTACACTGGTTTATAAAAATCTGTTGCATATACAGAAGTTATCGAATATAGGTTGCGCGATAGATTTTAAATTAGTAGAAAATTAAGAGAGAAATTCAATTAAAAAAAAGATGAAAAAAAAGGGAGGGATAGGAAGAATTTACATTTATCTTCTTTTCCGTTTGAGTCCTGCAACCAATGTTCCCATTACAACCATTGTCATTAGAACTGTGGCTAGTTCGAATCCTGGTGCGCCATCATCCTCTTCAGTAGTTGTAGTAACAGGCTCAGATCCAGTTGTGTCGTCTGTAGTTGTAGTTCCTACTTCAACTAATTCAATGGAATTATAATGAAGATTTTCTGATGGTTCTAATACAACCCCGGAGACATCTGGTTGATAAGCAATGAATTGTTTAAGCATAGTAAACAGTGGAACACATGGAACATCTGTAGCCATGAGGTTTTGAGCGTTTACTGTTGCTGCAGCACGATCAGCTGAATCTGGGTCTGTAAGCATTGTATCAATGTAACCATCCATCGTTGCGGAACTGTAGTTGGTTCCCATACTGAACGCACCAGCACCTACGAAGGGATCGACATAGTTGCTTGGATCAGGATAATCAAACCACCATCCAAGTAGGAACAAATTCATTGTCCCGAGTTGATCCAAATAAGTTGACCATTCAGCCGCTTCAAGGGTGACATCAAAGTAATCTGTGCCTACAAGTTGAGCTTGAATCAGTTGCGCCACATCTGCTTCAGTGCTTCCATAGTGAGAGGGTGTATACCATAGATCCATTTCATACTTATTTGAAGTTGAATAACCCGATAATGACATGTTACCTTCTACCCATGATTGCTGGGGGCCAGCATCAAAGGAATCTGTGGAACTGCTGAATATCGAAGGTACCATGCTGTGTAATGGTTCATTTAGATTGTTAAAGACAACTGTGGAAAGTTCGAGTCGATCAATTGCTGCTGCAACCGCACGACGTACGTTAACATCAGTTTCTGCTTCGACATTGAATAACAGGTAACGAATACCAGCCGTATCTTTAGTAGCCCACTTGACAGCAGGATTATCTTTGATTACATCAATCTCATTAGGACCGAATATTCTATGAGCAACATCTACTTCCCCACTCTCAAGAGCAACTAATAATGTTGAGGCAGTAGAATAGAACTTAAGGATTACTTTTACGTTCTTTGGTGCATCTCCAAAATAGTTTGTATTTGGTTCGAGAATCATTTCAGTGTCTTTGGTCCAAGTAGTAATTTTATAAGGGCCTAAGCCAATGGGAATATGATCAGGATCTCCAGAAATTGTGTCAACAGCTAGTGGACCGTTGGGACTCACTGGCCATGCAACAGTATAAGTTAACCTCTGAAGAAAAGTAGCATCGGGGGAGGATAAGGTAATTTTGAGTAAAGTATTGTTAATTACCTCATTTGTACTAATAACATCGGAAAGAAGGAATCCAGGATCCCCATTCAAAGCCATAGCGCGATCAAGATTCCATTTCATGGCTGTGGCATTGAATGCACTTCCATCACTAAATAAGATATCAGATTTCAAATTGAAGAAATATACTGTAGCATCTGCACTTACGTTATTCCAACTAACTATTGGTCCCTTTACAGCATCAGTTGATCCAACGGGCATTTCCATAAGACCATGAGTGATCTGTACTAGAACGTTTGATGAAAAATAGTCGTAGGCATCTGCAGGATCTAATTTTGTGACTTTATCTGATGTTCCTATTACAATGGTATCAGTGGCCTGTACAGGCATTGCTGATACTCGAGAGATAGCCAGAGATAATGTGAACACCACCAATGTCACTAAAGAGAGCATTTGCACTTTTTTATGTTTCATTTTATTGTTTCACCTAAATTTATACTTATTTTATATTACTAAAAATCATAAGTATCGGAAATTTTCGGCTGCTTAATCCTTCATAAAGGTATCTACTGATGAATGAGTAAGGTGATAACATTTGAAATATCAACAAAAATTTAGAGACATTGGAAGGAGAGACTTTCTATATAACTTCAAGATAGATACAAGGGATAGAATAATGTAGGTATTGTTTAGGAGAAAATGACTTTACTCAATCTAATATTACCTTATCTGTAGATAATAGAAACACATGTTTTTATTTCAGGACTTCTACAATAACCCTTATTCTGAAGTATAGGTACGAAGATACCTCGATTATTTATTTATAATTTCCCATTCCTTTACCAGTAGATCCATCATAAGATCATCTAAAAATTCATTGTTAACGAAATCAGCCTTTCGACGGATCCCAATTGATTGAAAACCGAGTTTGGAGTAACATGAAATTGCACGAGGATTATTTGTAAAGACATTAAGCTCTATACTTAGAAGATTTAATGAATTGAAGCAATAATCTTGAGTTAATTTTATTGCTTCTGAGCCTAATCCCTTATTTCGATATTCAGGAATAAAAGTTCCAATACTTAATCCAGCTCTTTTACTAATACTATTTTTAATTTTTATAGAAATATAACCAATGACCAAATCACTCTCTCTAAATACAATTCCGAAAGTATAAGATTGGTTATTTTCACGAGCATGCCAAGTTTTTTTAATCCATCTTTCTAGCTCATCCCTTGTTTGTGGATTGGTTCGGCCACTATAATCCATGAATTCTTTTTCATTCCAGTAAGGTAAAAACATTGGAACGTCAGTTATTTTTAATCCTCTTAAAGATATACGGTCACCTACTATCATTTGTATTCCTCTCAGTTTTCAAGAAACATTGACAGATGTATTTAGACCTCGTAATTGGTAGTGTACGAGGAAATGCTTGTGAATAATCTTTTAAAGACAATTTAGCGATAAATCTTATAAAATTGGTTGGAGAATGTTGAACAAGAAAACGTTTCTTTTATTTGGAGTGTTGCTTTCTCTCAGTTTAATTGACTGTACGTATCTTATAATCGAGGTAAGATCACAATCCTTTCATCCTTACAAGTTTATTGTTCTAGGAGATACTCGTAATGACGAGGATGACAATACAGGATTAATTCAGCTATCTACTCTTCTAACTCAAGTGATGAGTGCTCATGAAATTGATTTCATACTACATTCGGGTGACATGGTTCAGTATGGTGGCGAACAAAGTCAATATGACACGTATTACTGGCCATTAATGACAGATATTACTAGCCAAGTACCAATCTATTATGCTGTTGGAAATCATGAGTATGAGTCGTTCTCGGGGCTAGATAAAACCCTCCAAGCTTATCTTGATAACGTAGAAAATCCTGGAAATGAAATTTATTATAGTTTTAACAGTCCTCAAAATGATACTCATTTTATTGTTCTAAATACTGATTATGTAGTGGGAGATTATGGTAAAGATTCAGTGAAGCAACAAGCACAACGAGAATGGTTAGAAGCAGACTTTGCTAGTAATACTATAGATAGAATTATTGTAATGACTCATAGACCATTTTGGGGTCTAAATCCCTCTCCAGATCGAATCGAACCAGTAGAAGAGCTAAGAGATTTGTGGCACCCTCTATTTCTCGAACAGGGAGTTGAAGCTGTTTTTAGTGGTCATGCTCACCTTTTTTATGAAACTTTGCGAAATGGGGTACGATATACTACCTCAGGAGGAGGAACGAGTGATGCCCAAGATTATCCACTAGAGAAGATGATTCAAACCACGAAAATCCAAGAAACATGGCAAGAGGATGATGTGGCTTTTGTAGATTTTCATCTCTGTTTGGTGGAAGTCTCTGAAACAGGATATGATGTCGATGTGATTGTAACCAATGGAAGTACTGTTCATGAATACTTCATACCCCCCGTACTAGAAGTGTCTGGGACTTATACGACCCGAGAAAAAACAACGTCTCCAATAGCATCTACTACAGTTGAAGAAACAACCGCTAAATCAACCAACTTCTCTCTCATTACTTTGATTGCCATAGGAGTTATTCTTCTCTGGAAAAAACAGAGGTAAAAATAGGAAAAATTCCTAGGGTTCTTTTTGTTTCGAATGGAGATAGATCGTGAGAATCAGAAACAATGATAATAGTGGGATACCTACCTGCAGATTTACAGGATCCCGTTTAATTTCTGGAAATGAGAGATTTCCTTCTGTAATTAAGTCTGAAGTGGTTTGTATTTGTTCTAGTGAGAGGTGAAGTGGTACTGAAAGGGGAAATGCATCTTGATTGTTTGATGAACCTTCCAGTGTATATGGAGTATCAACCAACCCATCATCGTTAGAATCAGGCTCTACCCAATCGTTCCAATAGTTTTTACTGAAATTGTTTGAAATACCATCATCTAGAGCTTGAGTTCCTTCAGATTCAGCATTATTATACACAAAATCGTTCATGAAAATATCATTATGTGACGAATAAAGAAGAAATATACCTCTTCGACTGTTTTCCCAAAAAACATTGTTAAATATTTCTAGTTCTTTTGAGTTCTCCACAAATAATCCATTTCTACTACTAGATATCAAATTTCCTGATATTGAACAGTTATTTGAGCTTCGTACACTTATTGCAGACCAACCGTTGTCAGTAATTGAATTATCAATAATTGAGATATTATTTGAGCTTAGGATTCGCATCCCACCAGTAACTTGAGTGATTTTAGAGTTTAAGATCATGAAGTTAGATACATTATTCAGGTAAAGGCCATAAGAATCGCTTATAGAAAACGTACAGTCTTCGATTCTCAGAAATTTTCGGGAGTGCTGAAGTGTAAATACGGGATTCTCTCCCTCTCCATTATATATATTCCCTGCAATAATATAAGGGTTAGATGCAGATCCATTTCCAACCCATCCCTGAGATATTGCCATACTATCTAGGTCTGAGTCCCCATTTAATGAAATACTCATATGGTTAGATTTCAATGAGCTTCTACTGATTCGAAAATTATGTTCATTCGTATATTCGATAGATCGTTGAAATGGAGGATCAATACTGGAAAAATAGACACTAAAGGAAATTAGAAGTATTAATAGAGCCATAACAGAAGAGATTCTTTTTACAACTTCCATTAATATCAAATTCTCACTTTGTATGAATAATAATATGACTTCTTAATCGGAATGAGCTCAACTTAAAGCTCAAATTATGCTTAGGGAAAATAAAAGTTTTGTGTAAGAAATCAATTGGTCTCCTAACGAGATAATAATTTTATTGCTAATCTAAAGTTGACAGCTAATCACGCCTACAGAAGGG
>JAEOTQ010000212.1 GCA_016839785.1 Candidatus Hodarchaeota archaeon | reverse complement strand
GGATCTTTCCAGGATATTGACAAAATACTTCAATCATACATCCTGATGCTTGGTATTGCTAAAAAAAGAATACATAAGCTTTCCGTCCAGATTAAACGTCCATTTATTATGCGAAAAATCAATAAATTATCTACAACTAAGAAAATTCCTTCTGAGAAAGGGTGAAGAAGGAATCTCTACCCACTGGATTTTTCTAAAAAATTAGTACCGATAAGATTCTTGATTCTACCCCACCTAGGTAGCATATAACCAATATAAATAGGAAGGAATAACGCTAAGTAAAGTATTATGAATTCACTTCCAATTTGGGGAAAAAAATATTGAGTAATAATGAATAATAGAAGAATAGAACCAAAATAATAAAATTGAATAATGGTACGCATTAATCCCTTCAAGAACCAGTGAATGGGAAGGTGTTTATTGTGAAGAATAAAATAGAAATAAGTTCCGATTGAATAAAAAAATAAGGTGACTCCTACGAGAGAACTACTGGCTATACTAAGTAACAATGCGTTTTCTCTGGAATATATTCTTCCTGAGGTGAAGAGAAGAAACCAAAATGTAATTCCAGCAGCCATAAGTCCATAACTCAAACCCACAAGTCCAATTGCCTTCTGGATCTGTACAGGCTCTTGAGCACTGATTTTTTCCAATACTTCTTCTATTTCGTTTTTGTCCATTTGCTTCACGCAAAGAAAGAATCTTTAATTTCAGGCATTACTCACGGACGTGTGTAAAAGAATCTCTAGAGTTCTGATAAGACACATTTTTGTTGACAGAGTTCAAGAATTTTCTGATAGTGACAATTTACTGGAGAGTCCTCTAATTATGTCTACTCAAACCCCGTGGTGGAAAAAAGCAGTTTTTTATCAGATATACCCCCGATCTTATTCTGATAGTACTAATAATGGAATAGGTGATCTACGAGGAATTATCCAAAAAATTGAGAACAATTATTTACCAAAGCTCGGAATCAATGCGATTTGGTTGTCCCCTATTTATCCTTCTCCTCAAGAAGACTTTGGTTATGACATTTCTGATTTTATGTCTATAAATCCAGAATATGGGACAATGAGGGATTTTGATGAGTTGTTGGAACAAGCCCATGATAACAATTTAAAAATAATCTTGGATATGGTCTTGAACCATACCTCGCATAGACATCCATGGTTCATTGAGTCAAGATCTAGTAGAACGAGTCCGAAGCGAGATTGGTATATCTGGCAAAAGGGGAAAGGAACGAATGTAAAAAAGCCACCAAACAATTGGAAAGCCATCATGGGTGGATCAGCATGGGAAAGGGACGAGGAAACTGAAGAATATTACCTGCATCAATTCTTGCCTTGTCAGCCTGATTTAAACTGGCGTAATCTAGAAGTTAAAGAAATGATGTTTGATTCCATGAAATTCTGGTTAGATAAAGGAGTTGATGGATTTCGATTAGACATTATTCATACAGTGTTTGAGGATGTTGAATTTCGAGATAATCCTCGGAGCTTTCACCTGTTTTCCTCTCATTCACATCTTGATTCTCTTCTTCAAAAACCAACCTATACCCAATTTCAGAAAGAAACAATTGATTTATGTTTGGAATTACGGTCATTGGTAGATGAATATACACCTGAACGAGTGTTGGTTGGTGAAGCAACAGGAGGGCCTAAATTCCTCTCTCCGCTATACGGAAACCAAAAACAGTTAGGGTTAAATCTTGTGTTCGATTTCCAATTTACTAATCAATCATTCTCCGCAAAAAAATTTCAAAACTCAATCCTTGATTCACAATCGACTCTTAACCATTTCTGGCCATGTTTTACGTTCTCTAATCATGACATTGTAAGAATGATTTCACGTTTTGGTAATAATAGACAAAAAGCTAGACTATTAACTCTTCTGTTACTAACAATTAAAGGAACTCCCTTTATTTATCAAGGAGAAGAGATTGGGATGCTTCAGGGGAAGATTGGTAATAAACAAGTAAAAGATCCAGTTGGAAAATTGAAAGTTTGGGGTCTCCCCGTTGGACGTTTTTTTGGGAGAGATGGGTGTCGTACTCCCTTCCAATGGAATAGCTCAACAATAAATGCTGGATTTTCTCCAGATCCTATGGTAATACCTTGGTTACCCATATCTTCTAATATCCAAGAAATAAATGTTGAGTTACAACACCAAAGCAAAAAGTCCATGCTTAATTTCTACAAAGAATTGTTACACATTCGGCAAGAAACAGTTTGGCTTCAAGAAGGGGATTTAGAAGTATTAGATCTTCAATCAGACCAATGTTTAGCTTATTCTCGGACTATGGATACCGATCATGGAGTCATAATTCTGAACTTTCAAAAAGGACCATTAAACGTCATAAATCCCATTCTAGAGTCATCGCTGATATTCTCAACACATACATTAACGCAAACTAAAGTAATAACTGAAGTAGTATCCTTAGAACCATTTGAAGGTGTAATCCTACAAAAGAAATAGTCACTATACCTATGGTTCACGATTCTTCTGAATCAAAAACTTCATCTAGAGAAAGATAGCCTCCATATTTAGCATGAATTGCACAAGTTCCTTCAGTTCCAACCATACAAGGACCTACAGGATTTTCTGGAGTGCATTTCTTGTTAAAAAGACCACAATCACGCGGATAGATTTTTCCTAATATAACATCGGCACATCGACATCCTTTGGGAATATCCCGACCCTTTGATATAGGAATATCCTCTTTTAGTCGAATATTAAACTCATTGTATTGCTCTGCCAATTCCAACCCTGAATTTTTAACTATCCCAATCCCTCGCCATTGAGAGTCTACGACTGAATATGCAGTGTTAATAGCGTCAAGTGCTTTTTTATTACCATCATGGGTTACGACTCTTTTATAGAGATTTTCTGTCCTAGGTTGATTTCGTAAAAGTTGCTGTAATACTTCAAGAATGCCAAACATGACGTCAGCAGGTTCAAAACCTACGACAACAATAGGAATTTGGTATTTATGAGATACTGGTTCATATAAACCATAACCCGTAATTGCTGAAACATGCCCAGGAGCAATAAAACCATCAACTTGAATATCTGGTTGTTCCAAGAGCAGTTCCATAGCGGGAGGAACTAATCTGTGAGATGAGAGTATGGATACATTCGAGGGAATACGATTGTTAATAAGTTCGATTGCCACCATTGGAGCTGTAGTTTCAAAACCAATGGAGAAAAAAACATATTGAGTAGTAGGATTCTTCTTTGCTAATCGTATTACATCAAGAAAGCTGTAAACAATATGAATGGCCGCTCCCTCTGCTCTAGCAGTTAACAATGATCCTTGATTACTAGGCACCCGAGACATGTCACCAAACGTAGCCAGTGTATATCCATTTTTAGCAAGCCATATTGCTTGTTCAATATCACTATTAGGACAAACACAAACAGGACACCCGGGGCCAGCAATTACTTCGACATTGGAGGGTAATAAAGATCGAATACCCCAGTGTGAGACTGTGTATTCGTGTGTTCCACATACATGACATATTTTGACCTTTCTATCCCCAAGCTGTGTAGCTAGATCAGTAATTTTCCTAGCTAGTTTCTTAACGACTTCAGGATCTTGATAAGATTTCATTAAATGTAAAGCTCTCCTAATTCTACTAAGTATTTAAGTACTTAAAGAAGTTTCAGGCGGGATGGAAGATAATGGACTCTATTTCTATCAGAAAAGCAACGATTTCAGATATACCATCATTAGTGAAGTTAAGACGCCTAATGTTCGAATCTATGGGACATGATGACGTTGAATTATTGGAAGCAGGAGATTCAGCAGCAGAAAACTATTTTAAGCGAGTAATTCCAACAGAAGAATTTTATGGATGGGTCGCAGTAAATACGAAGGGAGTAATTGTGAGTAATATCGGTCTTATTATCGATCAACATCCACCAGGTCCTCGTAATCTATCAGGGAAAATTGCGTATTTGATGAATTTATGCACACTATCCACTTATCGGCGACAGGGAATTGCTCGAAAATTACTTGAGGAAGCTCTTACCAAGATAGAACAGATGGGCATAAATAAAGTGACGTTACATGCAACTGAGATGGGAAAGGAACTTTATACCCAACTAGGATTTACAAAAACAAGTGAAATGCGGCTATTATTGAAATAGATTCCTGTAAAAGATCTATTACTCATTAATTTTTAGAAATTTTCTCCACGTATTCCGTTAAACCTTTTATATCATCTTTTGAGAAAGAAGTGACTTCCATCTCGTTTTTCTTGAAGGGTGTCTCTTCACCAAGTAAAATGACCTCGGAATAGTTTTCTTTGGCGAGGTCTTCTTTTAACCCTTCAATGAATGAATTTTCGAATATTGGTTCCAGATCTATTTGAGGGGGAATTATTATCAAGTACCGATTATCCTTTTCAGAAACCGAAATTTGAAGCCCATTGTTTCGCTGAAGAACTCCAATTGTAACTCCTTTGGGTTTTCCAAGTGCAGATTTGATCTTTTTACCGTGATTACTTAGAAATTTCTGATTTTTTCCTAATTCTTTTAATATAGGGGCTTTTTTCTCTTCAGTTACACCCGCTAACCACTTGATTGCCTCACGAGGGTTTCCATGAGAATAGGCATAGGCAGATTCAATATCTGATTTCCCTAAAGGCCAAGTAGAGTTTTCTTCCGACAAAGAAAGGTCAAATTTTTGATGAAAATCTTTTAACATGTGAACACAGTAATCTTGAATATCGTTTTTAGTAAATCGCTTTAACAGGATAGGGGGTTCAATACGACTTTGAACTGCGGTGCTAGATAGATCAAGGATTTTATCCCATAAAGTCGCCAGACAGGCAAGACAGAGAACAAAATTACTCGCCTCATTATGCATCTTTTTGATACTTTCTAATAATTGAAGCTCTGCTTCAGGTCCCAGGGAAATAAAAAGAGATTCTAACTCATCTACAAAGAAAATTAGTGGTTTGTCCACAGACTTCAGAATAACCTTGAGAGCTGCAAACGCTAGTTCTTCATCATCCATAATAGTTCTATGAAATGATTTGGTTTCTTCATCGATATCAAAACCGGTAAACCATTTGAGGGCCAATTTTGATTGTTTAGGATCTTTAAGAGCAAAAAAACCTTCGATAACAACATTTCCTAGGCCAGGAAACTCGAATGCAGCATTTTCAACCTTTTTATACTTCTGAACAAGGAAATCCGCAACATACTCCAAAAGAGCCGAACCTCCTGCTTTAACCGTCTCGAAGTAAAAGTGGGAATAAATTCTATTTGGATTAGTTGGTACAGGAACGTAAACAACATATGCATTCGTGACCTGCTCGCGAACAACCCAATAAAAATGAGTTTTTCCGTATCCAGCCTCAGCTATGACTGGGACAATCATTGATTCCCTCTTTTGTTTTCTTACGGTTTCAAGCGCATGAGAAATTCTATTTATAGCATCTTTATTCGGGCGTAACAGATTGAATATTTCAGGTACGTCCGCTCGTGCAGTAAAATTATGAAAAGGATTTTCTATAATTAGATTGGTAACTTGAGTCATCTTAATCTAGGCCTCAAAAGTTAAGTAGTAAAAAACACCTGTTCCAGTATTGGAATTAATACCTCCATATCCTGCATGAGATTTAGACATCGCAGTTTGTAAAGTTAGGACCCCTTGGTCATGAAAGGATAGAACCTTCTTATCGAAATAGGGATCGGGGATCGGGTTTCTGGTGTTTAATTTTTCACGGATCTCAGGTATGCGAACCAATGGTTTCATTGGGGTGGCTAAGGAAGTATAAGCTTCTCTTAGTAGTGAGAGAAACTGATTATCACTTAGATCTGCTTTCATGGGTTTTTGACCTTGAAGATATCTCTCACCAATATTAGTCAAACAATAAACACTTTTAGTTCCTTTTTTTAACTGAATCAGTCCTTTTTCAGAAAGAGTAGTCAAAATACCTCTTTCTGTCTCTGTTCTGGCATAATAACCAGTGTCTCCGAGAAAATGAATGATTTCCAAGTAGGCTGTTTGCATTTTGCACTCATCTATCAATAATCCTCGACCATTTTTAGGCCACATCTTACTCAGACAACATGAGGATGATATATTCTTGAGATATCAAAGAGACAAATTAATGAAAGCAAGACTTTGTGAGCTTGGTAAAGATAGAATTCATGGGTTATTGAGATGGATATTGACGATTTACAGAAAATCTCGGGTTTAGATACCGATGACATGCTTGGAATGGTTTTTACATGGCCTAGCTTAATTGAAAAGATAATGGATCAATCAATTGATATTCCCTCTGAAATTTCGATTGGTACGACCCTTATCAGTTATAAGAACGACATATCTCATATTTTGATTTGTGGAATGGGTGGATCAGCGGTAAGTGGGGATTATATTTCCACATATTACGCTAATTCCCTAGATATACCAATAATCGTACAACGAAATTATACTTTGCCTAAATTTGCCTCTGGCAATACATTAGTCATTGCTATTTCGTATTCTGGCAATACAGAAGAAACGATCTCGGGAATGAGCTCCGCAATAAAGAAAAAATGCCCAATAATATGCGTAGGAAGTGGAGGAAAGATGGAAAACTTTTGTATATCAAATAAAATACCTTACTTCAAAATTCCTGCTGGAAATCAACCCCGTGCGTCCTTTCCCTTGCTACTATTCCCCATTTTAAAAATACTTGACTCAATGAACATTATTAATTTAGAAGATGATGTTATCCAAGAAGTTATTCAAAACTTGAAAGAACTAAGGGAACTCATACGACCTCAGACACAAGCATCCGAGAATCAAGCAAAAAAAATTGCTAAAAAACTACAAAACCGCATTCCTGTCATTTGGTCCCCATTTTTCTGTGTAGCCAATCGTCTAAAGTGTCAGATTAATGAAAATTCTAAACAACTTGCTATTGCTGAAGAATTACCCGAACTCAACCATAACCATATAGTGGGTTTTCAGAGCCTAGCAAAGAATAATCCCTTTATTGTGATAGTTTTTCGCTTTCCCTTAGAACACGCGAATGTTTCTCTTCGATTCGAGATTTCCAAAGAAATTATTAAACCTAAGGTAGAAATACTTGAAATTCAAGTGGTTTCAGGTAATTTACTCACTCAAATGGTTACGGCAACGTATCTAGGCGATTATATTTCCATCTACCTTGCTTTACTAAATGACCAAAATCCGAATACAGTGGATAGTATCGATTTTCTTAAAGAACAAATGGAAATCCGTGGAAAAACTCAATCTTCCCTAATGAAAAAATTAGACAAATTATCCTTTAGCTGAAATGCGTAGCAAAAATAACTATAGGAGAAGCTCGAAATTCTTCATTATCAATTTAAGGGATAGATTTCAATTATGACCACTAATTATGATGTTGTAATTACTGGTGCTGGTACTGCAGGCAGTATGGCTGCGGCGGCACTTGCTAACAAAGGCCTGAAGGTCGCGTTGTTAGACCGACAACCAAAAGAAAAAATCGGTGTAAAAATATGTGGTGATGCTACTAGTGGTGAGCATTTCAAACGCATTCAGCATATTACCAAAGTTGATCCACCAAAGGGTGATGAGGTAGTTCAAAAAGTGGCAGGGGCCTGGTTATATTCTCCAGATCGGGAAATTAAACTTGAACTTGTCGAAGAAGGAGGAACGGGAATTATTATTGACAGGTTTAAACTCGGCATGCGTGTATTGGAAGATGCAGTTGACTTTGGAGCCGAATTATTCGATGAAGCGATGGTAAAAGAACCGATAATTACGAATGATTATGTAACAGGAATTAAATACCGGGGAAAAGACAAAAATATCCATGAGATGAATGGAAAGGTGATCATTGATGCTTCAGGGATCATTGGAGTATTGAGAACTAAATTAAATCCTGAAAAAACATTTATGGATTTGGAATTAGCTCCAAAAGATATATGCAATTGTTATCGTGAGATTAGAGATGTAAAACCTGAAATTGAATCTCCTGAATTTATCCGATTAATCTTCGATCAAGATGTCGCAAAGGGGGGATATATCTGGGAATTTCCAAGAGGTCCCCATTCCATGAATACGGGATTAGGAGTAATGCGAAACTACCAAATGAATCCTCACAAGCAGTTTGATGTTTTTATTGAACAATCAAAAGCCCTTTATGAAGATTCTAAACTAATTCATGGAGGTGCTTGGCGTGTACCGCTTAGACGTCCTCAAGATAATCTCATTTGGAATGGTTTCATGCTTATTGGCGATTCTGGAACCCAAGTTAAACCCACCGATGGAGGAGGTATCGGTATTTCCGTTAATGCTGCAGCAATGGCAAGTACGACCATTGTTCCTGCATTAGAAAATGATAATGTGTCCATGGAAGGTTTATGGGATTATAATGTACAATTCATGAGAAGTCTTGCCGCTATTAATGCCCCGCTGGCAATTATGAAAGATTTTATCATTCCCATGCCCAGTTCAATCATTAATGAGATTTTTCATAAAGAAATTCTCGGAGCTAATGATTTACTATATGGAAATGCGTCAGGAAATATTTCCAGTGGCTTTATGGTGAATTTACTACGTGCTTGGCGTGGAAAACGAATACTGGGAACATTATTGAAATTTAGAGGCATTTTAAAACAGATGGATAAGGCTAGGTCTCTGTACGAAAACTTCCCTGCAGATCCTGCCGACTACCATCCTTGGCGTAACGAAATATTAAATATTTATGGAGAATAACGCTCCATACCCTAATTTTATTTTTCTATAGAAATAAGTCACTAATTCGTGTTAGTTCAGGTGGACAAACTTCCAAGTTCCCAACTGCGGCTGAATAAACATAACCTGAAAAATGCCCAAGGATTTTTGTTGCTTGTTTATACAAATAAGCATTTTCCAAAGAACTTGAAGATATAAGTAACTCATACAAATCATTCCCTCTTCCTTTCCATTTGGATAAATGAAACCCAATTTTAACCGTATTATGTGTAGTTAAGTAATTAAAGTAATTATCACCAAATATATCTGCTGGAGGCACATCTTCTAGAATTTCACGAGGGATTTCCATAAGATGGAGATAATTTGGGTTCTGGAGATTTTCATCGTCCATTAGGACCTCAGGATTATTCTTAATGTAAGAATCCTTAATTGATGCAAATCCTTGGGAGAGGAGGGAAGTAATTAACCCAGCGTTTGACACTAAATAATCTCTTAATGCAATAACTCCTTCATTATACCGCATTTCTCGAAGGGTTTTGATTGCCTGATTCTTTTCAAACTTTACTGGATGTTCGACCATGTTTATTAACTTGGAAGGAATCTGATCATAGAAATGATTTGCTGTAATCATCTCAATAGCAAAATGTAGACCATTGAGTTGATCAAACACTGCATACGCCTGTTTACTTTCTTTATCTTTTTTGGGAAAAAGATTTTCCATTGTAAAAATTGTAGAAACGTGTTTCAGTATCGCTGAAGATTCAGGAACCTGCCAACCTGAGTCTGTTTGTACAAATTTAAACCAGGGAGGTTCAGGTACTTTCCTTGCTAGAATAAGCTTCTCAAAACCGTTGATTTCTTTCGAAAGTTTCTCTTCTAGCCGTTGAATCTCTTTGTTCACATAGTCTTTTATTGATGCGATTTCCTGGTCATTTATGTTCTTCTTGGATTTAACCTTCTTTGAGAGTTTTTTCAGTCCATTTACGACTTTTTTTGTAATGCTTTCATGATTAGGGTAATCAAAGCGCATCTCAATGTCTAAAGTAGAATTTCCACTCTTCAAACTTATCCATGCATTTTCGATAGCTGAAAGAAGAGGTTCTCGAAGTTCTTCGTGAATTTTACGAGAATTATTTTGCTCAAATTGCTTGATGTATTTACCAGGATCATTTTTAAGTATGGAACAGATATTAGTGGTGTTTAACTCTTGGATGGAGGGTAAACACCCATTAAGGATTACCGTACGCCATTTATAGTTAAGTAAATCTTGTAAAAATGTAGTAAGATGATTAACCTCTTCCACCCGTTCAGCAAGTTGTTTAATATAGGAAGTTAGGTCTGAAAATACCTTTCCTACGTTAGAATTATTACCTATTAATAGATAAGACAATAAAGATGAGGTAGTTTTAATCAAAGCATTTTCAAGGGATTTTTGAGCGTAGGTTGCAGTTTCAGGGTTCCCTGATAAATCGTATACTCGATCGATCTCCATACTAGGCAGAGGTCTATTACGTGAAATTAAGCCCGTTAACTCTTTTTTGAGCTGAGACCCACTCAATGGTTTTATTTTTTCTGGAGTTAGCTCTATTAAAAAACTTAAAAAAGCGTTGAAGAAGGGATTTTTTCGAAAATTAAAATGAGCCTCTTCTTCGGTTAACATTTGAATTAGTTCTCCCGATTGAAAAATCGTATCAAGAGTTTTGTTTGGAAAAGCAAGATCAAGGAGTTGTTTGGTAATTACTAAACCCTGTTCCCCAAACGGAGTATCTACATAGCCAGAAATAAATTCTTTAAGTAGTAAACCAGCTGTTACTTGTTTTGGCTGGCTCTCAGGCCAATGAAATTCAATGTCTTTCATCACCTGGTTCAATACAGCAGCAGGTCCTTGAAGATTAATTTCCTGAGTAATAATGGTTTTAATCTTGGATCGCAGAGTTGGTAGAATAGATTCAATTTTTCTTGCAGTTATTAATATGGACATATCATCTTTTAATAAAGATCCCAACGCAAGCCATACAGCTTCATTAATGACATTTTCAATTTTCTCTGCATAGGTTAAATCTGCTAATGTTAAACCCAGTGCATCTTGAATAAAATCCTTATCTATTCCTGTTAATAATTTTTCCAAAGTGTCGGTTTCACGAAATGGTGAATGGCGAACCTGTTTCCGCCAAGCAACAACAGCTTGATAACATAATTTGACCTGAAATCGTTCTGGTAAAGAACCAACGAGTAATATTTCTTCAAATGCGGGATTCCAGATGTAATCAGAAAGGTACTTGTTTCCTAAAACTCCTGCTAGAACTTTGATTTGACCCTCAATCTTTTGTTCAAAATGGGTCTTACTCCAAATGAAAAATCCGACGAGAGAATCATGACCAACATTTTGGATAAAAATTCGTCCCTTTTCAGCTTGAATGTCATCCAACAACCCCATCCCAGTTTCTGAACTTGTCAATGATGAAATAGCAGTCAATATTCCACCGAATAAAACACTTTGTTCATTGCTAAAGCCTATACTCACAGTAGGAATTCCATGGTTGACAATAAAGAAAGCAATTTGCGGAGCTGCTGGTTTCCTACGAGCCACTGACTTTTCCTCTATGAGATAACGTTCTAGGAGATAAACACAAAGAGAATGTTCTTATTGTGCAATATAACAGATGTCTTGAGAAGAATTATTTCCTCTCAAATAGTAAATAAGCAAGAGGTATTTTAACCAATGGGAATGAAATGAATCAACTACTTGAAGACTTGTCTTACCCCTTTGTGAATAGAGGGACATCTTGAAAAGAGGATTGCTATGGGTACAATGTGGCATTATTCTATAGTTATTAACAACTTCCTTCAAGAAAATAAGTGGTTAGTTGTATCCAGCATTTTAAATTTAGTTCTCCAAGTCATTGTCGCAATAATCTATTTTAATCCCATCGATTTCGTTTTACAGGTAGAAACTGCTCGCCAAATTGCCCAAGGTGACCTATTATATCGGGATATTCATCAAATTGTGTACAATGGAATTATTCTTCCTAATCCTCAATATCCACCTTTGTATTTATATACACTCGCTGCTCTTATGTTTGTTGTCGGAGTAGATATCTTTACATTCAACATGGTGAAAATGTTTCTGGTTCTTATCAATTTTCTTGTCGCATTCCTCATATATCACCTGATAAATACTAACTATGGTAAAAAAATCGCCCTTCTGGCATTTAACTGGTTCTTATTAAACCCATCAACCTTAGGAATAACTCTGGGAGGTTATCATGAGAACTACATGTTATTATTCATTCTACTTGCATTTCTTTGTTTTGTACAAGAGAGAATGACTTTGAGTGGAATATGCTTTGGATTAGCCCTACTTATCAAACCAATAGCAGGAGTTTATATAATTCCAATTCTCATCTGGGGATTAAAAAACAGACGGTTTGCTTCATTTCAGATCGGGTTAGTTGCTGGATTAACCTTTACACTGGTATCGCTGCCATTCCTTCTTTTAGCACCAACAGAATTCATTACTGATGTTTTCTTAGTTCATACAGATCGTCTCGACCCAAGCATGTCATTCTATGTGTATATTTTTACAGAATTGTCACCGACTCTCTTTCCATTTATTATACAACTTCTCCTTTTTACAGTAATTGGTGTTATTATTTTCTATTATATGGAATTTAAGGATCCATTAGAAATTTATGTCTGTGTACTACCGATAGTTACAATCTTCCTTGCATTTAATCGAATTCTTTATCCCCACTACATACCAATGATCTTCCCGTTCTTTACTCTCACACTTTTCTATCTTATTGATCGCTATCAATGTAGAAACGCAAAGAATGCATTATGGCAAATTTATGGAATTATACTAGGACTAGGAATGCTGTATATTGGTTATATTTGGTGGTCCATTCTCTGGTCGATTGAGGGGTACCAGACACATCAGTCGAATGTCTTATTTCCCATCTCTGCAGCGATGTGTATAGGGGGTCTCTTAATTATTACGTTTGTTTCCCTTTGGTCAATCATCACTAACACTCACGTGCAAGAAAGGAATGAATCTCATGTTTAGTGAACAAATAAGTCAAATCCGGAATCAATTGCCTTCATTATTTGTAACTCTATCTTTGGAGGTAAGTTTGCTAATTATATACCTTTTAGGAATGTTATTTTATCCTTACCAGTTATTAGAACAATCGCCTGATATGATACTTCAGTGGGGGCAAATCAATGAATTGATATTACAAGGAGAATGGTATAGACTAATTACAGCCTTTTGGATTCATGGTAATCTTGTTCATCTAGCATCCAATCTGCTTTTCCTCCTGATCTTCAGTACTCGTCTAGAAGACTTAGAAAAGGGATATCTCGTTTTTCTAGTATTTCTAGGAAGTGGTTTAATAGGTAATCTCGCTACTCTTGGATTTATCTTACTAGGAGTCGATTTCATCTCTTTAGGTGCATCAGGAGCAGTCTTTGGCTTACTAGGTGCAGTATTATTTGTATTAAAAGGAAAATCAAAGCGAGAAAGAAGGTCAATGGCTTATTTCATATTCATATTTTTCGTCATAACCATTGGCCAGGATACAAATTTCATTTCGCACTTGTTTGGACTAATAGGGGGATATTATGTAATGAAGCTCCTACACACCAGATAAAGGGTATTTTCTTAATCTAACTCTGCTAAAAATTCACAGTGAGGGTGTCCACTAGCTTGACATTTGGTTTCACGAACAATAACATCTTCCTCAATGAAAAGATCTAATCTACCATTAATAAATCCAGAAAGAAAATCATCCAGCATATTTACTTCAGGAGGTTGATCTAACCCAGGAAATAGATTGACTCGATCAACCGTTGTTAAATCAATACCTGAGGTGGCAGCACTCTCCCAAACTTTGAAAATCGCACTCTCATCATCGATCTGTTGAACCACAACATCAGAAAGAATTTTTGGAGAACTTAAGTTTTTATCAAAATAGTAGCTCAAGACTTCACAAGCTTGCTCAAATTCCATAGCCCCAAGGAGTTTTGCATCTAGCCCCCGACGATTGATAATTCTGCTAATAATACCAATATCCTCTAAGATCTGTCCATAATGTTGGCCAGCATATGATAATAATGTTGAATTAAATGGATCAGAAAATTTAAGGGATGTAAGAATATGCTGTAAGACAGAGATATGAATAAAATCTCCGATTTCAGGCCGCATCCATTTTTTATTCAGAAGAGATTCGTACATATTTTTAGAAATTTGGCCAATGGACAATTCAAATCTTAGACGATCATTCTCACTGAAAAATTCTTTCGATTCGATATTTGAAATATTATAATGATCAGAAACTTCTCCCAGCTTGATATCAAACTCACAATGATTATCACCAAGTCCCCAACACTTGGTTTCCGTAACCGCTGCTTTTTCTCCAAGAGTAACCTCAATTAACCCCGCAATTTCCCCAGCAAAAAACCCACAAACATCTTGGCCAATATCAGAATTTTCAACCGCATGAGCTGATCCATTTACATGTAGTTTAACATGATAATCGGAAATTCGATCAATAGTTAGATCAGAAGCCACATTTAAGGCCATGGGATTTGGACCATACAAAATTTTGAACCCTTTCAACATTTCATTAAAACGGTTTTTCATCCGGTGTTCATTCATAATATTGCGGTTATAACTGTGTAACCACGATTGCGCAGCACCAAACTTCCCCGCTAACTCACCCGCACGGAATAAATACCCCTTAGCAACGGGATTAATTGCAATTAATGATGTGACAATTGCTTGTAAATGACCTATGTGAACATAATCCCCAATGGACGGTCGTATGACCGTTTCCAATTCATCGACGTCTAATAATCGACCAGAAACGGTGATAATGGACAGTTTTCGCCACCGATCCCGGTAAGCCTCACTATCTTTGACACCGGCTTCAATCAGCTTATTAAAAAGATAATTGAAGAGATCATACTGCTCAGAAGAAAACATACCAGAATCTTCACCCCCAAACGAAGAGAACATTCCCGCTGCTTGGGTGGCATTAAGCACTTCTTCATCGTTAAACAGAACATGGGGAACCTGATACACATGATAGCGTTTAGTAGCAATATCAGAATGTTCATCCGTATCTATAGTCTTTAATGTTGCCCCTCCTTGAGAAGTTTCAACGATACGTTTAAGGTGGCGTTCAACGGGCCGGCACATGGCGCATTTAGGACCTTTAAACAGTATTATACTTATGGGTTCAGCCATGGAAGTCTTTACATCCGTGTTTAGTCTTCGTGAGGAAAATGAGCTATTCTCACTATTTTTTTGATGGTCTTAAATTAAATATCTTTTCTTTTTGTATAAACTTAAATCAATCTAATTTCCTTGTTCTGCAGTAACAATCCTTAATATTTTTGGAAAAGCAGCAATATATATACTAATTTCCTTCTAAAAACTTCATAATAGAGAATTTCTGAAGATTTTTCCCTAAATATTTGTTGAAAGGTCAAAGAGGAGTATCTGTGGTAGATAAATATGTCCATAATTAAGTTTTTTGAACAAAACTATGATTTGAAGCATATCAAAGTCTTAGAAGCCTATCAGGGTTACCTTGTTGCAGGTATAATTCAGAAACAACCTAGATGTTTTTGGATCAATAAACAAAACATAGAGGGTGTAACAGAAATTGCAAAGATTGTTGCCATTGAAACAGCTTTTCACGGAATACTATCATTCATCCCAGGTGGTTCCTTCGCCTATCGGCTTATAAAAGACCAAATTGGATACCCCCCACGATATAATATTATTTTTGAACCCAGTTTCTATGAAATCAAGTATAATTATATTTCCTTAGATAAAGAAGGTCAACCCAAAAATATCGTTGATACAGTCACTCAAACTGTCGATGATGCAGCGAAACTCGCGGTTAAAGCTGGAGAAAAGCTTCAAGATACAATTTTTGATATCATCAAGAAGAAAAAAGCTTCTAGAGTCTCTGAAGGATCCCCCTCTGATGATCCTATCCTCGGATTCACATATATTCGCTTTTATGATAAAACAAGTCTCATTAGAAATAAAATCATTAAGAAACGCATTCAAGCAACGGAGTCACGATCTGGGAAACTGACCAAAAAAATGGTTTCGGAGCTTGCTCCTTCGATAATCATTAGTTTTAAAACCACTGCAGACGAGGAAGCGGTGGATTTCTTGAAACATCTCCAATCGCTTGGTTTTACCGTCCATTTTTCTGATGACGTCCAAGATTAAATCGTTCCAAATTAAATTAGCAGTTAATCTACCATCTGGTATATCACATCTAAATAGGTACCATCTCGATATTCAATGAGTGTGGCGATATCAGAAGTAAATTCAGGACTTATTGGGGAGGCAAGACTATACGATTCTTCTTTCAAATCTTCTATTGCTCTTAATTTTATTCCGGCCTTCCGTAACCGCTTTTCTATCTTTGATCGTTTCGGAGTAGAATGCGGATTGAGCGCTATCCCACCATCTGTAATGATTAAATCAATACTGTCTCCTGGTGTACTTACTGTCGTAACTGAGTCAAGAATAGAGGGTACTTTCCGAGCAACAGGAACCACGATCATACTTACCTTGGCTCGGGCTGCATCTTGATGTCCTCCTATTCCCGAATTTAGAAGTCCATTACTAAAAGTATTTACATTAACATTGAAGTTCAGATCGACTTCCGTTGCTCCAAGAACTGTAAAATCTGTATTTAGTGCAATACAGGCTTTATTATATGGATTATACGCATGATCGATAGACACTTCGACATGATTCTCATTTTCTTCTAATGATTTGATAGCACCTAAATCAAAAGACTGAGCATCATAAATGGCTTTGAATAATCCTTCTTCGAGCATCTTCACTGAATTAGTCGCGATACCCCCAAATATATACCCTCCACGGATATTCTTATCAGCCATAAGTTCCTTCAGATATTGAGAAGCCGCTAATGATATTCCACCAGCTCCAGCTTGCCAATTGAATCCAATATTCAGATAGCCAGAAAGTTCCATGACTTGTACTACGCTTTCTGCAATAGCCAACCTTTGTGGGGAGGGTTTTCTTCCTAAACTCCCCGATGCAATTTTTGCAGGATCCCCAATAGAATCCACTGTTAACACATAATCGACTCGACTTGAAGGAATACTGATTTGTGTTAAGGGTTCATTGATGATAGTATCAGTCACCCCAACTACTATGTCTGCATATAAGGAATCTGTTTCTAACGGATAGCCTAAACTGCCAAAAGCGTGTTTACCGACCATACCTGTTAAATTTCCAATATAATCACATGTTGAGGCAGCTATAAATGCAATGTCGACGGGTAAACTTCCTTCTTGGACAGCACGAGTCCGTCCTCCATGTGAACGAAGGGTAGTTGGAACTGCAACTTCCCCTCGTGATATGGCATTGCCTAAGGGGCCATTCACACTTCCTTCAATCCTTCCAATTACTCCCGATTGGATGAATTCGATTAGAGGGGAATGAACGGGAAATAAAGCTGTAATAGCAAGAGTAATGTTTTTAATGCCATATGATGCTAGTGCTTCCACTATAGGTAGGACAACATTATCACCATTTCGCAACGCGTGATGAAATGATATGGACATCCCATCCCGAAGAGGTAAAACCTTGAAAAGCTCTTCCAGTGAATCAAAAAAGCGTTTAGTTTTCCGAGAGATATATGTTGCTTGATAAGTAGTACCCACTCTCTTACCTGCAATTGTGCTATTGTGAATTCCCTTATATGGCTCTAAAACTTTGCCAAAAACCTTCTTAGGAAATTTTCTTCCCAATACATTTGTAACATGTGTAGCCATTATAGGAGCTCCGTTTAATGCTTCACTACATTTAGGAAACGGTAGTAAGTTCCAATACGAAAAGGGTTTGCTTAATGACAGATGAGAAAAAATCACTGGATTTAAGCATTGCTGGTTTGTAAAATATAAGAATATAAAAAAAAGGGAGGGGGGAAAAGTTCATACCTTTTACATCGTTTCTAACCACTTAGTAGACAAACCATAACCAAGGCGAATATCATTGCCATAGTGGAGAAGGAAGTAGAGTTCCCCTGATCAGATGTTGAAGAAAAATCGGTTGTTAATGGATCCATCACTTCATGAACTGTAACTACTACATCGTCGACAGCTACCTCATCCTGTCCAGAATTAGTTATTATAAGTTGTCTGACAAAATTAGTCATGGTCTTCAGAAATGTTAAAACAATCCCTTCACCTCACAGAAAATCAGGAAGAAAAACGTATGTGGGAAACTAAAATTACGAAAGTCTCTCCAAATGAACTCCTATTTAGAGGCTACCCCCTAGATGAACTCATCGGTTCCATTTCTTATCCAACAGGCATTTATCTAGCACTAAAGGGAGAATTACCAACTAAACAAGAAGAAAGGGTCATTAATGCCATTCTAGTAGCAACTATGGATCATGGAGTGACCGCTCCTAGTGCAGTGACTGCACGAACAGTAGCCTCTTGTGGTGTACCCATTACCACAGCTTTAGGGGCTGGAATACTTGCAGTTGGCGATCATCATGGTGGAGCTGGAGAGGAATGTATTAAATTCCTGAAAAACGCGTTTAGAATGCAAGAAAAGGATCAATCGCTTTCAGAATTAGCTAAAAACGTAGTTACTGAAGCAAAAAAGAAAAAACAACGAATACCAGGTTTTGGCCATCGTTTTCATACAGATGATCCCCGAACAAAAAAGCTATTGCATGTAGCCTCGGAAGAGGGAATCAGTGGGAAGTTTGTAGAACTAGCAAAAATAATTGCTACAGAATTAACTCTCCAATCAAGTCGACCGTTACCCCTCAATGTTGATGGAGCAATTGGAGCATTACTTGCTGATATGGGATTCGAAGCCGCAATAGGAAAAGCATTCTTTGCTATTTCACGTATAACGGGGCTCACAGCACATATATTAGAGGAATTCGCACAGCGTCCTGTACGAACAATTGTCCCGTCAGAAGCAAAATATACAGGGGTAGAAAAAAGGAAAATTCCTTGAAAGAGTTATAAAATCTGTCTTTTGACCTCATCTTGATCTTTCAAGTGTTCTTGTTTCCAATATGGATCACGAATAAACAGGTACGCTCCATGAGCAGCTAATGCTCCTTGAGCCGCAGCTACAGCAGCTAATTGGTAAGGAGTAACAATATCACCTGCTGCAAATATACCCTCAACATTCGTACGCATTAAATCATCAACAGTAATGAAATTACCAGAGAATTTTAAACCCAAGTTTTCAAAAATTTCTGTATTGGGTTTAAGTCCCACTGCAAGAACAACACAGTCGACTTCCAGCTCAAATTTCTCATTTGTATCAACATTTTCTAGAATGACCGCTTCTACTCGTTGTTTTCCAGCAATTTCTAAGATATTAGTTTTAAAAAGGATTTCGGCTAGCTTCTCATTGGTGACTTTCGCTAAGTTCATTTCCGATGCTCGAAATGTATCCCGTCGATGGGCTAGATACACCTTGTCTGCCACATTGGCGAGATCAATAACGGCATCAATAGCGGTATCTCCTCCTCCAACCACGAGTACTCGTTTATCATAGAAAGCAGCAGGCTCAGTAACATAAGGAAAAACGCCACGGTTTTTTTTCGAAAATTTAGCCTCACCTGGAATACCCAGCTCATTAGGTTTCATACCAGTGGCAATAATAATGGATTTAGCTTGAAATGTCGCTCCTTCAGCAGATTCAAGCTTGAGATCTTTGTAAATTTTCGTAATACGATCTTTAATTAGATGTACACCATGATCAGCGGCTTGTCTAACCCATTCTGAAACCAAATGATCTGCTCGAATACTTGGAGTTCCTGGATAGTTGTAAATCTTCTTATGAGGATAGATAGTCGATAAAAGACCACCCCAGGTACCTCCTTCAAAAACTGCAGATCGTAACCCTTTTCCTGAAGCAACAATTCCCGCTGATAATCCCGCAGGTCCTCCACCTACGATAATTACATCAAAATGCATTACTCGTTCTGACATTCCAAAATTCCCCAAATCAGTATGTTCTATTTCATTTTTTTTTCGACTTTATAAAATTATAATGTTGTGTTTGTAGTAAAAATTTCTTACAGCCTATAATGTTCAGAAAAATCAAGGAATTCCCCCTCTAATGAGGGTTTGGACCTCATATTGCTAGAAAGGAAAAGGGAAGGAGAGTTACTCCTTGTCATTTGAGGTCAAGAAAATGGATTATTTTTCAAGTAATTGTTTCATAAAGTCAGTGGTACGCGCAATCATCGCATTAACATCCTTTAAATTACCTTCAGCCAATTCTTGATTTTCTAGTAATTGAAAACAACATTCTCTCAATAAAGAAGATTCTGGATCGTTTTCAAACAACTTTTTTAATCCAACGACAATGGGATGCGTTGTATTTAATTCCATTATCTT
>JAEOTQ010000033.1 GCA_016839785.1 Candidatus Hodarchaeota archaeon | reverse complement strand
TTGAACTTGGAGCTGATGGTGTAATTGTACTAGGCTGCTTTGAGGACAAATGTCATTATGACTCGGGATCCAAAGCTTCTACAATTCGAGTTCATCTTCTTAAACAAATGTTAGAATTCAGTGGAATTAACCCAGATAGATTGGAAAAAGAAACAGTCTATACTGAGAGCTCAAATCGATTTGTTGAGACAGCTCGAAAAATGGCAAAACGACTAGAAGAACTCGGTAAATTAGAACGTTAAGTACTGTAGGAGTAACAAGGTGAGAAAAAATAATGATTGAAGAATCAACAGAGATCATAGGTGAATTTAAAGAACTTTATGACAAAGTAAAACTATGTTATCAATGTGGTACCTGCGCTGGCGGTTGCCCCGTGTTTAAACAGTATTCAAGGTTCAATCCCCGTCGAATCATGGAGAAATTACTTGCAGGTGAATTCACCAAGGAGCTATTCGATGACCAACAAATTTGGTTTTGTACAGGTTGTTATACCTGCAGTACCCGTTGTCCACAAGGGATCGATATTTGCCATGTCATCAATGGATTGAAAAACATGGCGGTGAAGGTAAAAAACACTCCTGAAGGTATTATAACAGAAATGACCGCAATACTTGAGACTGGAGTTACAGCTGGAATTTCCCAATCCGCTTTGAAACGGAGGACCAAACTTGAATTACCCGAAATACTTCCGCCTGATCTGAATGAGGTTCAGAAGCTCATGGAAGTTACAGGGGTTGTAGCTAAACTAAATTCTTTGAAGGAGCTTGCAGAACAATGACCAAATATGCCTTTTTTATTGGATGTACAATACCCTATAGGGTTCCATTTATTGAAACCTCATTAAGAAAAACGATGCCTGATTTTAATGTGGAACTTGTCGATTTACCATTCGCCTGTTGTCCAGATCCTGGTGGAGTCCAAGCATTTGATAGTGTAGCTTGGCATACTTTAGCTGCTCGTAACATTTGCCTTGCTGAAGAACAGAATTTAGATATTCTTACTGCATGCAGCGGATGTTTCGAAACTCTGAAAATGGTTAATACACACTTAATCAGTGATCCTGATCTCAAGGATAAGGTAAATGAACATCTGAAGGAAGTGGATAAGGAATTTAAAGGTTCGATAAAGGTTGACCATTTTGCAGAATTTATGTATACCGATGTTGGTATTGACAAAATTGCAGCGAGAGTAGAAAAACCACTTACTGGTATCAAAATCGCTTCACATAATGGTTGTCACTTCCTAAAACCCCCTGAAATTATGCAAGTTGATAATCCTGAAGTACCTGTAAAGTTGGATCACCTTATCGAAGCTCTAGGTGCTGAATCAGTCCCTTATTTAAACAAGCTAGCTTGTTGTGGAGCAGGAACAAGGACTACTGATATGGATACTGGACTAAAAATAGCTCATGAAAAGATAGTTGGAGCAGAAATGGCACAAGCTGACGCTCTTGTAACAGTATGTCCGACTTGTTTTGTTTCATATGATACTGGACAGCGACTTATGGCAAAAAGCTTTGAAAGAACTAATCTTCCTGTATTCTTTTATATGGAATTACTTGGGTTATCAATGGGTTACGATTTCAGTGCTGGATACAAGATGCACTCTATCAAAGTTCAGAGTTTTCTCGATAAGGTTTCATAAGGTTTTAACAGAAATAAATAAGTTAATTTCCTTTCTTCCCTCTTTTTTTTATTTAAAAGACGACTTGGAAAAAGCGAGGCTGCGCTGAGAGTAATATCCTCCAAAACATGAAATTATCTTGATCTCGTGTTCTTTTTTCTTAAAAAATTGTGATGGTCCTATATAGTGTGGAATCGCGAAAAGATGATGAATTCTCAATTTTTTTCTCGTACAAACGCACGGTATCCTCTACCTGCGGGAGTACGATAAATCAAATCCTGTTCTTCAAGACGGGATAGAATTCGTGTTATCGTGGATTTGGAATAATTTGTTTTTTGTGGTAAGTCTTTCTGAAGGACATTCCCCTGATTGTCTAGTAAAACGTTGATGATCAGTTTTTCCTCGATACCTAAAATTTCCCATTGCGCTGAAGAAGTTGGCAATGCTATAGGTTTTTCCTTGTTTTCTTTCTCTTGCCTATCGATACTTTCCTCTTCCTTTCCATTTACTAATGGGGTTTTTGATTGTCGTTGTTGTTTGATATAACGATACAAGAAGATTATTGCAACTATTAGCAATCGTGCGAGTAAAATTACGATTCCCACGAGTAGCAATATGACAAATGGATTGCTGAAAAGTCCAGAACTTCCAGGTCCCGAACCTTGATTTTGACTACCAATGCTTGAGAAAAATGAATTCGACTTTCTATTTAGCGGAATATATGGAAGATTAATTTCAAACCACCTTATTAAGAAGGAGATAACAAAGATTCCCGTTAATATTCAATCTAACGGGAAATTATTTTTACTAATTAGGGTTTCTTGAATTGTATTTCGAATTCACGGTGCAAAGAATTTTTCTTACTTTTAGATCTAGGTGATACCTATCAATATCGATGTGATCATCGTTTACAGTGGAATTAACGAGGGTTATTCCCAATAAATGAGCTAATAGATCTGAATATTCAAAGCTTGTAATTATTAATGCTTTTGTTCATTTATGTCTTCAATGGCATGTCCTTCTTGCGCCATTTAAAGAGAAGTTTAATGTTTTAGCTAAGATTGAATATTTTGTTCAGATTTTGTCTAACTACTTGTTGGGAAACAATCAGAAACAATCATCGTTTACAAAAAACGATTAGAAATTGATTTCAAATTCTAAGACTATATAATCACCCCACGGCTTACTCTACCTGGTGAAAACCAAATGAAACGAAAACAATTAGTCAGTGGATTAATAATATTAGGACTTGTAGCGGTTATTGCAACAACCGTTGCTGTTAATGGTTCAGTTATATCTGATGCATTAAATGGAACAAGAGACGGTACATGTGATGGTTTAGGACCACATGGCCAAGTTGACCATGGAAATCATGGTGGGACTGGGCCCATGGATGGAACTGGAAATCAGTGGGGTTCACAAGGACCTCATGGTGATGGTACTTGCAATCAAACTGGAATAATTGATGGATAAACTTTCTATCCATCCTCTCTTTTTTATAAGATTTGGGGAGGGGAGAATGAATTTTTTATTTTAGCTGCTGACGCTTAAGCATCTGGAATATTATCAATACCAGTTTGCACTTCATCGTCAAAGTTCGTGAACCACCCTTTGATTTGAAGGTTCATCAAGTTTCTCCTTGTTATTTCGACATCCTGTCTCAGAAGTTCAGGTAAGTTAGGAATACAGATAGGTCCTTGACAAGCCATCAACCGGAGACTCACTCGCTCGTCAAATGATAATGAAGAACTTTTTTGTATGGATGAATCAATATCTTTCATCAATTCATTCTTTTCCTCAAGAATGTTCATGATTTCACTTTCGAGATATCTAATCTTTTCATTTTTTTCTTGAATTTGATTGAAAAGTTGGGAATATTCTTCCATGCTTCCATCTGAGGGTTCGTTTTCTTTTTTTCCAATCCTGGACGAATTTTTTTCGTCAGTATTATTACTATTCAAAGCCCCATCAGATCCAACGAGGAATGCATGGGATTGAATGAAATTTGGATAAAGAGCGAATGAAAAATACATTTTAGTCCCAATTTCATATACTGTTGCTTCCGCTCCCTTATGACCAGAGTAACTTTCACTAGTTGTGTAAGATGGCTTGATATAGGTAAAATCATTCATATTATCATCTTTCATAACCTGAGATAAGAATTTCAAATGTCTATGTATCGCAGGAGCTGATATATTTAAGATCGAAGCAATTCTACTCCCATAATTTTGTTCACACGCGATCATTCTCAGGATTTCAAGACGGGTTTTATTTGATAAGATTTCAAAAATAGGATGATCAAGACTACAGCTAAAATTTTCCATGAATATTCTCCAACTAATGGATTCTTCCACTTCTTAAGTATTAAACTTGATGGTATTATCATTCTGATACAAAATGATGTGTTTAGTATTAATTTAACATAATTTACCAAAAATACTTACTTTCGAAAAAAAAAATTGAAAGGAGGATAGATTATCCTCCTCTCTCTCTATCAATTTTAAATAAGACTTTCTACATTCGAGATAGTTTTCCAGATTTTTCATTCCATTTGATAATGACGTACCAAATGGCAAGAGCAACTAGGACGAAAAGTACTGCGCCAAGATAACTGAAGAGCAAGTTTCCATCCAATAAATCACTGAAAATATCTGGAAGGAATATTGCATCGGTGATATTAGCTTTTCCACTAGTCCATTCTAAGAATTGTGTCTTGAAGGAGTTTGTAAGAGGCATTGCAATGACCATTCCAATTATTGAGAACCAGAGTTTAACCTGACCTTCACCTGCTCTCCAAAGAGATCCGACGACACACCCGCCAGCAATGGTCATCCCTATTCCAAAGATGATGCCGCCAAGTATACCTGAGATCCAAACATTTCCAAAAACGAACATAGATTGCGCATAGCCAGTTGTTCCTGTACCTGTGAAGCTTAATGGGAAGAAAACACCAAAGAGTTTAATGGTGACAAAACCAAATAAGCCAAAAAGAATACCGACCATCACAGCTTTTGCAGCAGATGTTTCGCCTGTCATGAAGGGTTCTCTCAATGCACGAACAATGCAAAACCGAGATCTTTGAAGCACGAATCCGATAAGTAAACCAAAGAAAGTAAAGCCCATCATTACCATTGAGCCTTCAAGTATGTCTGCAGGTCCAGTTGGGAAAAGGAATAAGAATCCGAGTCCTACAATGAACATTATAACTCCTGCAATCGGTTGCCAGTTTGCAGCTCCTAGAAAAGTCTTAGTTGCACCAGCACTAATTCCTGGATATTTATCTGCTTCCCACATTAAATAAAGCACCGCTACAAAGGTACCTATTACCAAACCTATGGTGAAAATGAAAGCACCAACGGACATGGCGGGCCAACCACTGTAGAATCCACCAAGAGTACAGGAACTACCGATAATTGCCCCTACTCCTATTAATACACCACCAATCAAACCTTTGACTAGTTCTCCTAGGGGTGGAATACGAACTGCAAATTGTTTAGCCATCAATGCACTTGAAAGTGCTCCAATGACAATCATGATATTCAACATTGCATATCGGTTCTTGGTAATTTCTGTTGCTGTTTCATTCACTAAGGGTTTAATGACATTATCGCCCCAGTTTAAAACACCACCAGAAGCACCCCATGGTGAGATGATTATGAAGAGGCAAATACTGAAAAAAGATAATATTATAGCCCCAATCCACATCTTCCATGAATCGCCAAACAAAACTTCGTATACTTCTGAAAACATTCCTTTTTCTGACATAAAAATTCCTCATTTTTTACGTTGGATAATAAATCTGAAAATACCGCCTTCTTCGCTTGTCTCCAGTAATTCATTGCCTTTTCGCTTGCACCAGAGAACTACATCTTTCTTCGATCCAGGATCTGTTCCGAACATTTCTAGAATTTGTCCTATTTCCATTTTTTTGACTGTACTGTTCAATTTCACTATTGGCATTGGACAGGATAAACCTTTACAGTCCAATGTCACGTCAATATCAACCATTCTATTTCTATCCTATTTATTTAATCGGTTTTTTTTCAATTACCCAATGTAAATAGCTTTTAGAGTTATTAACACATTATAAGTGTCAATATTAGCTCCAAACGGTGAATAAGGGCAATAACACATTCTGCTAATAACCCCAAGTTATTTACGTCAAGTTAACAACAGAAATAGATGTTCATTAAAAAGGTTCTGGCTCCCATTTTATCTGTTTCTTCACTATAGATATCTTTTAGGTTACATTAGCTTTATTTTTTAGATCTAGTTACCTAGTAGCTCAAACCAGAAGTGAATTATTGTTCAATGTCAATCGGAAGATATGAATAATTATGCAAAATTGAACGTTTTGTCTGTAATCCTAAAAATATCCGGAAATTCACCCAAACCATCGTTTTGAATTAAAAAAAATTATTGGTTTCAAGTCGGTTTAAACACCTTCCACGTGTCCGAGATTATCAGGTTTCAATCCGTATTAACAATAGTAAAAAATTCTTCTTCCCCTTCCCAAAAATCCTTAGTAGGTATTGGCAAAAGATGATGAAGTAACTACAATATGGCATGAGACGAAAAGTTAAAAACGGTAGGTTATTAGCTGGCAAGTAACAACATTATTTCGGAAAATACTATCCTAATTCATGGTTAAGCGGTAGGATTTGAACACAAATGGAATCGGAAGAAGAAAAAATTACTATTGTTGTCTTTTCAGGAACAATAGACAGATTAATAGGTATGGCTATTCTAACCAATGCGGCCATTGCTATGGATTATACAGTAGATATCTTCCTCATGCTTTGGAGCACTTATGCTTTCAAAAAAGACATCATTGGTAAAGATAATACAATAAGTGAACATCTCGACTTTACTGGTGACAAATTTGAGGAAGTTCTTAAGACTGGTGGTATCTCTCCTTGGTATGAAATGATTAAACAATCACGAGAAATGGGTAAGGTTAAAATTCATGTCTGTAGTGCTGCTGGTAAAGCTTGGAGCGCTGAGCTCAAAGATTTGGAATTTGTCGATGATTTCGTTGGTGCAGGAGAAATTGTATGGAGCAGCGCCGAGTCAAAAACAACTTACTTTATATAACAACAAAGAAATGGAATGGTGATTGAATATGGCTATAGATTTAGAAAATATGAAATCAGATCATTTAGTAGATGCACGTGCTGAAAGCTGTCCTGGTCCTTTGTTAGCGGCTAAAAAAGCGATGACTAAAGTACCCATGGATGGTATTCTTGAAGTATGGTCTTCTGACGCAGGTACAAAGAGAGATATTCCCTTATGGTGTAAAAAGATCGGACACGAGTATTTAGGCGATATCGAAGGCAAAGGATACTTCAAAGTATTTGTTAAGCGAAAACGGTAAATCTATTCAAAGAAAGAGCAAGCAATACTCCACTCTCTTTTTTATTTTTTTTACCTTGAAATTTGAACCAAAATTCAACGAAACTCTTACTATGAGTTTAAAGTGATTTAAATGACCAGTATTACGAAAAAACCCCCCAAAATACTTATTTTTACTACCAACCTAATTTCTGATCCAGCAGTAGATCAAACTGGACTGCTCCATAAACATTACTCCCCTTCAACATCAATAATTCGTGTCCCCTGCTCTAGTATGGTCAGAGCGGATTATGTCTTACTCGCCTTGCAAAGTGGTTTTGATGGAGTTTTCATCACTGCTGATGGTGGTGATTGTCCCTACACAGAGAAATGTCCCGAAAAAACATCCGATAGAATACAAGAAGCTATAGAACTCCTAGAAAGTCATAATATTGATGTAAATAGACTTAAAATGGCAGCTATTTGTTCAGTTTGTGTAGAACCTTTTTTAAAACATGTTAAAACTTTTTCTGAGAAATTACAGGAGTTATCTGAAGCATAACAAGCAATTAAGGTAGGTTTATTTATGACTGAAGATTATGAAGAATATGATACATTAATTATTGGAGCTGGAATTGCAGGTATAGAAGCAGCCCTCACATTAGGAGATGCTGGTCGAAATGTCTTACTTGTGGATAAATCCCCTACTGTTGGAGGAATAATGGCACAGTTAAGTAAAGTGTTCCCTACACTTGATTGTTCAGCTTGTATTGCGACTCCAAAAATGGCAAGTGCTGTATACCACCCAAACATTACGCTATCGGTTTACTCTGAGATTGAAGAAGTTTTAAAACATGATGAAGCTGATTTTAGGGCAAAAATTATTCAAAAACCCAAATATGTTGAATGGGATGATTGTACAGGTTGTTCTCTATGCGAAATGGAATGTCCTGTAATTGTTAGTGATGAATTTCAACATCATATGAGGGGAAGGAAAGCAGTTTATATTGCGTTTGATATTGCTGTCCCCAAGAAATCAGTGATCGATATCGATAATTGTATACTCTGTGGTCAATGTGAAAAAGTGTGTCCAACCTCTGCAATAAATTTTTTACAAAAACCTGTCATTAAGAATGTCCGAGTAAAATCTGTGCTACTTGCTACTGGATTTGAGCTATTTGATGCCACCTTGAAACCAGAATTTGGATTTAAACAAAGTAAGAATATAATAACGGCTATGCAAATGGACCGTCTCCTCGCTCCGACTAGGCCGTATAATGCGGTTCTACGTCCATCTGATGGAAAGGAACCAAGTAAAATTGCTTATCTCTACTGTGTCGGAAGTCGTGATAAAACAATAGGAAATGAACTTTGTTCTCAAATCTGTTGTATGTATTCGATAAAACAGTCTCAATTAATACTAGGTGCCCTACCATTGGCTGATGTATTTTCTTTCTATATAGATATTCGAGCACAAGGAAAGGGCTTTGAAGAATTCTACCAACAGGCGAGAGATATGGGTGCTTATTTCATCAAAGGGCGAATCATGTATGTAGATGAAGCAGATAATGGCGATGTAATGGTAAAATACGAAGATATCGACGATAAAGGGAAAATAAAAGAGGAAACCTTTGATCTAGTTGTATTAGCTGTAGGCCTTTGGCCCTCCATTGCTGGTGTTGCCAAGGTGTTTAAAGGGGTTGGACTGGAAACTGATGCGCTGGGGTGGATTAAGTGCCCCATATGTAATCCAGTCGAGACAAATATTCCTGGGATTTTCGCAGCGGGATGTGTAACTGGGCCAAAAGATATCCCAGACACCATAGTTGAAGCGAATGCTGCTGTTTCACAATGTTTAGTGTATATTGAAACACATAGTGGTAGTACGTAGGAGAGTTGAAATAATGACAAATGAATTCAAAAAACGGATAGGTGTATATATTTGCCATTGCGGAGGCAACATTTCAGATGTTGTGGATGTTGCAGCGGTTGCTGAGGCAGCTGGAAAACATCCAAATGTTGTTCTCGGAAAAGACTTCATGTTTATGTGTTCTGATGCTGGCCAACAGATGATGGTAGATGATGTGAAGGAAAAAAATCTAGATGGACTTATAGTTGCATCTTGTTCACCTAAACTACACGAAATCACGTTTATGAATGTTGCTGAACGTGCAGGGTTGAATCCTTATGAATATTATCATGTAAATATTAGAGAAGATTCATCCTGGCCTCATTCAGACGATCCTAAAGGTGCGACTGACAAAGCAATACGTATGGTCAATGCGGGAATTGAATATGTGAAACAAACTTCTCCACTAGCTAAAATTAAGGTTGCTACCACGAAAAGAGTTCTAATTATTGGGGCTGGAATTTCAGGGATTCGTGCAGCGATTGATTTAGCTGGAATGGGGATCGATGTGGTTTTAGTTGAGAGAGAAGATGTACTCGGAGGATATACTTCGAATATTTACAAAACTTACCCAGAGGGAGAAACTGGTTTAGAAATTCGAGATTTAATGGTCAGCCGTTTGGTTGAATTTGAAGATAAAATCGAAATGTATACTACTTCTGAAGTTACAGGGGTATCTGGTTATATTGGAAATTTCGTTGTACGGATTACGAATAATTCTTCTGGCCAGATAGTAGATAAATCTGTAGGAATAATTATTGTGGCTACTGGATTTGAATCTTATAAACCTAAAGACGGAGAATACGGGTATAACACACATAAGAATATCATAACATTACCAGAATTTATGAATCTCCTTAATAAAACTAATTCCAAGGAAGAACTTCTTTATAAAGGGCAAAAAATTAATAAAATTGGATTCATATATTGTGTGGGTTCCAGACAGAAAGATATGGAAGATGGAAAACCTGTTAATGAGTATTGTTCACGATATTGTTGCAATGCTACAGTTTTTCTGACCACGCAACTCC
>JAEOTQ010000211.1 GCA_016839785.1 Candidatus Hodarchaeota archaeon | reverse complement strand
TGTCGACAATAAATTTAGTTATCTCTCGACCATTACTTTTCACACATTTAAATTAATTAATATTTCGACTACAATTCCTAAGAATGTGGAAATTGATAATCCTGGGACATGGACAATCACCCTGAATTTTGAGGAAGATGGTGGTCCTGTTAATGAGGCCGATATAGAGGTTATTGACCGTGATCTTGATAGCTCCCAATTCGAGATTTCGATTGCTGGGATTAAAATTCCCATAGTTGGAGCTATTGATTGGTCAGGGACGAATTTAACCTTTACGGTTGATCTTCCAGATAGTTTAAGTGCACAGGTACCTACAATTGCCTTACAATATTCTCTACGAATTAACTGGACAATTAATGATCGCTTTTCAGACATCTCAGTGACTATAGACACGATCAAGCCCAGTGTTGTTACATACCATGATCTTGAGATTGTATTTGGTTCTGATGATCTTGATATCGTAGAAACCCATTACCCTGAATATTCGTTAATGAATGTAACCTTCTACCTCGAGTATGATACTTCTCCGTACTCAGGAACTTTGGATGAAAATAACATTTATCTGACAATTGAAGGAGCTGATGCCAACTTTGAAGGTTCCACAGATCTTGGAAGTGGAAATTACCTCATTACGTTCCAACTTCCTGCAGGTCTTTCACCTGGATTAAAGGATATCGATTTCACTTGGCAATATGGTTCAGGTAATTTTAAATATGTTATTGAATCTGATAGCGAAAATAGTGTTGTTACTTACCATGATATCGAAATTAATGCAAATATTCCTGTCTCAATGCAGCTTTTTGAAATAGATGGCAATTTTTCCTTTTACGTTTCTTACAGTGTAACAGAATACGATGGTGGTTCCTACCTTGATAATTCAACAATAGATCTAGAGGCGTTAAGAATTCATAATATGGACTTCACACATCGGATCTTAAATCCTGGTTACGATGGTTTCTATAATTTCGTATTTAATCTTCAAAGCAACGATACTGATGAGTTTTGGATCGGAATCGAAACTGTTCGTTTTCGTATACAGACACCTTCTGGTCTTTGGGAATGGGGAGAAGTAGATATACGTGGTCATAACCTACAAATGGAATTATTATCTATATTAACCAAACCAGGAGAAAGAGCTTTCTTTGATCCTGATGAAAGAACAACCTTTGAAATCAATATTAGTGTGACTGATAGAGTGGAATTTGCTGTTACTAACTTCGTATCTAATCTCAATTTTTCCCGTAATTTCATACAGATATATATGGAGAACATTGATCTTGTTGCTGAAAATAGATCAGTAGTATTAAGTTCTATCCTTGAATGGGGTGAAATTGATATCTCTCAAGGTAAATATTATATCAGATTTGCCCTTGAACCACAAAGTGCTACTGAATTAGGATTAGGGCAAATACGGCTTGATCTGATGATTAATGATACGAATGGACATAGAGTTACTAGTTCGAATCGTGACTACGCGGGCATGGACCTTAAAGGTCAGGATTTCGTGTTGTTATTAGGCCTTGAATGGATATACGTCCCAATATTCAATGAAACCTTCATTTTTGGTTATGGTAATGATAGCGCAAAACTTGGTTGGACATTCCGTGTTCCAATCGGTTATGAGATTATTATTCATTATCGACTCTATGCCGCTGATACAGGAGTAACTCTAGCTTCGGAACAAACAGTATTTTGGGAAACTCCCTGGAAAACTCCTTCACTTAACAATCTTACTAATGTACAGTCTAATATTACCCTCAATATAAGTTCTAGTACCCCCGATCGGCAGTTATTCAATGCGTATATCGAAGGAAATGAAGAAAAACAATTAACGCAATATAATGTCTGGAAATTCTACCTCGAATGGGATAAATTGGAGGCTAGTGTATCGGAAGTAGATGATAATGAAGAGGACACTAATGATTCTGTATTAAATGTTGGAGGAAATTACACTCTTACTTACAAATCCATATTTTCTAGATCAGAAATAAATGCTGCAGGGACTGATTTTAGCGTTAATATCACACTCTGGCAATTCAACGGCGTGGAATGGATTGAATTTAACCAAACATCCTTTACACACAGTGATGGAAGTGGAAGTCGTACGGAAATTCCTTTCTACAATGGATCAATGATCATAGGTTATTTAATTGTTCTTGACAGCCTTTCAGCACCTAATTCTGCCGATGGGAAGCTTGATTTTCAATTTCAGTTTTATGAAATTGTAAAAGCGACCATTCAGGTAGGTGCAACAGAGGAATCTAAGACTGATAACGAAAATTATCGATATTATTCCTCCTACGGAGAAACTTACGGGTCAGTTTATTCATATGTTAATGATACAAAAGATACCTATATCGAACAAACCTTCATCTGGACAAAATTCAGAGTAAAAGTGACAACAGATGACAATCGACTTCCCATGTTTACAGGAGCGACAATATTTGTTTCAGCACATTACGTGCATGACCCCTCTTTAGAACTTGGTAATGTTCGTGTTTTCCTTTTAGATACTGGAAAACTAATATCCTATTCGAGCACTGATTGGGAGAATAATTTAGTAATATTTACCCATTTGATTTCTAAAAGCGTTGTTGAAAAGGTTACCTATAATATCAGTCATTTTGACGATATTGACTTCGGAATTTCAGTCTTTGAAGAAGAAGGAACGCTTGAATCCAATATTACCGTTGATATAATTTGGGATCAAATTATCTTTGAAATAGGGTTAGGACCATGGGATAATAATACTCGTTTCAATGTAAATGAATCAGCGTTTGTAGAAATTATTGCTTATTACGCTTATGATTATACACCGTTTAATGGAACTATCTATCTTCAGCATAGAAATTTTTCGGATACAGGAACATTGTTTACTGGTGAGAGAGCTTGGAACGAAATCGTAAGAGTTCCAATTGCTCCTCAGTTTTCAACAAGACCTGGAACAACTCTATTTTTGATAAATGGAGTCCTTACTGATAAATATGGATTACATAATACTAGTCTGGGAGAAGGTTATCAGGTCTATAATGATGTGGGAAGTCGATGGTTGATTTTAAGGTGGGATAGAGTACTAGTCGAATTTCTACCTGATCAGATCCCCATAAATTATTACACTGGCGATTCTTTATTTGTAAATTTGAGCGTGTTTTATGAGAGTGATAGGAAATCACTTAATTCTAGCCACTTTGAGTATACTCTTTACAGAGATGGTGAGGTATTTTTAGCTAACCGATCTCTTCTTTTCTTTACAGATTACGAAATGCATGCCATCTCACATACTTATCAAATTGAATGGTCTCATGATAATAGTACGCATTTAATAGGTTCTTATTTAAGTGGTGACAATATAATCCCGAAAGCATCAATTATAATTCGGTGGAAAGATGATTTACCACCTATTATCGTCCAACATAATCTTATTGATTTCGGGAATGGAACAATCGGATTTTATGTTGAAGCTACAGACGATTCACCCGAAACGTACTTTGGTAGTGGTATACATGAGGTTAAAGCTCAGTTGACCCTCCCTGGATATTCTGAGGGCGAACCTACACTATTGTCGTATTATAACACGAGTGGAATTGCGTATTACTACGGTACTATAACTACAAATAGTAGTAGTCCAAAAAATTTCTTTAGTTATGAATCGATCATATTTTATAATATCACAGTTAGAGATATGGATGGAAACTACCTAAGTAATAGATATTCTAAGCTCCTTGGATCCGATAGTGCTGCCCCTAGCCATGATCCAGTCGTAATTGATTTTTCAGAGTATCAGGACGGCTCTCTCACAATCATTGTCAATGCGACTGATTCTTGGTCTGGTTTATCACAGGCCACGATTCACTTTTTCAATCCTACAACTCAGACGTGGAGTGAATTTTCACCTATGGAGAATCGGACGATTTTGGGATTAGAAAATGTTGAATACTCATATACCTCTGTATTTGATGTTGGTGCGCTCATTGAGTACGAAATTAAATTTATTGATAAGGTTGGGAATGTGAAACTAGCCCAGGGGACTATTGATGTATTTGACAAATCTGGCCCTCAAATAGAGAATTACGAGTTAGTTTATACTGGATTTGGAGGATTTTCTATTAATGTAACAACCATAGACAATGGCTCGGCCATCAAGAGAGCTACAATCTTGTACAATATTGGAGAAGGATGGCAATCGGAGAATCTTACGGAAGTGCTAGGCAGTGGTGGTGGAGCTTGTATTCTAGTTGAAAATTATCAATACAGAAAATCCTTCGTAGGAGAATTTGTAATTTCCGCCGAACTATGGGGACCATCAACAAGACCTAGTTTTTCATTGTTAGTTACTGACATCGAGGGTAATAGTAGGGTAATTCCATTAACAGAAGTTATTGTCAACAATGAAGTACGCTCTGTAGAAGACTTCGAAGTACCTTCAACTATAGAAGAGTTATTAGGGAATCCAATTGTGATATTTATAATTCTATCCTTTTTATTGGGCATTATTTTCATTACTGTTCAACGCTTCCGAACCATTAGTGGATTTGATAAAAAGAAAGTACTTGCAGATCTTGTTAAAATGTCTGATAATGAAGTGTGGGAAGAAACTGATAACATCTCTCTCGGATTAATTGCTAGTTTCTTTGACCAAACTAAGGGACCTATGCCTGTTATTTTCTATCCAGAAAAATTACGTTCATCCGAAACTATGATAGCCTCATTAGCAGACCGATCGTTCTCCACGTTAGGATTTGTTTCACACCCAGATGAAGATAAGCATGCTACTTTCCGATTTCAAATTGGTGGTGAGAAATGTACAGTTTTTGGATACGCTTTTGCCATTGCTAATCCAGAAGCCCGAGGGGGCCAAGAAAACTTGTCTTTGTGTCTTGTTGTCCGTCCCCCCTATGGTAATCTTGAAAATATCAATAGATTTTTGAATGAATTAGTGGAATATTCGCAGAAAATACAGAATCTGATGAAAGATAATGCTGATCCAAAAATTGTGCAAAAAGAGATGGAAATTTCCAGAAATTTCCTTACTCGAGCTATGATTACATTCAGAAAGAAATACAAGAAGGAGTTCGTTGAATGATGTTATTTGAAAGTACTAGGAAGCAAAAAAGTACTAAATATTCAATTGTTATTGTATTCCTTTTTCTGCTAGCATGTTTTGGGGAAGTATACATTCTTAAGCTTTCTAGTGAGTTACCTATGCAACCAGATACCTTAAACTCTCACATAAGTGCTGATATTCCTCGCCTTATGTCAAATGGAACTATTGCTCTTAACGAGACTTATGTACAATCCGAACAGAGGATTTCACAAGAATCTATGTTCACCAATAATGATGTTTGTACTTCAAATAATTCTATGGTGAATGAATCCATACTAGCGATTAATCATGAAAAGATGCCTAGTTATAAAATTTTAGCAGATCAACCTCTCAATATCACTAGAATTTCTCCAGAGGCAATGGAAACAGATGCTGATTCTCTCTCAGTAGTTCTAAATTTTACACTAGGATCACCAGGATCTGAAGAGAGTGTAATTCAAAACATAACAATAACTAATGGAACAGACTTCCTTGTTACGGGTTGGAACGGCGGTTTTTCGAACTTACAAGCTGAAAATGGTTCCTTTATCGATAGTTACTCCCTAGAATTCACGCTTAATGATAGCCTTCTAAATATGCTTGATCTTGGATCATATGAGCTAGTAATGCACACAGATGTTAGTAATTTTCAATCCAGTGATTCTATTTTCTTTCCTATGCGAGATTTGATACTTAACATAATATCGCTCAATCCCATCGAATTTAACAACAAAATCGACTTAAATCAATCCTTCACGATTGAAATTGAATTATTTAATGTAACTCATGAAGGCGCATATGAAATTCAATCTTTCCCCCAGATTACCGATAATCAAGGAGCTAGCATTAATCCGTCCGTGAAGGTGAAATCTAGTTCGAGAGAGTCCTTCCTTGAATTTGTAAACTTAATTTCCAATGATAGCGCTAATGGAAGATTCACGCTTAATTATAGTCTATCTGCGGATCTTGCACGAGAATTTTTAGATGGGGATCACCAGTTAATAATCTCAGTAAGCTCTTTTGAATTGATATCGGAGGAAGCATCCACCCCAGTTAGTGCAAAAGGCACGGTTTATTTAGTTTATATAGATGAAATTACAGTAGGATCTAATGATCCGATAGAGTATGATAGTTTATCTACACAAGAAAATTTAGATTTTAGACTCAATATTAATGACTCATTAGATATTTCTTTCCACATCGTGGAGGCTGATACAGGGAGTACCTCAATACGTAGGCATTCTATTGGATACCAAAATCCCAATAATCCAGAGGATCCTGGTGATCTAATATATGAAAATACAGATGATTTTGGTGTTGGTAATATTAGTTTAATTGCTAATGATTATACACCAGTGAGTGGGTATACATTAGTTTTCTTCGTGAGGGGCCAACGATTCGAACAAGAGTCTCTGAAGCCAACTAATCTTACGATTTATTGGGATTTATTAAATCTAAAATTCGAATATTATGATGATCAAGTGATCGATGATGGTATAGGAAGTAATTCGAATTTAAATCAGTTAGCTCTCGGATTGGATGTCAATGAAACCTGGAGTTTTTCTTTAAACATTACATATTCCGATGGAACCCCAGCTTTAGGGGGTAATATTAGTTACCGATTTGGTAACGGTAGTTGGACAAATCTAACTGATGGGACAAATGGTGATTCTTTAGACGGACATTTCTTTATTAGCTACAGTCATCCTAAGGCAGAACTCGTTATCTTCACCTGCTTAATTACTAGAGGAGCATCATTTGATCCACAAGGGACCCTTTTCGTTGATAAAACAGCTTCTGGTTCCAATATCACTTTCATTATCGTATGGACGTATCTAATTATCGACATGGTCCCTACAGAAGCGGATGGTCGCCTCCCTGCATTAACACCAACAACTGTTTACTTATATGCAACGTGGGCCCACAATATTAGCCTTCCATACAATGATTTTTTGACAATAAAAGATCATTTCTGGGATGTTGAACAAGATCGACCATTACTATCTGGAGTGGGGACTTATTCTGGATTAGTACATATTAATACTGGGATTTATAACTACAGTGTGGTTGGTGTGAAAGATAGTACGTTTGGAATAAGAAAATTCAAAAAATTCAACTCCTCCGTTGATGACATTGAATCACCACAAGTTGAGCTACAAATTAT
>JAEOTQ010000210.1 GCA_016839785.1 Candidatus Hodarchaeota archaeon | reverse complement strand
GCATTTCTGGCTATGAAGGCAATGGACGCGTGTGGAGCTGCTGAAGCATTATTATCATTTTTGAAGGATGATAGTGTCGTAGTTACATTACAAAATGGGGTGGTAGAGGAGGAAATTGCCAGAATTGTCAAACCAGAGAGAGTTGTTGGTGCAGTAGTGGTCTGGTCATCGAAAATGGTGACTCCTGGAGTTATCGAAAGAACCTCTGATGGAGTATTCTTTATCGGGACTCTGGGTGATCAAGGAAATCAAGATCGTTTAAAAGAGGTTAAGCAGTTACTTGAATATTTATTACCGACAATGGTTACTAAGAATATATTTGGAGCACTCTATGCGAAACTAGGAATTAATGCCTGTATTAATGGATTAGGAGCCCTGAGTGGATTAACAATAGGTGAAATAATTGATAATAAGCTGTATGCAAAGCTCTTCATGAGAATAATGAAAGAATTATTCGCTGTTGCAGACGAAGAACAAATTGAAGTTATTCAACTTAACAAAGCGTATCATCCAAGTGATTTAACGCTCTTAGAGAACGAGTCTGAATCAATTTTCGAGGAAAAACACCTTCTTCTAAAAAAATTTTTTGAACCCTATAGAGCAGTTAAGTCGTCTACATTGCGCTCTTTGAGACGTGGTCAGCGATCAGAGATTGATTTTATTAATGGATATATTTCAAGAAAGGGAAAAAAAATAGGAGTTCAAACTCCAGTCAATACACATATTACTCTATTGGTTAAAGAAATAGAAGCAAATAAAAGGAAAATTTCCCCCCAAAATCTCCTTGAATTGTAATGATTAGTCATTAGTCGCTTCGATTTCACCATAACACTTGGCAGTGGCAAAAAGTATACCAAGTAGATGTTTTGGTGCATGGATATCTCCATCGACTGATAATTTGTAAATTACCTCTTTATAATCTTCTTGAGAAATATCTTCATCTATTCTTAATTCACCATATACCTTTAAGTCAACTTGCTGATCAGTTTCAAGAAAATAGTCCATAAATGAACTGGTTAGGTGTACATCTGAGTCAAAGCTCTTTTGAACTACTTGGGGAAGACGATCACCTTTATATTTTTCAATCGTATAACAATTTTTTACTTTCTTTAAGAGAAGTAAATAAAGATGAGAAGGAACCCAAATTTGTTCAACATTCTCAATCCGTTTGATCTTTTGAAAGGTCTCAGGTGTAATATCAGGATTTAAAAGAAGTTTTTTGACCCCCACTATATTTATAATCTCATCATCAAGATTATTGAGTTCATCTTCGTGGAGTTCGAGTTTAGCGATATTACTGATAGTATTTCCATTTTCACTGACAGAATCATACCGATATTTTGCAAATAATCGGTTAATTAATTCTGCCACACTTAAACCATTTTTCCGCGCAATTTTACTAATATCTTTGTACAAACGAGCATCTAAACCGCGTATCCCAATGACTTTGTCCGATTTTAGGATCTCCACCTCTGGAGGAAGTGGTGGCAAGGGAGGTGCGGGAGGAAGAGGGGGAATATTTCGAGCTCTAGATGCGCGAACTGCCCTAGCAGTACGATTTGCACGTCGTAGTTCATGTTTAGCACGTTTTAGGGCTTCTTTCCTTATACCTCGTACTAGTTCTTCATGTTCCTGAGTCTCAATGATAACAGGGTCAATGTCATCATCATCAATTACTGGATCATCTTCATCAGAGGCCCAATTCTCCCCCACTGCTTCAAGAAATTCATCATCATCATCTTCTTCATCGTCAAGAAATTTTTTCTTTTTGTTTGGGTCATACATTCAGAATTCAACACCTTTCAAAATTAAAACATAATTTTCTACTATATTATCCTATTAATAGTTAGTTTGACATATAAATCTATTATGTTACGATGATTAACGGGTTGTGAACAGGATAAGTATTTTTGATGGGCAGATTTAGATTTCTCGTATTCTGCAACAATTTTTCTAGCAATATTAACATAAGATGCTGGATCAAAATGATAAAGATCATCTAATTTCTTTTTTGTTTGATTAAGCAATAAATATCACCCTTTGCTTTCAGTTAACTGTGTACAACATTTGTACGACTTACGTTAAAAAGCTTGTTACGTTCGTGATAACCAATATTCAGATGTCTTTTTATTATTCATCTATTCTATATTGATCAACATATTGATAATAAGTATAGAATCGAATTTAGGAATTTTAAAGCAGATGGTTTTTTCATACTTGCATAATACGTTAACTACGTTGCATTCTGTTTTTAAATATTTTCGATGTACTATCTTTTAAAGAGATAAGGTCTAGATAAAATGATTCGATAATTATAAACCTGAATGGATAGAAAGCATGTATTCTTAATCATTGAGATGATTTCTATGGTTAAAGAGAGAGGTAGAGAGTTTAGGGAAAAATTGAAAACGCGTGGAATTAGAAGATCCATTTCTAAGTTCTCAAGACGTCTTGAGTTACACTCAGAGGATGTAGCTACATATATTCAACGTGCTGATGCATATTGGAAATTGGAGGAAGACCAAAAACCACATTCGTAAATTTCCGATAAAATTTTATGATAATGATATTCTATCGTTCCAAGGTATTTCCAATGTCCCCCCACTTCTTTGCAATAACCCATCCGTATCGTACGGATTTTGTAACCAATCCGATCGATTCAGAAAGTAAAATTATGAGTGAACACTTTGAATATTTACAGGATTTAATGAACCACGGAAAATTGTATTTAGCAGGCCCTACATTGAAAGAAGATGATCCTTTCGGAATATACATATTCTGTGCTAAGACTTTGGATGAAGCACGTCAATTACTGGAAAAAGATCCTAGCATTAAAGCCAAAATACAAGCTATTACCACTCTTCGTCCTTTACGTGTTTCTCTCCATGATTGCGGCTTGGATGAATAATTAAATGGGATTGTTGGCAGTTTATGAATTGGAATTGAATTACTGTTAAATTGAGAAGACTTTATTCTAAAGACGAGCATGATGGAGAAAGATCCAAGAGTGATTTCTATAATTCCAAAACCAGTTAAGTGTGAATTGACCTCGGAAGATTTTTTTATAAATAAAGAGACAAAAATTATTTTTAATCCTAAATTTCAACCCGTTGCAGAGTATCTTCAAGCTATCCTGTCCAATCCGACGGGGTTCACCCTATCACTTGAAAAAACAGAAGATGACTCACTCTCAAAGAATGCAATCCACCTTCTTCTTGTTGATGATACTGAGAAATTCAGGAATGAAAGTTATTCCCTTGTAGTTAATTCTGATGGGATAATTTTACATGCAAGCCATTCTAACGGCATTTTCTATGCGATTCAAACTTTACGTCAACTTCTTCCTATCGAAATTGAATCAAAAATGGTAGAAAAAGTTTCATGGATCATTCCTGGCATTAACATCTTCGATTCTCCACGATTCAAATGGCGAGGGTTTATGTTGGATGAAGGAAGACATTTTCATGGAATAAACGTTGTAAAAAGAATACTGGATGTGATGGCCCTTCATAAACTCAACGTATTCCACTGGCATTTAACAGAGGATCAAGGGTGGAGAATCGATGTTAAAAAGTATCCAAAATTAGCTAAAGTTGGAGCTTGGAGAAAAGCAAGCCAAATTGGAGGTTATAAAAGTTTCATTCGCAAAAAGCGTAGTAATATTCCTCACGGAGGATATTATACCCATGAAGACTTACGTGAGATTGTTGAATATGCACAAAATCTCCATATAATGGTTGTCCCTGAAATAGATCTACCAGGTCATTCACGTGCACTTCTTGCGGCTTATCCTGAATATAGTTGTACAGGTGGTCCTTTTGAGGTTGCTACAGATTGGGGGATTTTTAAAGATGTTTTATGTCCTGGGAAAGAACAGGTCTTTACCTTTCTCGAAGAGATACTTAAAGAGATAGTTCCGATTTTTCCTTCACCATATTTTCATATTGGAGGAGATGAAGCACCCAAAGATCGATGGAAAACGTGTTCAGATTGTCAGAAACGAATAGTAGACAATAACCTCTCAAATGAGAACGATCTCCAACAATATTTCACAACCCGTCTAGTAAAACTACTTAAAAACTTCAATAAAATACCCATTGGTTGGAACGAGATTCTTCCTGTCCAGTATGACGAATTAGATCAGGATGTGATAGGTCAGCACTGGTTACACGGGGATGAAATTGTTGTAGACCACCTTAGACAAGGAAGAAAGTGTATTATCTCCCGCTTTTTTTATACATATCTCGATTATCCGTATACAATGACTCCATTGAGGAAATCCTATATGTTTGATCCGATTCCTGAGGAACTTGAACAGATTCATCGTCGTAATATTTTGGGTTTAGAAGCACCTTTATGGACAGAATGGATCCCGACAGTTTCACGAATTGATTGGCAAACTTTTCCACGCCTCACAGCTCTAGCAGAAGTTGCCTGGTCACAGCAAGAGAAAAATTATGCTAATTTTCGCAAACGTTTGCCCAGGTTTCTTTTACGTTTAGATAAACTTGGTATAAAATACGCGAAGGAGACGGTTGTCGATCCTAGTAAAATTAAGAGACTTTTCAAGTTTCTGGTTATGGTATTACAAGACCCACAAAACAATGTATCATAATAACTGCTCTTGCTCAATAAATAACTAGAAATTAGGAGTCAAGATTTTTCAATCTTAAGGTTTTTATAGGTGTTAAGCTTGAGATAACAGG
>JAEOTQ010000209.1 GCA_016839785.1 Candidatus Hodarchaeota archaeon | reverse complement strand
ATTTTGTCATGCTCTATCTTTCATTGAAATAACAAATCCAGATACAGAACAGGCAATCTTGGAGTATTTTCAAGATTGTCCACTAGTAACTGCAATGTTTTCTGTGTCAGGGTTTGAGTACAACCTTGTTATCTGCTTGGTCGCTGATACACGCGAGAAAATCAGTAAATTCATTGATACTTTTCCCCTCAGTCATCTCCCAGGGGTAAAAAGACGGAATAGTTTCTTCGTAAAAGAAACAGAAGGATTTGCTGATAAGCCTTTCTGGTTGTTCGTCCCTCCTAAGTCTGAAAAAAATCTATTTGATAATCATTCATGTCAGAATCGGTGTGGAGCGTGTGGAGTCATTTCTCAAATACAGGTTGAAGTGACAAAGCAAGAATGATGATCAGTGAAGCTGATCACACTTTTTCTCTTTTCTTTTTAATATCAAATACTCAAGATTTCTTGAAGAGCTTGGGGTTCATTCCACCGTACTGAGTGGGAGAACTATACCAATAACATAAATCATATAATATTTTTGAATTTTGAGGGTGAAATAACTCATTTTGTAGGTGTTTAATATATTTCAGGAACTAGAAACAAAAGATTATAACAAAGTAAGAGTTCTCTTCAAAGAATTTGATTATCAGGTCATCGTTAGAGCAGTGATAGATGGTTCATCACCAGGAAAAATATGGGTTGATGATCCTCTTCATCCCACATGTGGATTCATAGCGACTACAGAAGGATGGTTTCTTGCTGGAAATCCAAATAAAATCGAATTCAACCAAGGGCTTAAAGCTCTTATTGAAGATATGATTCTTAGAGGGAAATTCTATTCACCTGTGAACCCCAATTTTCTTAGCTATCTTTTCTTCCATATAGATTCTGAAAAATGGAAAGATAAATTTCCTGATATATTCCAGATACGCCCTCCACTCTCTACTCATCGGATCCATTTTTACTGTGATAAACCTATTCATGATTGGAAAAATAACTTACCAGAGGGTTATAATCTCCTTCAAGTTGATTCTACCCTAAAAAATGACTCCCTAAAATTTCCTGAGGATATTGAAGAATGGGTTGAATCTAGTTTGGATGACCAAATGAAAAGAGGGTTTGGGATGTGTTTAGTTCAAGGAAACAAAGTTGTTGTCTGGGTGAACTCTGATTGTGCCAGTGGAGAAGAATGTGAGATTGGTATAATCACTACAGAAGATTATAGATTGAAAGGTTTAGGAGCACTCACCGCAGCAGCGGCAGTTGAACATTGTTTGTCAATTGGGTATTCAAGGGTTGGCTGGCATTGTGAAACTCATAACTACGGATCAATTAGGGTTGCCCAAAAAGTTGGTTTCATTAAAGAACGAGATTACGTCCATTATATCTGCATGTTTAACGAAGCAGAGCACTTCGCCGAGAGAGGGATGAGGTATTTCTTTGATAAAAAGTATGAAAAAGCAATAAATGATTTTGAAGAGGCGTTTAAAATAGGTAAAGTGCCTATTTGGTCATATCTCCTAATAGCTAGATCCTATGCTACAAAAAACGATGTAGAAGAAGTGATCAAGAATCTTACAAGAGCTTATAACTTGGGCTGGGAAAATTGGAATACTCTAGTGAATAGTGAGGAAATACTAGCCATTCATAATGACGAGGCTCTAAAGGAGTTTATTAAAAGAGTAGAATAGTTCTCTCTTAATAAGTAAATACTTTAGCGTCTACTGACTCTGCTAGGAGTTTCGTGGCACCAGCAAGCATTACCCCCTCAATATAATCCTCTTTTTTAATTTCTCTCGCTTCGACACAGGGGACACAGGCATAAACTTTACCGCCCATTTCCATAAAGTTTTCAATTAAAGATTCGAGAGGGGTGAATGGAGGGAATACCCAACCTTTGCAAAAGTTCTTTCGGACTACATTTACACCTTCAGCCTGTAAAAACATTATAACTTCAGCATCTAGCACATGAGCAGCATTCGCTACTGCCCAAGCCATACTTGCACGTTCAAAATTGTCATTTCCATGAGTGGAGACAATTACAAATTTAACCATTTTTTTTCCTCTAATTCCTCTTCTTTAGGTTCATGATTTGATTTACTTAGTCTATTTCGGATTCGGTCTACCAAAATATTATCCTCTGTCTACTAAGTTGATTTTTCTCCCTCAACTAGACTTTCCTCCTTAATCAATTGGTAATGCTCTTTTATACGATGTTGAATTGGTGATTTCGAGATCCGAGATAATCCAAGAACACAGTTGATTGCTGCAAGACTTTCCTCTAAGCCTTCATCGCCAAGACAACATAATTCGACCAATAAGTCGTATTCACCAAAAATCTGATACATCCGCTTCACACCTGTTATCGGAATTATTTGTTCAATGATCTTATCGAGATCACGACCCGGTTCAGTTTGTATCAGGAGAAGAAGATCACGTGAAAAGCCAAGTTTATTTAATCGACTTAGTGGCACCATTCCAATTAAGATTCCTTTCTCTTTAAGGCGACGAATCCGAAGTGAAACAGCAGCAGGTGACAATTCGACACCGTTGTCCTTTAGATGATCCACTATTTTCGCAATTTTCGTCTCACCTTCATGTTCAAGAAGACAGATAATATAAAAATCAGTTTCATCAACAATCTGGTTTTTACTCATATCAAATAATCGCTGAATTTGATCACGACTAAACATAGCATTGCGTCCTAAATTTTCCAATTATTGTGGAGATTTTGAAAGTCTTTACGACTGTTATCAATGATAGAAAAAACTGAATATAAGTTTTGTTCTATCTTAATATTTAAGTAAACTATTTTGAGAATAGTACCTTTATAAGATAAACTATTGTTAAACTAATCGTTAAAAATATCTTCAGAAAGACTTCTGTAGATAACGATTATTTGCGGAAATTAAACTTCCTTCCTTCTTTTGAAAGTTTATTTTCTCACTTAACAACAAACTAATGAAAAATGTGGTTTAAAAAATGACTGAAGAAACAGATTTAGGTAATGAAGTTCCTGAAGAATCAGATCACGTCGTCGATGCACGTGGATCCGCCTGCCCTGGTCCTCTGCTTGAAACTAAAAAAGCAGTTGGAAAAGTTGATATTGACGAAGTTTTAGAAATTTGGTCCTCTGACCCTGGCACTCGCCAAGACATCCCTGCTTGGGCTAGTTTTGCTAAACACGAATATCTTGGTTTCGTAGAAGATGATGGATTCGATCGTTTTTACGTAATCAGGAAGAAATGAGATTAGTTCTTTGGTTGGTAATAGCTTTATGGCTACCGCAGCAGAATATACTCCCAAAATCCTTGTATTGACTACCATAATGTGTTCCTATCCAGGTGTGGATAATGCTGGACAACAACATTTGGAATATCCTCCGAATTCGTACGTCATGCGTGTTCCCTCACCTGTTATTTTCCCAGAAAATTTCTACATAGACTCCCTTCGTAAAGGAATCGACGGCATAATTATCATGTCTTGTGGAGAGGAATGCCCATATTCAGGGGCTTTCAAACGCTTAAGTTTACGAGTAAACAAAGTCATGAAACGCATGAAAGAAGAATATGGTTTAGAACCCAAGCGGTTAAAATTAACAGCAATCTGTACCGTTTGTGCTAAACATGTGGTGAAAGAAATCAAAGAAATGGATGAATATTTACGAAGTTTACAACCCGCAAAAGAAATTTTAAATAAATCATCTTCTACAGCTACTGTAGAAGCGCATGGGTAATTTTTTGGAGGAATATAGTGTGATTAAAGACGAAAAAGAGACTATTTATTCAACAGTGGTGATCGGTGGAGGAATTGCTGGATTACAAACGGCACTAGATCTAGCGGATCAAGATTATCATGTTCTTGTGGTGGACAAAGAACCAAGTATTGGCGGTAAGATGATTCAACTCTCAAAAGTATT
>JAEOTQ010000208.1 GCA_016839785.1 Candidatus Hodarchaeota archaeon | reverse complement strand
TAGAGAAAGTAGATCTTTTGAGACGAAAAGACCATAAACCAGATGAGTTAAGTGGAGGAGAACGTCAGAGAGTTGCCATTGCACGATCCCTTGCAAATAAACCCACAATATTATTAGCTGATGAACCAACTGGAGATTTAGATACTGAATCGGGACAAGCTGTATTGAGTTTATTAAAAGAAGTGAATAAATCCGAAAATCAAACATTGATTCTTGTCACTCACGATTCCAACATTGCCAAAGAGGCAAACAGAATCTTTCACATTAAGGATGGAATTGTTGCATCAGTTGAAGATGTATCATGACCCTTTTAAATCAGTAATACCTTATACAAGTAGTGATTGAAGAGGATCGTGACCATCTTTTGAGGATTCAGAGTCTATAATCTTCACTAGTTCTTTAAATCGGTTTCTGATTGTAACAGGAGTAATCTTTGCAGCAGTAGCGATTTCTTGTTGTGTTCTTCGTTCACCAGTCTGGATTGTTGCGATATAGAGTGAAGCCGCTGCCAAGCTCATTGGATTTTTACCGACTGTTGCTCCTCGTAATCTAGCAATATTAAGTATTTTTACTGCTTGTCGACGTGCTCTCATGGTAACACGAAGATTGATACCAAGACGGTGAACAAGCGCTGAATAATCACTCGGACTAACTTTTAGATCTAATTTTTGAAGGATAATTCGAATACATCGTCCTAGTTCTTTGGAGGAAATGTTAGAAACTGAAGCGATATCTTTCAATGTTTGAGGGAGTTTCTTTTTCCGACAGGCAAGGTATAAACTAGCTGCGATCATTCCATCTATAGAACGACCTCTGATAAGGTTCTTCTTCAATGCTTTTCGATAAATCATCGCTCCCATTTCAGCTACATCTTCAGGTAACTCTAGCTGGCTTTTTATTCGTTTTAATTCCTTTAAAGCAAAGCGTAAATTTCTAATTTCTGATTTTCTTGTTCGGTTATCAATGCGAGAAAGGCGTCTATATTTAGTTTGTGAAGAAAATGGAAGCGTTCTTCCCGAAATATCCTTCCTTATATTTCCAATTTGTGTTCGAAGACCCATTTCCGCTTTAAGAGGAGTAATTGGACCGCCTGCACGCGCACGTTCTTGGAGTTCGGTTGAATTATAAGCACGCCACTCAGGACCTAAATCAATACGTACATCAATAACAAGTCCACAAGATGCACAAATTGAAGTGCCTTTTGTCATGTCCATTACAATATCGTTACTACCGCATTCGGGACATTTTTGTTCAGGTGGCGACAGTTGACTTGCCCTCCAGTTGAAACCTCTAATGGGATTTATATAATGGATAGGCTTTTAAATAGGTATTGGAAAAGAGATCCAATTTTCAGACATAATCCAGTGGTTTTATTCTGAAATAATTATTTAAAAATCTGTAAAAAGTTCATTTCTTCGAAATATTGCAAATTTTTTATATTAATTCGTTGTTATGTAGATAATTCATTTCTTTCTAATAATTCAAAACTAATTTTGGCTTCAAATCATAAACCATTGTATTAGACGACAGTAATAATGTTTTTGATAGAGGATAGAGAGTTTAGCGATTATTCAATTCATATCAATGAAGGAAAAAACACAACTCAGCTTATAAACCTTATAAATGCTTATAAGTTTGGTTTTTTGTTAAGTAGAAGGGTCTGTATATATTCTTAGAAGAATAGATTTTCCCTTAATTTTTCTTCACATTGTATTCTGGCTCTTAATCTAGTTTCGATGGTGATTGTCATGTCAAATGAGTCAAATAAAGATGATTTATTTGCTGAAGTTCAAAATGTCGTTGCTTCAGTAGATTTGCGCTGTAAAATTAAGCTTGAAAGAGCAGCAAGCCGTCTTCCTGGAGATGTTCAAGTTTCTTATATTCCTGAGCAGTTTCCTGGTGTTGTAGTCAAGATTAAAAAGCCTAAAGTTTCAATATTGGTTTTCTCTTCAGGAAAACTCGTTGTTACTGGTGCTAAATCAGTAGAGATGATTGAAGAAGCCGTTGAAGTCATTTCTGAACTATTACGACAAGCAGGGCACAATGTGAAACATGAGGCTACAATAACGGTACAAAACATTGTTGCTTCTGGAACGCTCGGCAAGAGGATCAATCTTGAATTAGCCGCGCTCTTATTAGAACACTCTATGTATGAACCAGAGCAATTTCCAGGTTTAATTTATCGAATGCAGGAACCAAAAGTAGTACTTCTACTTTTCCAATCAGGAAAATTGGTATGCACAGGTGCTAAGAAAGAAGAATATGTTTATCAATCCATTCACAAGATTTATTCTATTCTTGAGGAAATTGATGCTTTCGAAGCAGAGAGTTTGCAGTTTCAGAACTAATCTGCAAGAATGAAATCCCAACTAGTTCGAATTGCTGTTGGAATTTTAGCGAGTAGATTCATTGATGAGAAATCGTTTCGTGTAAGCTCTCCAGCTTTTCCATTTATGAAGGCTGCAATCGAAGCGGCATAGCAAAGATCTTCTGTATTGTTGACGAAACTACCCGTCAATCCCGCAAGTATATCTCCAGTGCCTCCACGCGACATTTCAGGCACACCAGACTTATTAATTTTGTACTTTTCAGGGCTAGATATAATATCCCATGGACCCTTAACTAACCAAACAGCTGGGGAATTTTTAGTTATATTTAGTACTGTCTTTAACCTTTCTGAGAATGAAGTAAAACCAACGGGTAATGAAGTTCCTGTCAAAACAGCGAATTCACCTGCATGAGGTGTCAGAATTACATTCTCGTATAAGTAAGATTGACTTATTAGATGCAATGCATCTGCATCTATAACGATCGGAATTTCATGCTTTTTTACAAACTCAAGAGTTACTTCCACAGCTTTTTGTGTTTCAGGATGACGTCCTAATCCAGGTCCCAACACTATAGAATCATATTCTTCCATTAGTTGATAAGGTAGGGTTTCAACTGTTAAATGTGGAGATGGATAACTTTGTACAATAAACTCTGGAGTATATGAACGAATGGCAGGTGTAATTTTATCTGGAGCTACTATTGTTACTAAATCTGAACCTGCCTGTAAAGCTCCCATACCAGCTAGAGCTGGGGCCCCAGAATATTTTTCATTTCCTCCTATCACGAGAACTTTTCCTTTGTCTCCTTTTCTTACCCATTTTTCTTTAGTAGATGACGCTAATAAATCTCCAGGCCCAATGACAAATTCTGCTTCAGGTGGGATTCCAATTGGAACGATTTTTATCATTCCTGAATTTTCTTCTGTTAAACCTTGTTTTTGTTTGTGAAAAACAGTAGTATAATGACCCTTAATAAATACGTTGGCTTTTTTACCAGTATTTGGATCAATTCCTGAAGGGGTATCTACACAAATTATCAACGCTCCTTTATTTCTATGAGAGTTGATCGTGGTAATCACTTTGGAATAAAGACCAGTAATTTCTCCATAAACTCCAGTTCCAAATAATGCATCTACAATAATTGATTTTTTGTTAAATTTTATTTTCTTCAGATCTTCGGAATCTTTCACTTCATATAACTTAAGGGAATGTGGCATATTCTCTAAAATTTTCCAATTTTTTCGGGTAGAAACTTTCTTGATATCCTGTTTTTCCCCTATTAAATAAAGAGATACTTTTGCTTTATCGGCGAGATGTCGTGCTGCTACCATCCCATCTCCACCATTCCCACCTTTACCTGCAATGATTATGATATTTGAAATGGCCTCTTCCATACTGATTTTCCATATAAATTCAGCTAATCCTCTACCAGCGTTTTCCATTAGAATAATTCTTTTTACTCCTAGATAATCTGCATTTACATCAGCGATAGACATTTCAAGAGTTGAAATTAAATCATTTACCAAATCATAACACCTATAGGATATTGGAGATTTCATAGCATTTTTAATTACTATCCACTGGTTCTGTATAATTTATCTATTGATGAGAATGCAATATATTTAGTGTACAAAAACAAGGAATAAAATAAATATTTCTTTTTCTTACACAACTTAACTATTGGGAAAATTGTCATATGGATATACTATTTGGAATCATTATAAGCTTAAATATACTATCTGCTCTTATTATTATTCCTTATCCTATCAATTTGTTTTTTCTTACAGTTTCTTCAGCTAACTGGAAGGATCCCGTACCTGAAGAGAAATATAGTGAATTGGAACTTCCTTCAGTTACTATTCAACTACCAATTTATAATGAATCAAAGATTATCGAGAAGACCCTTAAGAATTTCGAAAATATTGTATATCCTGTAGATCGTCTAAAAATTCAAATTCTTGATGATTCTACAGATGATACCTCGCGATTGATAAATGAAAACACCGATAAATTAAAAATGAAAGGAGTTACAATAGATATAATTCGGCGATCTGAACGAGAAGGATTTAAAGCAGGTGCGTTGAGAAATGGATTAGATAAGGACAAATCTGAATTTGTTGCCCTTTTTGATTCAGATTTTGTAATTAATCCAGAATTTTTAAATGAATGTATACATTTTTTCAAGAATAGAGGTGATATTGGAGCCATACAGACGAGATGGGGTTATTCAAACCTCAAATATTCAATATTCACTCGTGCCATGTCGATCGGATTAGATGGGCACTTTTTGGTGGAGAAAATTGGACGGAAAAGTGTCAACGCGAAAATTACATTTAATGGTACAGGCGGTATTTGGAGGCGAGCGGCTATTGATTCAAGTGGAGGATGGTCTTCAGATACTCTGGCAGAAGATCTAGATCTCGCGTATAGAGCTCAAATGAGGGGTTTTGAGATCCTCTATCTAACGGGAGTAATTAATAATCAAGAAATACCCCCAACTCTTCGCTCGTGGATTATACAACAGAGTAGGTGGTCTAAGGGCTTTTCACAAAATATTAAAAAGAATCTAAACTCATTTTTACATTTATGTCCTAATTGCTCAATTATGTGTAAGCTTCAAGGTATAATTCACCTAGGTCAGTATCTCATTCCCCTCATGATATTAATCAATACAATCACAAGTGCTCTTTTGATATTTAATCCGTCATTCAAATCAGAGATATTTTCGATTTTTGGTATACTTTTCACGATAGCTACTCTATGTGGGGTTCTGGCCTACTCAACTGCCATATTCCGTTCTGGAAGGCCGGTTTGGGATATATTCCTTATTCCTCTTTTCCTCTTTTGGGGAGGAGGGTTAATTGTACGAATGGCCGTTGGCACTCTCTCAGGTTTTGTAAGGAAAGGAGGAGAATTTGAACGCACACCAAAATATGACTTATCAGAAGGTAAAAATGTGTCTCAACAGAAAATTCATGACCATATTCCTTTGGATAAGTATACAATATTAGAACTAACTTGCATGGTTATTCTTATTTTCGGATTTGTCAAGTATTGGATCCTTGGTGGATTTTATCTGTTCAATGCATTATATCTGTTATTTATCAGTTTAGGATTGCTAAATCTCATTTTATCAGAAATTTCTCATGCTACTTCTTCTTAAATCCGTTTTACGTGTTGTATCGTCCAAAACAATTGTGCTTTTCAGGGAGTCGATGATCTGCACAATAATATTCCCCACAGTAAGAACAAGTGAATCCCAATAGAGCTGATACTCCACATTGATTGCATCGTCCCTCAATCTGTGTTTTTTTCTTTAATTTGGAAGGGGGAATTATCTTTGGACTAAAAGAATCGGTTTTCGAAGAGTATGTGTAGGTTTCATTTCTCCCATAGAAATATTTTGTTTGGAAAACAAAGGTATAAGCGACAATTACTGAAAAAATTATAGCGATAATCCCCCATAATATATGCAGAACTGAATGATTTTCACCCGAAAATAAAAAACGAGTTAGCACCAACGATAAAATGAGTCCAATTGCTATCACCAGCGAACTCCTTTCTCTTGAAGTTAATGATTCCATGCTTAGAATCCACCTAAAATACCCAGAGGATGAAATAGCCAAATCAGAGCTGTAAAACCGAATATAACGTAATAGGCCTCTTGATTCCATCGATATACTTTATTCCCATCCAAAATAGAGAAAGGAAGCAAATTGAAAACTGCGAGACTAAAAGAAGCTCTGCTGATAAACATCATGACTAATGACCATGAAGGAGGGAGAAAGGTTGAAAAGAGTAATAAAATTCCTCCAATAAAGATATTAACTAATGGTCCCATTAATGAGACGTTCGCTCGGATTCTAATCGAAGGGTTTCCATACCAAACAACTGCACCTGGAGCAATAATTTTTATGGGCAACAATGCCGTAAATAAAGAAAGCATAGCCATATTTTGATCCAAATAAAATTTTGCGGGAAATCCAATCCGTAAGGCGGTATATTTGTGGGCCAGTTCATGTAATGTAAATAATGGAAGAATCAACAATCCTGCAACTAATAGTTCAACGAAATCTAAGAAATCTAAGTATTTAAGCAGGAATGATAGTTCCACTAACACGAAAATTCCTGATGCGAGTAGTAATTGTTGTTTTTCATCCTGAGAAAATGATTGCATATAGCATCAAGATTATTCTTTGTGCGAAATCTGATCCACTAGTTTATCCCATGTCTCCCTTTCCTGTTTAAGCAATTCCTCAATTGCAATACGTAAAAAATGCGATCTTGATTCATATTGGCCTAGACGTACAAAGTTATCAATTAAGATAAGTATTTGATCAGGAATTTTGATACTTATTGGCTTTTGTCGCATCATTTTCTATTCCAACATTCATTTCAACCACCTCATTATATGTTTTGCTCTTGAGAAAAAAATATCAGTTTTCGATTGTCTAGGAACATTGTAGAGGGTGCCTTTTTATTCTGAGAAATTTATGGTTTCCAATGCTTCCAAAAGAAAGAATTATATCTGGTAGTATCTTTGCGTGAAATATCTAATAGGGTGAGTAAAATTGAAAGGTGTACTAGTTTTAGCGACAGGAGTTATCTTTGGAGAAATAACCTCCGATTCGGCAACTATATTTGATTCCATTATGTTTACAAATAATGAAACAATATTAGCTGATCAATTTCAGGCGTTTCTTCTTGAGCATGAGGAAGAAATACGAAGGGCTTTACCAGAGCTGACTGAGGAAATTGTTTCTGACAATGCATTGATTATTGATTATCTACGGCAAACTGGGTACGAAGAGGTTCGTTTTGCAAGTACGGGTGAATTTTCTATATTTAGATCAAAGATAAATGAGTATCTTATAGAGAAACTAGATCTAACTAGTCCAACAGAACTTATTTCTCTTATGCGTAGTAAGTCTTTGGTTCACACACAGACTCTTTTACGGGAAAAGGTAGAGGCAAGGGATAAATATCTTGCTCAAGCAATAAATAGTATAGATGATATTAATTCAATTCTGAATTTGATCTATGCTCGTCTTTCAGAATGGTATGGGATTCATTTTCCTGAATTATTGGATCTGGTAAGAGATAATAATCAATACATACGACTAGTTTCAAACATGAGGGGAAAAGTTCGATCAGAGATTGAATCAGAGGAGATTGATTCACTACCCGAAAGAAGACAAGAACTAATTCATCAAGCTGCTGAAAGTTCTCTTGGTGCAGATATTTCAACATATGATATGAACCCGATATCCAATCTAGCATCCTTTGGAGTAGAAATCCTTAACACCAAAGAAAGTTTAGAAAAATACATTGAGGAAAGTATGAAGGAAGTAGCTCCAAACTTACAACTCCTTGTCGGAAGTTTACTTGGAGCGCGACTCATCTCGCTTGCAGGGAGTTTGGAGAATCTTGCAAAACGATCTTCAGGAACGGTTCAAGTCTTAGGTGCAGAAAAAGCGTTATTCAGACATCTACGATCAGGAGAGGATCCTCCAAAACACGGCGTTATTTTTCAATCTCAATACATCCATTCTGCGAAAAAACATCAAAGGGGGAAAATTGCCAGGGCATTAGCTGGAAAACTTAGTATTGCCTCGCGTGTTGACTTCTTCAGTGGTGAGTTCATTGCCCCAACTCTAGTGGAGGATCTTGAAAAGAGAATAGAAGAAATAAAAGAAAATTTCCCCGAACCCTCTGAGAAACAAAGAACAAGAAAATCGAAGAAAAAGGATTACAAACCTAGAGGCAAACGTGGAAAGCCATATAAAAAGGGACCGAAGCAATCTGGGACAAAAAGAGACTTCAAACAGAAAAGACGACGTAATAAGAAGAATGAATAAAAAAAAATCTAAGGTTCTCAGGGTGAAAGAATGAAAGTAACAGAAACAATGATCGAGGGTATGTATCAGATTAAAATAGATCAAAAAAATCGTCTTGCTACACGAAATCAAGTACCTGGAACTTCTGTGTATGGCGAAAGGTTAATCAAGGCTAATAACGAGGAATATCGTCTTTGGGATCCATTTCGATCCAAATTTGCTGCAGCCTACTTATCAGGGATGAAACTCCTTCCACAATTAAAAGGAAAGAATATCCTTTATCTGGGGGTTTCTACAGGGACAACTCCTTCTCATTTTTCAGATATCCTAGATGATGGATTTATATATGGAGTTGAATTCTCTCCAAAAGTCATGAGAAAGTTTTATCGCCTTGCAGAGCAGCGGCCAAATTTGATTCCAATTCTTGCTGATGCTAGAAGGCCAGAAGAGTATTCTTCTTATGTTTTTGATGTTGATCTTCTATATCAAGATGTTTCTCAACCAGAACAGGCAACAATTTTTGGGAGAAATGCTCAGGACTACCTCAAACCAGGAGGAGTAGGTATCATAGCAATCAAGTCTCAAAGTATCAATGTCGCTCTTGAACCAGAAGAAGTGTTTTCTAAACAGATGAACATATTAGAAAACAATTTTGGACTCAAAGTACTCGAAAATTCAACTATTGATCCATTTGAAAAAAAACATGCCGTCATGATTGTAAAAAAAGACTGAAGTCTTAATAGTACTCTTATCCATAATCACGCCAAGTAAATTTACATTTTTTACATCGATAAAATGTAGTGGAAGCTTCATCTGCACTCCTTGTCTGAAGCTGCCAATATACAGCTTCATGATGGCCGCATTTTTCACAACTTGCTGTAACAGAGGGCATAGTTTCAACTTCATTTTCATCGTCAATTATGACTGTTTTCTCTAAATCAGAGTGTCTTATGGTTTGTTTAATCTCAAAAGCTTTTGAATTAGAAGCCGCACCAATGGTTTTCCCACAAGAATTGCATTTCATTACGATGGTTCCATCTGTCTTTTTATCAGGGACAAGAAGGGCTCCACATTCACAAAAATCCATTAAAATTATCTCCAGCCAATTTGTGCTCAGTATAAGCAGAATCCTCCTAAAGTTTTAAGGAAGCTGGGATTTTTTTGGTAACACTCTGAAACTTAATAAGAAAGAATTACCGAGGAATAAGAAATATTAATTATTTCAATCATAAAAATGGAATCAGCTAACAAGAGAGGATTATAATGAGCAGAACGTCCATAAGACCTTATGAAGAGATAACTATCTTATCTCTAGCCAATATTACTGATGAAACAAAATTTCAATTTTTTTGCAAGATAAAAGAGAAAGAGGATGCCTATGTAATCCTAACAGATGATAATTCTGAATATAAATTTACCCTTACAGAAGAAAAATTTGTTGATGTGCATATGGGAGATATAGTATTAGCTTTTGGGCAGAAGAAAGGCGAAGAAATGAATCTGGAAAAACTCATGAAGCTAAATCTTGATTGGTCTCTCCTAGTTAAGACTAGAGCTATTGAACAGATGTAAGTTGAGTTTTCGTTGTTAAAGCTATTGGTACTGACTTTTTAGCCTTCGAACGGCTTACATCAATCTGAATTGTCAATTTTCGCTACAGGACTTCAGAAAAAATATATATACAAGATAATTGCACAATTAACGAGCCAGATTACCGTTACGAAGCAAATTTTGGTTGAAAATCTAAAGGATTTACTGATAACGATATCTGCTTGTTTTGTATGGAGGCTTATACATGTCCATGGTCGGTCAAGCCAAAAGAACTTTTCAAAAAGAAATCACTGCATTTAACAATAAAAGAGTAGCTGTTATCCTCAAGAATGGGAAAAAATTCGTTGGAGAACTGAAAGGACTATCACCAGAAACTCTTACTTGTGTACTAATAAAAGCCAAGCGTGATGAAGATAGTAACGAAATCCATCGTATTTGCTTAAATGGCGACCAAATTGCAGAGATTTATTTGGAAGAAGCTCCTTTTGATCTCTCAGGGTTAAAAGATGAACTGGAACAGATCTTTCGTCGTCCTGGAGACGTAAAAGTCTATGATGAAGCAGGACTGATAGTAGTTCTTGAAAGGGTTAAAGTTTCTGAAACAGGTGTTGAAGGAACAGGGCCAGTTGCAGATCGTGTTCGGGCGATTTTCAACCGATATGCAAGTGATCAAGCTTCAGAAGAGTAGGAATGGCTATGCTAATAAATGCAGAAGTATTTCAGCTAGAGGAAGATTTCGACAACAATCTGTGGTTAATAGATTTTAGAGACGAAAAACTGGGTCTCCGAGGAAGATTGGAAATTCCTTCAAAGGTTGTAGATTTACATGATGCAAAAAATCTTCAAATTGAAGTTCTTGCCGTTAAGAAAAAAGCACCATCATTTAAAGATGCTAAAATTGCTTTAAATGCTATTAACTATAGAACAAAACCTTTTGGAAAAGAAAAAATTTATTCTTTTTCATCAGGTGGACTAACATTTCGATTATTCTCAGGAAAAGTACTACCGGAGTTCAAACTACCCTTTAAAGAGTATTTGATTATTGTACGGTAAATTTATAACTGTGCGGGGGTTTCCCAGCCAGGTCAAAGGAGCTAGGTTGAGGTCCTAGTCGTGTAGGCGTTCGTGAGTTCAAATCTCACCC
>JAEOTQ010000207.1 GCA_016839785.1 Candidatus Hodarchaeota archaeon | reverse complement strand
TCTCCACATTTAAGTCTTTCCCCTTCGAGATTTCATGCTTATTACCTTCTCCCATAGTTACGAAGTACTGGTTGGATATACCCCAGAATATAGTACAATCGTCAATACAATGTCTTTTAATGTTGGTTAATACACATCTATTATGTGTAAACAGGGAGAGGAACGATAAATTATATCAATGAAGTTGGGTAAAGTTTCCATATTAGATTGCTATTGTTCCTCTCAATTTTTTCTTCGTTTACTGATAATTATTAATGAGATAATGACGAAAAATGGCACAAATCCAGACCAACTTGTTAAGCTTATTGTAGTAGAGGTTTCATCTTCTGTTGTCGGTTCTGTTGTTGAAGTAGTGGTTGAAATAGTTGTCGTAGTAGTTGTAGTTGTCGTAGTAGTTGTAGTTACTGGAGTAGGTACATATATAGAAAGTGAAGACCAATCAGGTGTATCAGTGACCGCCAGTGTGCCAGCTATTATCATTTGCTTGATGTCTGAGATAAAATCCCAACGAGTTTTAGTGACAGTATCCTTCGTATATAATCCATCCCGAAGGACTGCTGTATGCATCATCGGACTAATATCCACACCATCTTCAGCTAGACCTAATTGAGCGTTACCTGCAGACCATGAACCTTGGAGGAGATCTTCAATTGTTTTGTACACTGCGGTCCCACTTTTTTTAACCATTGAACACAATATATTACCTGGAAAAAGACCATCTTGATCAACTTCGGCACCGATAACAAAAACTCCTGTTCTTTCCGATGCTGCCTCCATTACACCTAATCCTGTCCCGAATCCCGCTGCTGTATAAATCATGTCATGCCCCTGATCATAAAGATCGTCTCCAGTTAACCTACCACCAAAAGTATCCGTCCATGGTTCAGCAGGATTAGGACTATAGGCCACAGAAGTTAAAACTTCCTCATTAATATACTGAATTCCCTGTTGATATCCAGCAAGATATTTATTAATGGGATAATTATTCAATCCACCTAAAAATCCTACTTTGTTGGTTTGTGTGGTCATAGCAGCCATTGCACCAACTAGAAAAGAGCCTTCCTGCATTTTAAATGTGATTGAAGCCACATTTGGGCGATCTAAAACATCATCAATCAAACTGAATTTTCGAGTGGGGTAAAGACTGGAGGTACTATTCAAAGGTGATGTATGGAAGAATCCAATACAAATTATCAAGTCATGGCCCTCAGCTGCAAGATTTCGTTGATGTGATCCAAAAACATCAGGAGTGGCTGGTTCTACGTATTTATATAGAAAAGAGCCAATATAATCATTAAACACCCTTTCCAAACCGTCAAATGCGGCTGAGTTAAAGATATCATCATCTTTTCCCCCTGGACCAAATATTAGTGCCACTGACGGAAAATATGGGGGGGAAGAAGGAGTATCAGAAACGCTGATAGTGCCATCAGTGATATTCTGTTTTATGTCTACTATCCAATCCCAGCGTGTTTGGTTAATACCCTTGAAATCATAATAGCCTGTTTTGATCGTATTAGTGTAAGTCATTGGACTAATATCGAGTCCATCTTCAGCAAGACCTAATTGAGTATGACCAGGAGTCCATGTACCCTGAATAATCCCCTCAATAGCATTGAAAACCGCAATATCTACCCTCTTTATCATGGAACAGAGAACTTTTCCAGGATTCATATAATCCTGATCTTGGTCAACACCAATAGCATAAACATCAGGAAAATCACTAGCTGCTTGAATAACACCATGGCCAGATACACCAGCTGCTGTATAAACAACATCATTCCCTTCACCATATAATCGTTTTCCAACACGTTGCCCACTTGTTACATCACCCCAAGAATCTGATGCATTTGGCGTATAAGTTACGGTTATATCAACTCCACCGTTCATTAACATCGCCCCTTGTTCATATCCAGCTAAGAATCTGTTGATTAGTGGAATATTCATTCCACCAAAGAAACTTATCTTATTGGTCTGAGTGGTCATTCCCGCCATTGCACCTACTAAGAATGATCCTTCTTCCTCTTTAAATGTGATCGAAGATACATTTGGACGATTTACTATACCATCAATAAGGGTAAACCGCTGATTAGGATACATTTGCGCTGTTTGATCCAAAGTATTCTCTTGGAAGAATCCTATGCAGATGATTAAATCATGTCCTTCAGAAGCCAAAGTTTGTTGATATGTAGCAAATTCATCAATACTACTGGGTTCAACGTATGTATAGTTGAATTGTCCTGTATATGTTGTATTTGCTTGAACTAATCCTTCATAAGCTGCGTCATTAAAACCTTTATCATCAAGTCCTCCTGATGCAAAAATAATTGCAATAGAGACGTTTTCATTTATTTTTCCGCTTACCTGTAAATTTACTACAGTACCAAAAATTGAAAAAAGTAAAAATACGAATATAAAACTCAAAATTGTCTTTCTCAACATTCTTCACTCTCCAGATTTTAATATCCTCATACAATATAATATATTCCATCAATTTTCTCTTTGCAACAACTACTTTGCATTGTTCAAAATAATAGTTCTAGCTGGATTACTCATAGAACGTTGGTTATATTAAGAAAAATATATACTTCGGTATATACTACCGAAATATAGAGTGTAGGAACTTCGAATAGTCAATTAATTAGATTAAAGTATCAAATAGTAAAAATATCTATTTGACGAAAGCCAGCTTTAACAATTCAAACTTCTACTTGAAGACAGAATAACTCACATCAAATGAATCTCTTTTATATCTTCATAAGTTGATCATTTCCAATCCGTAGTCATTTTCTATAAGATTCTTTATATCATTAATAAACCTAGCAGCAGGAGCTCCATCTACAACATCATGATCAAACATCACAGTCATATGCAGGATATCACGAGTTTCTATTCTGTTCTCTATTATGACAGTTTTTTAATTATTCCTCCCAAAGTGAACATTAAATTGGTTACACCGATTGGTATCCCCCATCCACCGATATCCCCAAACATTCCAACAGAAGTTAGAGATACCGTTCCAGCAAAATCTTTCAGGTAAAGCGGATCTCTACCAAATTTCCAAAATACTATCTTTCTAATAAATTTAGGGAGGGAGGGAAAGACTTTTTTCAATTTATCCTCTTTTTTGGTTCCTAGAAGTGTCTCATAACATTTATGGTTATTATACCTAATTCAACCCATGATTATCATCCTCGATAAATGTCGTAAAACTCTAATTTTGCGATGTTTAGTTTTATACCAATTTGTTGTTTCAAGAACTGACAATAAGCCGTTAAAACATTAAACAGCCCAACAGAGTAAAATAAAACTGGATCATTGCAATCAGTGAAAATACACTTCTGAGTTTCCGCACAAAGCATGGGTTTAAATAGCTAAAGAATCTGAAAGATGCAATTCAAGAGGACGAGAGGAAGGAAAATGAGAAATGCTTCTGAATTGGGTAAAATTTTTCTTTAATTCTTTAAGAAAAATCGAAATCAAAAAAGCAGAAAAGCTTTTAAAGGATAGTTAACCAAAAATGGTTATGGGTTTTGATGGATTATTAACCAAATTTGGTTACAAACGTCTTGTTTATCCGACAAAAACACAGGTGGAACTATGGTTTTTGAAGCGTTGTAAGCATTCTGGAACAAAAATCGCCAAACATAAGGAAGTTACTCCTGCTTTCGTGAGTAAAGCAGTGAAAGAAGCAAACAAACGTATAACTACCATTTTACAAGAAACAGCTCGTTCTAATAAAATAACTCTTGACTTACTTAGTTCTGAATTGGGTTTTGCGAGAGGTTTCAGTCGAATGTTTAATTTAAAGTCCTACATTACTTTTTCCCCAGAAAATAGTGTTCAGGTATGGTATGATCATAAGGGTGATTGTGCAACTTGTGAAGATTACGATGGATGTCGAAAACATCTTATTCAGGAGTATAAAGAGCGAAACATTCCCATCAAAAATCCATTACAAAGGCCTACTGATCTGGGAGAACACCTTTTCAAAACCTTGGAGGAAATGGCTAAGTGATACGAAATTACTTCTTATTAAACCTTAGTCCTGTTTGTCCTAGAAGGCCTCAAAGAGGATTATCTCATAAATTGAAATCTATGAAATTAAGAGATATTTCACAAATTATCCTTATACTGCTTTTCATTCTTTCTTTACTTCTGATTGATGAAATTATTCCAGCGAATCCACGCTCTATGGTAAATTTTAACCATATCTTTGGTAGAGAATTTTCTGATGATAATGCACAGGCATTGATTCAGACTGAGGATGGAGGATATGCAATAGCAGGTTTTACTTGGTCATATGGAATTGGGGGTGACATGTGGCTTATCAAAATGAATTCACAGGGAATTCCAGAATGGAATCGTACATTTGGTGGTGGCCAAAAAGATATAGCAAGGGTTCTTCTACAAACTTCCGATGCAGGATATGTCCTTGCGGGGAGTACTTGGTCATATGGAGCAGGTATGAATGATCTATGGGTTGTAAAACTCGATAATCTGGGGAATATACAATGGCAAAAATCTTTTGGAGGATTGGGAGAAGAAAATGCTTTTGGACTTGTTGAGGATCTGATAGGAGGATTCGTTGTCTCAGGATACACCTCTTCCTATGGAGCAGGTGATAGAGACATGTGGCTCATACGAATAGACTCTTATGGTAATCTTGATTGGACTCAAACATTTGGCGGTGAAAATGAGGATGTTGCTACCTCTCTGATCCAGATTAATGATGGAGGGTACATCCTAGCAGGTTATACAAGTTCTTTTGGAGCTGGGGACAAAGATCTTTGGCTAGTGAAAACAAGTCCCTCTGGTGATCTAGAATGGAACAAAACTTTTGGTGGGGAGGGCAGAGATCAAGCAACTGCAATTGTTCAAACCCCTACTGGCTATGCAATTGCTGGTGAAACCCGTTTGTACAATGATCAATATCGGGATTTTTGGTTGGTGAAAACTGATTTCGGGGGAAACAAGCAATGGTCCGAGACATACGGAGGGACAGAAAGAGAATGGGTAGAAACTTTAATTCACACTGATGATCACGGCTTTTTACTGGCTGGTTTCTCCACAACACTTGATAATACTGGTTATTCTAATATCTTTATCGTTAAGACAAATGTGAAAGGAGAAATGGAATGGACTGAGCAATATGGTGGGCAATATCACGATGTTGCTTCTGCAGTTATTGAAACGGATAAAGGTTTTCTCTTTACAGGAATTATTGATGCTCCTAAATTCTTACCGTATTATAGCGGTGGAAATATATGGTTATTTAGAACAGATAAGAATGGAAAACTCACAAATGAGAGTTACACTAGCGTAAATCTACCTGAGCTAGTTCTAGTTGCATCATTATTTCCTTTTTTGGTTCTAAAACATTTAAATCTTAGAAATAAAAATAAAAGTATATTTCGTGATTAATATGAAGCTTTATCAAACAGGTATTTTACTTACAATTTTACTATTCGGGCTATTCTTTCCTCTGGAGAATAATTTGATCTTCAATGTACAAACAAGAAAAGAACGAGTTGTAGATCTAGAATATTTCCAACTTATTAATGAGTCTTTGAATCTAACCAATGCAGAACTCCAGCTACTTGATCAAAATGGCTTTATTGTTCTAAATCGCCTTGGAGTCGATCATTTACTCGATTCTTTTTATTGGTATTGGAAAAAGGATCTTCCTATTGTTATAACATCAGACTCAATGCTTCATACTTGGCATTTGATATTTAATGAGATATTGAAGAAATATGAAGAACAACTACTGGTTCCTGTGTTAAATGAATGGGCATGTTCGGTTTTTGATTCGATTGATGAAAGTTATTTCACAACAGATGATCCTATTATTATGGATGTCTTAATTTATTTTACAGTTGGTGCTCAGTTAATCGACCCAGAAATCGTTGTTCCTTCCTCAATAGCTTCTACGACTAATCAGATAATCCAGGCCATTTATGATGAGCTAACAATATTTGACGCCGTAGAACAGTTTCAAACATACCAAGTAATGCGATTTATTGATGATTTCACTATGTATCGGCCCAGGGGACATTATACGCAATCAGAACAACTGCAAGACTATTTCAGATTAGTTAAATGGTTTTCACGAATCCCATTTTTCTTTGATGATTACTTAGGAGATATTTATCTTCAACGGACACCTCTTGAGATGATTCGAGAAGTTGTATATCTTGTTAATTTCTTGCAGAGAAGTCAGATTATTATACCAGAAATTGGGCTTGATGCCTCTGCACTGGATGTTTTTGAGGGAATCCAAAAATTTCTAAATACTATGGCAGGATTAACATATACAATTCCTATTGAAAATATAATCCAAGTTATTGAGTCAATTGAAAATACTGATACATGGTCCCCTGATGATGTCGATGAAGATGATCTCATTTCTCTCCAAGATCAAATATTAAATGATAATTCCATTCCAATTCCTAAAGACCTACATATTATCAACCTATTAACTCCATTTTTCCCTGAATACGATCCAAAAACGTTTCTAATGCTCGGAGAGCGATTAAATCTAGATACTTACGCAGGAAATCACTTGGTTAATCCTTATGTATATAATCCCCCCCCAAATGGTAAAAGAATGCCAAATGGGTTGGAAATTGCCTATACAATTATGCAATCTGAACGTGCTCGTACACATCTTAATGACTCTCAATATCAACCGTTTTGTCATAATGATCCACAATATCAAGAACAGTTAACCGCAATACGTGAAGAAATCGACCTATGGCCTGTAGATGAAAAACAGTGTCTTACTTGGCAATGGATGGAAACATTAAGAGAATTAACAATTCCAGAACCGGAATCAAACGTAACTTCACCTGTTATTCCTGATTTCATGAAAACGGATACTTGGCAGGATGAAAAATTAACATCAGTTCTTGGATCTTGGGCGGAATTGAAGCATGATACGATCCTATATCAAAAACAGGGATTAACTTGGGGAGCCTGTTCCACCCCAGAGGGCTTTGTAGAACCTTATCCAACCCTCTATCGGAAACTCAATCAGCTTGGACAGGTCTTTGAAACAGCGATAGATCACCTTCAAATGTTTGATTTAGATCAAATCGAAAATCTCAACTATTCTGACGTTTTCACGGATTTTACTAATATTACACAAATCTTAGAAGGGATCGCTTATCATGAACTGCAAGGAGAAGCATTATCTTCCTTCGAAAAAGAATTTCTTAAGACAACTTATAGATTCAATCGTGGATGGAGCGGTACCGTAATTGCTGGATGGTTAGGAGATCTCTTAAGTAAGTTGTACAACGATTATAGTTCATCGTATCCTGAAGAAGAACCAAAGAGTGCGTTGATAGCAGATGTCCATACTGATTTGTCAAAAGGTACTGTTCTGGAAGTAGGTACTGGAATGTTTGAGCATCTCATAGTAAGAGTTCCAGGTTGGAATGGAAGCGATATTCTTGCTGTTGGACCAGTTTTTTCTTATTATGAATTTATAATACCAATGGAAAATCGGATGACAGATGGAGATTGGCGAGGAATTCTTGATTTACGTTATACAGACCCTGATATTCATCAAGGAAATTTTGAGATTTTCTCTAGAGGCCTATGGGCCCAAAATTACATGGTTTCAACTGAAATGACAATAGATAGACTCATTCAGGAAGAATTCAGTCATCCTTTAACTCCTGCTCCTGAATGGTTCCTAGAGTCTATTAATGAATATATCCCAGATCAAGAAACTACAACAACGACTACACAACGTGAAACAAGTACGATGAACATTAGTACTAATAGTAGTGAAAATATTACTCCTTCCTGGAGTTTTATATTAGTTCTTGTAGGCATTATTTGTGTGAGCTCGTTTGGTAGAAAGAAAAAATCAAAGTAATTCAAGAGGACGAGAGGAACGGAAATGAAAACTACAATTGGTAGCTTAATTCCTGTGTTATTTGTACTGGCGGTATTTACAGGACCATTTCTTGTAATTGAGCTTGTAACGATCCCCCAAGGCGCGCTGACTTCTAGTAATCAGCACTTGGCTGATGTGGTTTATTTAAAAGCTGAAGAGAATCCAATAATCAAGTACTCAACCTATCTCGGTGGAAGTGATGGCGATCCTGGGACTATCAACCTTCTTGATAGTTCTAATAACCCTATCATTATAGGAATGACAAAATCAAGCGATTTTCCAGTGACGATTGGGACTGCTCCTACATCTGGTATATACGACATCTTTATCACCAAATTCAATGCAGATAATTTATCTGAAATACTTTTTTCATCTATTCTTAGTGGTAACGATCGCGACGAAGCGTGGTATGGTTTCTTGGATGATGATGATAATATTTACTTCGCTGGATGTACTAGCTCAACAGATTTTGCTACTCCTAATGCATATGACGAGTCATATAATGGGGGAGAGTACGACGGATTTGTAAGCAAAATATCAGCGAACGGTACTGAGCTCTTTACAACTTACATTGGAGGTCAAGACTACGATTATCTTTGGGATATTTGCGTAGATTCAGCAAAAAATATCTGGGTGGCAGGAGGTACACGATCAGATGATTACCCAATAACTGCGGATGCTTATGATAGTAATAATGAATATGGGATTCACCCTGATCCTGGTCTTAAACACCGGGATGGAGGAGAGGGAGTTTACTCTAAATTATCAGCTAATGGATCAATCCTGTTGTATTCTTCCTATTTTGGTGGATCTGATAATGAAGCGAATTGGTTTTTAAAAATCGATAATTCAGATAATGTTATTCTTTCAGGATGGGTTAGATCAGAAAACTTTCCAACAACAAATGAAGCATGGGACAAAACTTATGCAGGAGGCCAAGATTTATTTATAACTAAATTTGCGGCCAATGGTTCTACAATGTTGTTTTCAACTTTAATAGGTGGAAGTGGTGATGAAGAACCCTATAATTTCATATTAGATAGTGAAGGTAATTTCATCATCAGTGGATGGACGACTTCAGCTGATTTTCCTACCTCTCCAGATGCCTTTGACTCGGCAATTAGTGGAACTGCTGATATTTTCTTAACAAAAATTTCCAAAAATGGTAGTACACTCATCTTCTCTACATATTTAGGTGGAAGTGAAGGTATTCATTGGGAATCTACGATGGGTTTAGCCTTTGATGACATCTCTTTGAATATATATGTTGTTGGAAGGACTCATAGCTTTGATTTTCCTACAACTGATGGTTCTAAGCGTAATCCAGGATATCCTGATGCATGTGCTGTTTTTATTTCTATATTTCCGAGTAATGGTTCATTATTACTTTTTTCCACAGTGATCAGTGGAACTAATTACGATTATGCAACGAGTATCTCCCTGCTTTCTTCAAAAGAAGCATATATTGTAATTACGACATCTTCAGATGATTTCCCTGTAACCCAGAATGTTTACGATGATAGCTATAATGGTCATTCAGATTTGTATTTTGGTGATGCAGGATTGATGAAAGTCGAGTTTCCCAGTGAGTATACCCCGATGACCGAACCACCAGAACAATCTACAACGACTAGTGAAATAACAGACACCACCACGACTTCTGCGACCCCATCATCAGAATTGGTGTTTATCCTCCCAGTAGTAGTTTTAGCTTTTAGCATATCGCGAATTTTCAGGAAAAAACGAGGTAAGAAGTTTTTCTAGCAGTCCTCACGGTCTGTTCTTTGAACTTTCATGAAACACAAAAAGAATGACAAACCGGGCAAATCATCCGAATAAAAAATTTTTGGAAAGCACAGTTCTTAACGACATTAAAGATCAAAAAATTTGTCTAACTTAGATTTACAACAACTATCATTTGACCACAATTTCAATTAATTTCGTTTTCTGATTTAAGAAAATTAGGAAAAAATCGACCTGTACGCCTCATATAGTCTTGATATTCACTACCAAGCTCTTTGAGTAACATCTGTTCTTCTTTTCTTGCGATAAATGGAAATTGAATGGCAACTACTATTGAGAAAATGGTGACAAATAGATTTACCGTGATTAGAGCCATTGATAGGGTAAAAAGGATAAAGACTACATACATAGGATGACGAACATAGGAGTATGGTCCAAAATCGATTACCTTATGCTTTTCTTTGAGTTCTAAGACTGGAGCATAATATTTCCCAAGGGTTTTATGAGTCCAAATTAATAGCGGAATGGTACTAAATCCAGTAAGTACTCCAATAACTTGTACTAGAACTGGAAATGGAAGTTGGGGCCAAAGAAACCAGGTAGGTGCAAGTAAGTAGAGAATAAGAGAAAGAAACATTCCTATAATCCCTATTGACAGGATAATACCAACCCAACCACCAATTTTCTCAATCCCCTCTTTCTGTTCAGTACTTTGATTCTTGGGAGCTAAACTTCGTGTCCGATAATAGATTCTAATGCTTCCAAATACTCCATAAAGCAGAATTAACAGGATACGGAAAATGGTTGAATCAGCCATTGAAACCAGCTCAATACGATTTTATTTATTTAGTTACATCTATATCTTTAAGGTTTTTCAAGAGTTTTCAAGGAAATCTAGACTTTTCAGATAGGTGAATGTACCTGAAAGAAACAATGCAACGCCAAATAATCCATAGAAAATAATGTTTTCCAAGTTACCTGGACTATCATAAGGAGTATTGACGGTCAAATAGCATGAGATAAAAGCAAAGATTCCTAGTATCCATTCAGCTATTCCAATAAGTTTTAGAGTTCTTTTTATTCAGTCTTTTTCCATTTTTCTCACATATAATATTTTGGATAAACTAAGAGGAATTAGACTGCAAATATTTATAGATCTTTAAATTCAGGCAAAACTATCGATCAATTATTATTCACTCAGACTTGGACTAGTTCGGAATCTCAACAAGAGCTTTCATAAAATTAAAGAAAGCATAAATCAAAAAATACATAGAGAAGTTACGAAAAGCTAAGATTTTGAACAAAATCCTGTTTTGGAAGAACGTAAAATGAAAAATTCAGTTCAAGAGAACTTAAAGCAGGTGGAACAGTTACTGAAGCAGGGTGAGTATAAGAATGCTCTTGAAGTTATAGAAGAACTTTCTTCAAAGGATAAAATAACCGGTGATGACAAAATCGCTAGTTTATTGCTCGAATGTAGGATAAGAACGAAATTAGGGGAATTTAAGAAAGCACAGGTAATAGTAGAAGAACTAATATCTTTAGATAGAAAAATGATAAATTCTTTGCAAGTAATCGACGCATATATACTCAATGCAGAAATTTCTTGGCGGCTAGGGAATTTGGAGGAAGGACTCGACTCATTACTTAAAGGGGAGAAGCTAATACAGGAAGGAGGAAAGGAAAAAGCCGTTATTTCAAAGAAGAAAGCAATATTACGACATAGAGGGATAATTTACTGGTATATGGGGAATCTGGACGAAGCGGTTTTATTTCTTGAGGAGGGTCTAGGAATTTCTAGAGAGGAGAAGGACGTAAAAGGGATCGCAGAATCACTCAATAATTTAGGACTGATTTATCAATCAAAAGGGGAATTTAGCTCCGCATTAGAATACTATCAGCAAAGTTTACATATCTATGAAGACTTTAGGGATAAAGAGAGTATTGCTAAATTAGTCAACAATATAGGAATCACCTATTCGTCAATAGGTGACCAGGAAAAAGCATTAGCATATTTTCTAAGGACCTATGAAATTAGACAAGAATTAGGAAATGAACCAGATATAGCAATGACTCTCATAAATTTAGGGGCCATTTATAGACTGAAGGGAGAGCTTCCAAACGCATTGGAGCATTACCAAAAAGGACAAAAAATTTATGAGAAAATTAAGGACAAAAAAGGAATTGCATTAGCTCTAAACAACCTTGGTGATGTCTACCAGCTAAAAGGAGACATCAACCTTGCACTAGAGTACTACCAAGAAAGTCTCACGTTATATGAGGAGCTAGGAATCAAGCAAGATATTGCTATGTCACTTATAAATATAGGTGAATTGTACAGAAAGAAAAGAAATCCTGATTGGGCATTAAAGTATTATGAACGAAGCTTAACGATGTATGAGGAGTTAAAAAACGATACTTCAGCAGCTAAAGTTCTCTATGAACTAGTTTTGTTAGGATTTGATAGTAATGAACTTGAACTTGCAGAAGAACATTTAGAAAATCTCAAACAGATCTTCGAGAGAACTAAAAATAAAACGGTTAAACATCGCTATCTCATCGCTCATGCCCTCATATTGAAATCTCGCAAAAGAACTCTTCATAAAATGAAAGCTGAAGAACTACTATTGGAAGTAGTGGAAGATGAGAGTGTAAATCATAAACTTACTGTTACCGCAATGGTCCATCTTTGTGATTTGTTGTTATTTGAATTGAAAATGACGGGAGAAGATGAAATCCTTAATGAAGTCAAAGACTTAATTGAGAAACTCCATAACATCGCAAAAAAACAGGTCTCTCATTCCCTACTGATTGAAACATACGTTCTTCAATCCAAACTGGCGCTACTAGAAATGGATGTACAAACAGCAAAGAAGCTGCTAGAACAAGCATTAGTAACAGCCGAAAGAAAGGGTTTACGGAATTTAGCAATCAAAATTTATAGTGAAAAAACATTACTCGAAACACAGATAGAGAAATGGGAGTATCTAGTCAAACAAAAAGCTCCATTAAACGAACGTCTCGAGTTAACACGATTAGAAGAAATGATAACAGGAATCGGGAAGGAACGCCCTGAAATAACAGAGGAGGAAATCAATCAGTATTCCATTAGGGCAAAAGGTATTACAATACCATTTGAAATTCTACCCAAACGTAAGTATCGCCTAAGATATGTAAATCTCTTGAAAGAAACCTCAATTGTCGAAAAACCGAAATTTCGAGTAGCTATAGCACAAATCGGTAAATCTATATCAGGCGACTTGTTACACGAGTTCTATACTGAGCAGAGAGAAGGCTTATTTCTTCTCAAAAAAGAATTGATACCCACGGTAAGAAAGAAAGTAAAAGAGCTGACAATAGAAGCACATACGAAGGAAGCAAGTATTATAATCTTCCCAGAACTTGCCATAGATCTTAATTATCAGGAATTAGTCGATGAAATTACTACACTAGCTAACAACTACAATATGTATATCATCCCTGGATCCTACCATGATCAGGAAACACAGAGAAATATAAGCCTAATAATAGGCCCTACTGGAATCCTTTGGCAACAAGAGAAACATATTCCTGCAATCATCCATTACCAGGGAAGACGATTTAAGGAAGGTATTGACTTAGAAACAGGTCAAAGAGAGACAATTGTTGGGATAACGGAGTATGGGACCATGGCCATTGCTATTTGTAGAGACTTTTTGGATATGGATTTACGGGTAGAACTTAAAAATGCTGATCCACCCGTAGATTTGATATTCAACCCTGCATTTACACCAGTCACCGAAGATTTTAAAGCTGTTCACTTTGATGCCCGAAGATCGATTTTTGCATACTGTTTCTTTGCAAACATAGCAGAAATCGGAAATTCGTTTATATTCACTCCAGAGAGAGAACGACAGGAAAGAAATATTCCTCCTAAGGAGGAATCCATTATTTACAAGGATGTAGACCTTTTCCGATTGCGCTCAGAACGAATAAGATGGGAAAAAGAGCACGCAAAACAACGACCATTCATCCAAAGCACAAGAGTGTAACATTTTAGGTTATCCAATTTCCCTATTCTAACAAAGTTCTTTGTTTTCCTTTTCTTTTGTAAGAACTTAATATATAACCAACTCAGATCGAAGTTAAATGAATAATTGTGACAACTATATACTTCAAAAAGACGAAAATTGTTTTCATCCTCGTAATTACTTCGTTTTCGTTGGCATATAGTCATTTAGATATAAATGGACTTATGGGAAGTTCTAGAAGTACTCCTAGTCTAAATTTAGATCCTGTCAGTATTTTTAATATTCCAGATATGGAAAACTTCCAGTTCTGGATCAAGTATCTTACTGAAGAGATAGGCATTCGTTCCCTTACTGCAGAGGGAAATACTCAGACTATTAGTTGGTTATCCACCACTCTAACCAATTTTAGTCCAAATATTTCAGTAGAGATTATAGGGTCTCATAAAAGTGTGGTCGGAATTCTACCAGGCAAACTTCACGCAACTAGTAATAAAATTATTGTTGTTGGAGCTCATTTTGATACAGTATCCATCACACCAGGGGCGAATGATAATGCGGGAGGAGTGGGTCATTTATTAGAGGTAGCGCGAGCATTAAGCTCACTAAGTTCCTCTATACCCTTTAATTATGATATCTATTTTGTAGCGTTCAATGGAGAGGAAGCAGCGTTATATGGATCATTTGAGGTGGTCGATTACCTTGTTAAGATAGGTAAAGAAGTGTTGATCTGTATAAATGCGGATATGATATTATTCAATGATCCCCAACAGCCCATAAACGAAAAACAGGCCTTCATGTTTAAAGGAGATAATGTATTGTGGAGTTCAGCTAAATACGAGGAGTGGGGAAATTTTACCGTCCGAATATCGAGTGTTCTGGGTGAAGGATATATTTATACGAAGGCTGCGGGCACAAATGATGTTTTTACTCTACATTCGGATCATGGAGCCTTCTGGCTTAAAAAATTTCCAGCATTATTTGTACACAGCGGTAGAGATCAATATTATCATCGTCCTGAGGACACACTTGCCAATCCTGAATTGAACCTGACTTATCCGTTGGAATCTGCCAAAACAACTGCTGTTTTGGTATATCTAACCAGTATTTATGGACGACAAGTGTTAGATTTGTCTGACCATGACGGAGATAATATTGATACTCAGTTAGAGTTAATTCAGGGAACATATGAATTAGCCCCAGTAATAATTTCTGAAGATTTAATTCTTGACTCTACAAGCTCCTCCTATATTAACAATTTATCACAAAACTCCTCTCAATCAATAGATTTATCCAGTATATTTCTCTTACTGATAGCTCTCCTCATAAGTGTACATTTTAGAAAGCATAAAGGAAATTAATTTTGTTTCCTAACAGTTTGTCTTGAAAATATCAAATCCTTAATGGTCGGTAAAAATACAAAACTATTTTCTAGCCTAAATTAAAATTCCAGATAACTCTCCTTGAGAGAAATAATTTCATTTGTATTCCCAAGACTACAACCTCTAGGTTTTCTAGGTAGAAGAAGACAGGATATCTGGTCATATGCAGAAAACATTTTCAAATTCATCGAATGATAGCACAAAAGCGGAATTTTCACCAGAAGAGGATAAATTTTCTCATGTTCGCACCAGTTCACGAAGGTGGATTATTGCTCATCTTCTTTCAGGTCCCAACAAGCTGATTGTCGTTATAATCTTTATGGGTACTATTCTTTCATCTTTACTTGGTTCTGGTTTTATGGTTCTTATTGGTGTGGCTATTGATGAATTTAGTGCAGGAGACAGTACAAATCTAGTGTTCTACACACTACTATTTTTCATTTTCGCAGTAGGTTCTCCTTTACTCAGTCTATTGACGAGTTTAACACGAGAAAACCTTGCCCAACGAATAGAAAGGGATACACGTCATGAATTTTACGTCAGTCTACTGGGAAAAAGTCAATCGTTCCATGAATCTCAACGTATTGGGGACATTATGGCCCGAGCGACAAATGATGTTAGAATGTTGAATTTTATGGTTTCTCCGGGATTATCATTACTATTTGAGGCTATTATGCGATTGTTGATACCAATTTTGTTCGTAGCAATATTTTATCCACTCGACCTTCTTGTTACTCCAATAATATTTGTTATCTTGTTTGTTTTCACTCTAAGAGGTTACACAAGACAATTAGATCCAGTCGCAAATAAATTACGAGGAGAATTTGGAGCGATGAATGCGGTTCTCAATGAAACCCTCTCCGGAATAGAAGTTGTAAAAGGAAGTACCACCGAAGAGTATGAACTTAATCGATATTTCACAAATGCTAAAGGATACAGGGATGCATTTGTGGAACAAGGGAGGATTATGGCAAAATATATTCCTTTACTCTTAATCGGTTTGGCTATTACTGCTGCTTTAGGTCATGGAATTATTTTATATATAGATGAGAAATTAACTTTGGGAGCTATCATCTCTTATGTGGGATTAATCTCAAATCTTCGATTTCCAACATTCATTTCTATTTGGGTGTTTGCTTTGATTCAATTAGCCATTTCAGGGGCTGATCGCTTACTTGATATTATGACAAAGGAATCTGAGATTGACGAAAATCTCGAGGGAGTTGAAAAAAAGATTGATGGAAAGGTAGTATTTGAAAATGTATCTTTCTCGTATCCAGGATCTGATAAAAACGTGTTGGATAAAATCAACTTAATAGTTGCTCCTGGACAAACAGTGGCAATTGTAGGTACAACAGGATCCGGAAAAACAACCGTTACAAAGTTTCTTTCTCGTTTATATGATCCAAATGAAGGTCGAATATTAATAGACGATATAGATGTCCGAGATTGGAAGTTAGAATCCCTTCGAAGTCAAATTTCTTATATCGAACAAGATACATTTCTTTTCTCTGATAAAATCTCTGAAAATATTTCCTTTGGTCGAACCAGCGAAATTGGAGAAATTCAACGTGTAGCAAGAGAAGCACAAGCAGATGAATTTATTGAGCAACTTCCAGAGAAATATGAGAGTGAAGTTGGGGAAAGAGGAGTACAGTTAAGTGGTGGCCAACGTCAACGAATAGCCATCGCAAGGGCATTCCTTACTGATCCCCGCATTTTAGTTTTAGATGATTCAACAAGTGCAATTGATAGTGATACTGAAGATAAAATTCAGAAAGCAATGCGACGGATACTTTATGGGAGAACAACATTCCTGATTACTCATCGATTGAGTCAAATTCGATGGGCTGATCTTATCCTTGTAATGAGGAAAGGCCAGATCATTGCAAAAGGATCACATGAAAATCTGTTGAAGACATCCGAAGAGTACAGAAAGATTTTCGTAAAACGGTTTAATCTGGATGAAAAAACTCTTTTGGAGGAGGTTAAGTAGATGGGTTTTGGAATTGGGTTGGGGGCAGAAGAGTATGACCGATCCTATAAAGATCGAGATCTCGTACGTCGTGTATTAGCTTATTTTAGTCCATATCGGAAGCCATTGCTTATAGTTACGGCATTTTTATTTGCTCAGAGTTTAGTCAATGCCTTAATTCCTGTACTTTCAAGGGAGGCGATTCTCCAGCTCGAAGTAGCAGAAGATGTCGACCAACAGCGAATGTACATAATCCTCTTAATTGTTATTACCTTAATTCTTAATACCCTTGGATGGATTTTCAATTATTATAGGCAGACATTAAGTGCCATTGTGATAGGTGATGCTGTTCTTGATCTAAGAAAAGATGTCAATATTTCTGTGTTAAATCACGATATGTCATTTTATGATAAATATCCAACTGGCAAGATTGTTTCTAGAATTAATACAGATTCTAGAGATTTTGGTCAAACAGCTAATCAACTAAGCCAGACAGCTTCGTCCATATTACTTGTAGGAATTATGTTTGCCGTTATGCTTGCAATTAATGTCGAGCTTACGCTCGTGGTCCTTTTACTTGTGCCTTTTATCTTTATAATTGCCCTCTCATTTAGAAAGGCTGCGAGAAGATTAACATTAATTGGTCAACGGGCATTAGCTGTTGTAAATGCATTTGTACAGGAATCTTTCACTGGAATCCAAATAGCCAAGACTTTCAGGCAAGAATCTAAACTGTTTGGAAAATTTAAAACGGTAAATGAGCAATCCTATGAAGCTAATCTTAAAAGAGCATACTTACTTAATTTTATATTTCCTGCGTTATCCACAATCCAAGGAATTGCCTTAGCTTTACTAGTTGTTGTCGGTGGGACCGCTACACTAAATAATAATCTACGAGCTGCCGATTTTTATCTCTTCTTACAGGCTCTTCAGTTATTCTTCTTCCCTCTCTTCACGATTGCCTCCTTCTGGCCTAGCTTTCAATCTGGATTATCTGCAGCAGAGAGAATTTTTGCACTTATTGATACCCCCCCAGCCGTTAAACAGAATAATAATATATTAGCAAACAAAGTGAGGGGAGAAATTATCTTCAATGATTTAGGCTTTGCTTACATTGAAGGGAAAGATGTTTTGGACAAAGGGAAACCTTCTAAAGGTAAAAAAGATGCAAATAAGGAAGTAAAGGTTTTTGATGGCTTCATGTTAAAGATTCAACCAGGAGAATCTCTAGCTATCGTTGGACATACAGGAGCTGGAAAATCTAGCTTAGCAAAACTATTAGCTCGCTTTTATGAGTTCCAATCAGGTGATATTTTAGTTGATGGTGTAAGCATAAGAGACTATGATCTGAAAGAATATAGAAAACACATAGGTATCATTCACCAAGTTCCTTTTCTCTGGGGAGATACTCTCGCCAATAATGTGAGATATGGAAGAACGGACGCAAATTCAGACGATGTTCGATGGGCACTAGAACAAGCAGGTGGAGTAGATTGGGTAGATGATCTTCCTCAAGGCTTAGAAACTAATATTCGTGAAAGAGGTTCCTTGTTGTCTATGGGGCAGAGACAACTCGTAGCATTAGCAAGAGTATTACTTGAAGATCCATCAATCTTAGTTCTTGATGAAGCTACAGCATCCGTTGATCCTTTTACTGAAACTCGGATTCAAGAGGCATTAGAAAAGACGATTAAAGGAAGAACCTCAATTATTATTGCCCACAGGTTATGGACCGTTCGCCATGTGGATCGAATTGTTGTTCTTGACCATGGAAAAATTGTAGAAGAAGGTAATCATGATCAATTAATAGGAATGAATGGAGTATATGCTCAATTATATAACACATATTTCAGACATCAAAGCCTAGAATACATTGAGAAGGCCGTTGAATTGAGCTGAACCCGTAATACTATATCTTCTGTCTTTTTACTTTTCTAAAAAGGCTAATAGTAGGGGAGTGACAATTTCGGGTTTTTCATAATGAGATAAGTGACCTGCTTCCTTTATGGAATGAAAAATGACATGGGGAATGGCTGTTCTCAATTTTTCATTAACCTCATAAGGGACAATAGTATCTTCTTCTCCCCAAAATAAACAGATTGGTACGTCTAACTTCCCAATCGAGGTATAAATTCGATCTAAATTATCAAATTTGTATTGAACCATTGTAGATATAACAGACCTTGAGTACCCCTTAAATTTCAGTTGCGCCATAAATTTATCTTTAAATTGGGGAAATTTTTCATAGTTGTGGAAATTTCCAGACATATTTGAAAATAAAATGTTACGTCCAAAAAATTTGACTATTATCTTGTTCAGACCTGGAACCTGCAAAAGTTTCATTGCACGAGGAAGTTTTGAAGGGTGAACTGGATCTATTAAACAAATACTCTTTATCAGTTCACTATGACGAACTGCAAAATTCGCACAGATGGCTCCTCCTAAGGATAAACCCACCAAAGTTAGTTTTTTCTTGTTTAATCCTAGTTTTGTTAAAAGCTCTAACAATTGTCGATCATAAAGATCGACATCAAATCTTCCCCTGATGCGGTCAGAGTACCCCCGACCAAATAAATCATATCTTAGAACGGAAAAATTATGACTCGCCAGTTCATCAAATATTGGATCCCAGACAAATGATGGGGTTGTTATTCCATGTACGAATACTACACATTCGCCTTCTCCCTTCAACTGGTAGTGCACATACCCATCAGAAGTCTGAATAAAACTTCCAGGTAATGTAGCTCGTACCTCATCAGTTAATTCCAAGCTTTCAAAGTCCATGAGGCTTCCTCTTTTTTTAAAATAGTTTATTCATGGATATAGATAAAATCTTTTCGAGGTTTAACTAAAAATTCACAACCAGTGGAGGTAACAACAACCATTTCTTCCATGGATACCATCCCATGGTTCTTAGTTTTAACATTTGGTTCAATGGTAAAGACTTGCCCTTCTTCTATCACTTGTTTTGGCCCATTCCCGTAACGGGGCCATAATGGCCCTAACATACAGCCTCCATCGTGGGCCATAATACCCACTTGATGGCCTAGACCGTGTTTATACTCCTCATAACCACAAGAAATAATGTATTCTCGTGCTATCTTATCTATTTTGTATCCCTGTATTCCTGGACGAATTCTCTTTGCAGCTCGTCGAATAGCCTCCAATACGGTATCCATTGCGTGTTTTAACTCCTCAGGTAAATCAGTCTTCTTTCCAAAAAACCACATTCGTTGTAAATCCGAACAGTATCCATGGTATTTAATGCCAAAATCATTATGGAGGGTCTGTCCTTCTACTGTAAAATTATCTTCCTGAGGTAGCACATGGCCGAAGTCTTTATCCTTCCCTGCATCTATCGCAGGATTCTGTTCTCGTTGCCAAGAAAAGCCAAATCCTCTATTATGGATTTCTTCATGAAATCTCGCTTGTATGTCAGTTTCACTTTGTCCGATGTCTAATGTTGTAGATATTTTCTCATTTATTTCCTCAGTAAGTTGACATGCTTCTTTAATCAATCCAATTTCGGTTTCTGACTTATTACTACGAATTACATTCACAATGGGTTGGGCACTTACAAAGCGATCTTGGAACTCTGACAAAATATTTTCAAGCACTAAGAACATTCCATGCGTTAGCCCATCACTAGAATAATCATCCAGAGAATAGTTTAATGCGATTTTCTCTGGATTTAGAGCTTGAATAGTTGCTAGGAGTGCTGCTTCTATTCCCAAATCATAAGCAATTACTTCATCCCAAATCCCCTTATTTCGTTCAGTTTCTGCATCAAAATTGCCTACAATCGCTATTTTACGTATTTCATCTTTTTTTATAAAAAAAATAAATGCAGATTGTGCTACTACGTCTGAACCGACAACAAAATTCATTGCAGAGTCAGGCGTCGTTGAGGTTTCTCGAGCAAATATTAACCAACAATCTATATTGAATTTTCTCATAATTTGCGGTAATTGGTCATGCTTTTCTCGAAGGATCTTTTCCTTCAATGGAATTGGTAGATAACTATTACTCATTTCAATCACGGGTGATATCTTTTACTCCCTAATTAATTTTTTAAAATTCTGGTTTGCTTGATAGCACTCACCTCCTTCTTATTTCTGAAGGTGGAATGTAAGTAAAATGGGACGTTTGTAATGCACTTATCTCAGTTAGTCAATATTTTCACCAAGGAATTTTCTACCCAATCGATCATGGATAATATTTCATCTCTTTCCCAGTATCATCGAATACAGGGATCTTTAGAATTTTTAGATGCTGCTAAGAGTATTGAATCTATATTAAATACTAAAGGCCTTAATTCTGAACTACACGACTACCCTGCAGATGGAATATGGAACTCTTGGGGGTGGACATCCCCAATTTCTTGGAACATTAAATCAGGAGAATGTTGGCTTACAGAACCAGTTAAAAAGAGATTATGCAGATTTATTGATCATCCTATGAGTGTAATAACACATTCCAAATCAGTAGATTTTGAAGGATTTCTAGTTGACGTGGGTAAAGGAGATAAACCCAAGGATTATGCTATTGCAGAAGGGAAAATTGCTTTAATAACAGCAAGTCCTCGTAGAATCTTTTCCTATGCAGCTAAACACAATGTGCAAGGGATACTATTACATCCAAATCTGAATCGGGCTGCTCAAATTGGAGATTCAACAGTTCAGTATGATGGGTTTTGGCCGATTGCAGAAAATTTATCAGAGGTTACTGCAGGATTTTCATTAAGTCATGCACAAGCTAGGGAATTACAACAGTATCTAGAAAAAAAAGAAGAGGTAAAACTTCATTTTAAGATCGATGCAGACTTTTCAGGCGAGAATGGGAGATTACATGTCTTAGAAACATCGTTAATTGGGACAGAAAAACCAACTGAAGAGATTGTTTTGATTGCACATCTTTGTCATCCCTCTCCTGGAGCGAATGACAATGCTTCTGGAAGTGCTACACTTCTTGAAATTGCTCTGAGTTTACATAGGATGATTGAAACTGGACAAATTTCTCATCCAAAAAGAACAATACGATTTTTATGGGTTCCTGAATTCTCAGGCACAATTCCTTGGTTAACGGAGTATGATCGACAAAGAAAGACTGAAGATAGACGAATAATTACTGTTCTTAATCTTGACATGGTAGGCGAATCTCCAATTACGGTAGGTACTCCTTTAACTATCAGTTCTCCTAGCCTCTCCACTCCTTCATTTCTACCAGGAATGATAAAACACGTTTCAGAATTCGTTAGAAAAGAAAAAGTTATACGAAATGGATGGACATATCAGCTCAATTATATTTTTGAACCCTTCGCAGGTGGAAGCGATCATTTAATTTTTAATGATAATTATTTTTCCATTCCAAGTGTGATGTTTGGACATGAAGATCCTTATCATCATTCGAGTGCTGACAGTATTGATAAGGTTGATCCACTAGAATGTCGAAGCGTTGGTGTCATATCAAGTGTCGTTGCTTATGCATTGGCGACCTCAGAATCTAAATTTCTTCAAGAAATAATCCCGTTCGTTTTTTCAGGTATTATTGATGAAGCTGGAGCTCTCGAACAGAGAGGGAATAGTTCTGGAAATTTATCTTATTCACAGCAAATGAGACAGAGAGAATTACTTGCGCAAATATCGATTCACAGGTTAAAGAGTGTCTTAGAATTAGATGAAAATGATACTCTTAAAGAAGAGGTAACTCACTTTGTCGGAATGGTTGAAAGACATTTTACCCATCTAAATCTAAACCTCAGGAAGTTGATAGCAAATGAAAATGTAGAGAACTCCGTGAACAAGAGAATTGTGAAACGGAACTTTGTTGGCCCCCTACCTTTCAAACGTCTAATGTCCCCCAGTAGATCTGTATCCAACCAATTGAAACTTGGGGTTCTTTCTCAGAAGTACTGGGGAGGAATAATCTTAGAATTGTTAAACCTGGCAAATGGAAAAAGGAATGTTGAAGATATCTTTCTCCTATTGCAAATTCCTTATCCCGATGTTATATATGCCGATGTAGAGTTTGTTGTAAATCTCTTCTTGGAAGAAGAAATTCTCTCACAGTAGAAACAAATTCATTCATCGATTCATTTAGTCTCAGTTTCAAAAAGAGAAAATGATTCTGGTAAACATCGTACACCCTATAATCACAAGTGAGATTATCACAACCTTTGTGATCAAAATTGTCTGGATTTGGTCTCGAATTCTACAACCAATCTCTGCCCCAATGATGAGTCCTAAGGTCAACGGAAAAAAGATAATATTTAAATTTCCATGTAGAAAATGAGTATATCCACCGACGGCTGATGTTATGACAATCATAAAGGTAGCTGTGGCTGAAGCAATATTAGATGGAACTCCAAAACCTGTGATCATCAAAGGTGCTTTTATCCATCCCGCACCTATCCCAAACATCCCTGCAAGCATTCCACTGATTACACCACTAAGTACTAACATTAAAATTCCAATATTGCTAGAGGCTTCTTTGTCATTTTGTTTCAACTTTGGTCCAAAGGCCATTATTCTTTTAAAAATCGATTTCTCGACTATTTTTCCAGAATTTTGATCATTGAGATCTTTAATCATCATATACGCCATAATAAAGGCAATACATCCAAAAATTGCATACATAAGTGTTGAAGGAAGCAATAAGGTCAAATTTGCTCCAATAATTGCTCCTACTGCAGTTGGAATTTCAAACCCAATTCCAAGCTTATAATTAATTTCGTTCCGTCTATGATTATGAATGGAAGCTAGAACCGATGGTAGAAACAAGGAAATCAAAGAATTTGCTGCAGCTATCTCAATTGGAAACCCCGCCAAAATTAGTATAGGAAATAAGAAAACTCCACCCCCAAAACCACCAATAACTCCTACAACCCCTATACCTATGCTCAAGAAGAAGAAGATTATATAAATTAAGTACTCCACGAGAAAACCCTTTCTACAGGAAGAAATGTTTTAGAGACGTGCGAAAAAGGGGAAAAAATGTATTACTTAAATAATTCTTTCAGGGAGGTTTTGTAAAACGTACCTTATCCGCGCATTAGGAGGATCTGACACTGAGCTGGATCATCTAAGTCTAAACATGGTTTTTGCATCCCTGTATAGAATTTTTGACCGAGTTCCTTACATAAATTATTGTCTGTATCAAAGTGAGGGCAAGTCATGATTTAAACACCTTTTGAGTAAATGAAATATGCTTGTGTTTATATAAAAAGGGTTGTATTCACTTGTCTCATCATTCTGAATGGGGAGCATTTGCACCATGTGCATTTTCTGTATCATTAGATTTTCTTAATAGTGAGATGCCAGCCCCAAGCAACGCAAGGAGTGCAAAAATCAAATAAGTCTGCTCCATGCTTTGATAATAGCTTGAAGTGAAAATCTGTCCACTAGTAATGTCATCAGGATTATACATTAAGTAGAACAAGCTGAAGAACGCTGACGTTAATGTTGTACCCAAAGTAAAACCAATATTACGAGAAAGGCCGATTAGTCCTGAAACGACACTTACATCCTTCTTTGGAGCAGCGTTCATAACAGAGGTTCCATTAGAAACTGTAAACGTAGTTAAGGCCCCAGCAGACAATGCTACTAATGGAACAATTATGTACAATTCTAGATTAATTGTTTGAGCTAGTATAAGTACAAACCCACTCAGTAATAATGCCCCAAAAGATGCTAGCTTCCGGATATCAATTTTTTCAGCAAATAATCCAGCGATAGGCCCCATAATTGCCATAGCAACTGGAGGGACGATCATAAGAAGTCCTGTCTGAGATTGTGAAAACAATAGGACGTCTTGATAAAAGAAAGGTAATAGAAAGACCATCCCGTAATAGACCATATAACATAGGAACGAGGAAAAAATACCTGTCAAGATGGTTCTATCCTTCATAATTGTTAGAGAAATCATTGGTTTAGGATTTCTTATTTCTAAATAAACGAATAAAGTCCCGAATATAATAGATATAATTATCAGGAATACACCCGTTAATGTGTCTTTAAAGACGATTAATACCCCTCCAACAAAAGAGAACGCAGTAATAATGAAAAAAATCATCCCTAAATAATCAATTTTTATATTCGGTCTTCTGGGTGTTTCAGGAATTTGACGATGTACGAGAAAGATTCCAATTAATCCTATTGGTATATTGATGAGAAATATACTCGTCCATCCAATAAATTGTGAAAGAAATCCTCCGAGAACAGGACCAGAAGACAATGCAGATGCTACTACTAACGAGTTTAGTCCAATAGCACGTCCACGAATTGTTGGATCAACATATGTAATAACTAATGCAAGTCCATTTGCGGTTAGACCTGCTCCACCAATAGCCTGTACAACACGGGCAAAAACAAGCATTTCTAGTGTAGATGAAACCACACAGAGCACTGATCCAAATACGAATAACCCCATACCTGTTTGAAACAGTTTTTTTCGTCCATAATTATCTCCTAACATACCTGCAATGCCGATGAAGCAGGAAATGACCAGTAAATAAGCAATCACAATTAAGCGTATTCCCTCCATATTTGTATCCAAGTCTTTTGCAATGGTCACTAATGAAACATTAACAATGGATCCATCCATTGCCGACATGAAAGTACCAATCGCAGTAATCGGTAAAATCAGTCTTAAGGGAATAAAAGCGGATTTCGATATCTCTACAATGGAATAAGGTTGGTTATCACTTGTCATAAACGGAAACTCTGAATGGCTTAGAAAAATATCAGAAATTGCTGATTCTCTTGGGAGTAAAAAGATTTCCTTCAACAATTTTCCTACAAGATTTTTGTTAGAATGTTACTTTCTTCTCCTCTTTTCACTTCTTTAAGCAAACATGTATCCCGTCTTTAATCAGAACATAGTTGTTTTGAATGAAGTATGAAGAGCTATTCATTGTCTAAATCTGGTGGAAATCTTATGTCTTGGTCTAAAACAGAGTTACATGATTTACAACTTGCTGGGAAAATAGCTCATTTAACATTAGATCAAGTGGAAAAGATAATCCAGCCAGGATTACCGATCGCTAAGCTCTATGACTCGATTGAGACATTAATCACAAAAAAAGCAGATCTCGCGTTTCCCCCTAATATTTCGGTTGACAATTGTGCAGCTCATGATTCCGCTGCAATCAATGAAAAACGAGTATTAGCTAAAAAAGCTCTTGTCAAAGTTGATATTGGAGCCAATGTCAATGGTATGCTTTCTGATACGGCTCGTACTTTCAGTCTTGATGGTAAACACTCTCGTCTCATCAAAGCCTCAAAAGATGCTCTTGATGCAGCAATTCGAATAATTAAACCTGGATTGAGGGTGAACGAAATTGGAATTGCAATCCAAGATACGATTGAATCAATGGGATTCAAACCTATTTCGAATTTAACCGGCCATGAGCTCGAAAAAGGACATTTACATTCAGGACTTTCTATTCCAAGTGTAAAATCCATGCCATTTGCTAAAAGAGCTAAATTAAAGCCTGGAATGATCTTAGCGATCGAACCTTTCGCTACAAATGGTAAAGGAATGAATTCAGGCTATGTCGAAGATGCACCACGCCCACCCCTGATCTTCTCCGCAAGAGGAAATCCTAAATCATCCATAGGAAAAACATTAGTAGAACGATATGGAGAGGTACCATTCTCTCTTCGTAGCGCCGCCCATTATTTAAAAGCAGAAAAAATTCATTTTCCATCCGATTTGGGATCAGTATTAAGCGAAGATAGGTTTCATGGTTATAAACCATTAATTGAAAGAACAGGTGGACTAGTTAGTCAAGCTGAACATACTGTTCTTGTAACTTCCAATGGTAGACGGATTATTACATGAAATTGAATTTTTAGGTTCTCATCAGAAATTATGGTATTGGTACTGTTCTCAGTATCCTTTTATGAACAAAGAAAGGGTCATCCAAAATCCTAAATATTAGAAAATTCCTGCTTTGCGCATATCATTAATTTGTTGATGGGGTAGACTTATGCGAATAAAGGATAATTTTCAATTATATTTAATTTGTATTTTAGTAATTGGTTTTATTAGTTCACCTTTGCTTTCTAGTCAAGCTGAAACGACTTCCTCTATCTTAGTCTGGTCAGCGAATGGTGCATATCATGTTGAGGTAGAGTATTTCAAGGGTAATGCAACAGAATGGGGATACGAAGTAACCACCAATGAAGAAGGATTAGTTGCAGCTGATCTTGAAGGGATTGACATTCTTATAGTTAATGGCCCTGACTACGTCAAAACAACTGAAGTTAACTTAATTGCAACGTGGTTCGCTGCAGAAGAAGGCAGAGGCCTTTGGATAGCTGGTGAATCAGATTATGGTGGATATTGGTACCCTCAGGGCCTTAATTCTACCCATTTAGGCGTCAATCATATTGTTCTAGCAATTGAAGGTCATATTTTCATTCAAGATGATGCTGTAAATGATGCAGTAATGAATGATGGTGCGGGTTACAGACCTGTTCCCAATGTTCCAAACCTGATTGATTCTCCTGCAAAAGAGATCATGGAGGGGGTCGAAAATATCACCATGCACGGTCCTACTAATGTCGTTCCCTATTCAAGTTGGAATGGAATGGCACAAGATGTTACTGGAGTACTCGCTGACTGGGATGAGCTTGATACTTGTCAATGGTTAATTAAAACCTCTGCCACTGGTAGTGTTGCAGACCAAGACTTTGATGATGACTCATATTGGGAAGGTTACGCAATTGGTGTAAACTTATCAATTCCAATGGTAGCCATTGAATGGGATTTAACAGAAAATAAAAATAAATTAACTGTATCTGGTGAATCAATGTATGCGGATTACAAAGATATGTTTGGGACTGAGACACGATATCGTGAGAACACGAAACTCCAGAATATTCTTATGACTCACAATATTCTTGATTGGTTTAGTGGTAAAATTCCCATTACAACTGACACCGAAATCACAACTGACACCGAAATCACAACTGACACCGATATCACAAATCCGACATCCTCATCAGGACCTCCGGAAATAACTCCAGGTTTTTCTATTCATACTTTGTTTGGGATTGT
>JAEOTQ010000032.1 GCA_016839785.1 Candidatus Hodarchaeota archaeon | reverse complement strand
GAGTACGAATAATCTGCGGTTAAAGAATTATTCGTCTTTGGAGAGGCTGGTATAATTGCTAAGCTTGATGCTATTGGTTTTGTATTATTAATAATGACACTTAATGATGTTACCCAACTTGAATAGTTTTCTCCATCATGTACTCTTATCTGAAAGTACCAGTCTTCCCCCTTTATAGTGTTTTCAGCGAGAACGGTTAGAAAATTATTCAAGCTAGGAACTAATTGAGTATTATTGTACCACCGAATTTCTCGGAATGTAATATTTTCATCATCTACATCATAATCACCGAAATTGTAACCTGCACTCAAGTCTGAATTCGTAACAGGATCCGTAGGAGTTACCAGGTAATCTGAAACAGTCGGTGGAGTATTAAGTACAGTAATAGGTGTACTCCACGATAGACCACCAAATAGTGTTCCATCACTGGGCCTTATACTCACATTCCATATATCATTTTTTGCTAAAGCAGAGCTTGGGATATTCATTGAATTGTTATAAGCTCCTTCCAACAATCCATTTCTATACCATCGTATTTCTGTTCCTGATTCTGAATCATTATTTGGATCAGTATAATTGTAACTTAAATTTAACGTATCATTGCTTAGTAAAGGATCAGGAAAAAGGGTGATATTTGTAACAGAAGGTGGTAGATTGCTCATCCAAGTATGAAGCAAAACTACATCAATATTGAAAGAATCTTGGTTGGAATCATCAGATTCAGTTATCCCTTTAAACCGGATAGTAAACGTATTACTAGTTAAATAACTTGAAACACTTACATTATTCCATTCATTCGCCACTAAAGGATTGATAATAGTCGCCCAAGAAGCACCAGTCCATACATCGACACGTAAGTCTTCAGAAGAACCAAGCGTTCCTGTATAAATTGCAAGTTTTTCGTTTTCTTTTGTATAATTTGCTGAGATCCACTGTTCTTCTAAATCAAGAGCATAATTATCGACATTATACGAAATACGAAGGAGTGCAGCATCACAAATTTGCCCACCCTACGTATTTCCGAGAGGATCTTCTACTTCAAGGTAGATTTTAGCATTATTAATTTTACTCCAAGTATTCAGGTCTGAAGTGACATCTACTTCTACCCAGGTGAGACTTCCTACATTTTTGAAACTAATTTCCTGATTCCATGTATTTCCATCCCATAAATACACATAGAAATAATATTGACTTGGTTGGGCACTTCCAGCTGATCCGTATACCCGTAATTTTACTGAATTAATCGTATCAGTAATTGATGTATCTTCAAATTCAAATTCTCCTGTTAAATCTCCATCACTTGATCCTTTATCATTTTGAATACCATGAACGTGATTATCATCGTCAGCTTCATCTAAATAAGGAGAAATCCCTGTTATTGTCCAGTTATCTTGCCAACTAGTCCAAGTACTAACCTTCAGATCAATCTGTTCTTGTTGTGGTGAATTTGCTTCAGTTAACAAATCAAAAGTATTATCTGGGCCTACTTGTTGATTATTAAAATTTGTATGCGTTCCTTTATCAGCAGAACTATCTACATCAGAAATAATGTTATCAACTGCATCTTCTGTTGATTCAGATTGAATCTTAGCATTTATTGGATTAAAACTAGTAGTACAATCAAAACAAGAGCTAGCATCATTATTCTGTCCAGAAGAGGCTGTTATCGTACTTTCTTGATTTTCACTGGTTTTTTCTACAGTATTTTCCGGAGCTCCTAATAGAGGTGGAATGATGGTTGTTTGTGCCAACTGGTGGTCATGTCTTGGAAGTATAATAGTGGAAGAACAGATATTTAGAAAAATTAGAGCAATTAAAACGCCAGAAATGTAGTTATACTTTATTTTCAAATAGCAGTATCTCCCAGAACTCTCATGAGATATTTTTAGATAGGCTAGCTTAAGTAAATCGATCTATGTAATTACTATTCAGATAGAATACATATAAGATTTATTAAATAACGAAAATATCCTAATATTATATTTTGCGGAATTTTGTCGAAAACAAACAGATTTATTCTTAAGAGTTCTGATTACCCAACAATTCTTCTCTTGGGAAATTAGTTTCAGGATTAGTACGAAATTTGAAGTAAGATTGAAATGCAATATGGAAATCAACTATAAGATTATCTCCAGCAAAATTTTCTCATTAAAAGCCAATTTCCAGTATTATGTGATTGTATGCTACCGATGGAAAACAAATTTGTCACCTTTTAACCTTAATCCCTAAATTCCTTCTTTGTGTACTTGTATATTATCTACCGTGAGACAAACTCAGGACAAGCAATTTCTCCTTTTAACATAATAGCAAAATTATTATGTAGAGTTAGTAATCGACATAATCCTTTCTCTTGTTCAGCCATATCTCCACTTATTCGAATGGGTGCTTTTTCCGTTAAATAGGCACATTCTCCACAAGTTTTACCCTTATAAGAAAATATTTTCTCATCCACAACCTCAATCTCCTGTTTAAATTAGCCTAACGATTAATCGATTTCTTAAGTCTTTCTGGTCAATAGAGGGTAAAATTTAAAATCTAGCCACACGGGCTTTGAATTACAAAATACAGAAGATTATATAACACAAAATTATACCTCATAAGGAGAGATTTTTCAATGCCTGAAACTAAATTGAATATTAAATTATTGGAAGATTTGTGTAATGCTTTTGGCCCCAGTGGTCATGAGCAGGAAGCACAACAAATTGCTCATGATTATGGAAAAAAATTTGCCACAGATATTGAGTTTGATAGAATGGGAAGTGTAATATTTAAAAAAATAGGTAATGAAGACGGTCCCAAGATTATGCTAGCGGGACATGTAGATGAAATTGGATTCGTGATAACAAGTATTGAAAAAAATGGTTTCTTAACATTTCATCAATTAGGAGGATGGCCAGATCAATCTCTTCTTGCCCAAGAGGTACTGATAAGGCCTTTCAAGGGTGGGGACAAAATCATAGGAATAATTGCCGCAAAACCTCCCCATATCCTTTCTCCTAAGGAAAGAACTCAGGTTGTAACAAAAGACAAAATGCACATTGATATTGGATGTTCTTCCAAGAAAGAAGTTAAGGAGTTAGGGATTCGAATAGGTGATCCAGCTGTCCCTTATGCTTTTTTCCGGACAATGGAGAGAAAGAAGAAAGTTGAGAAGGAAGATTCAGATAAGAATGAACCTGAAAAAACGCGTGCTACTACTCTAGCCGCAGCAAAAGCATTTGATGATCGAATTGGTGTATTTATCATACTTGAAGTGCTTCGTAGGTTATCTGAGGAGCAAGTAAAGCATCCAAATACCGTTTATTGTGTTTCAACAACACAAGAAGAGGTAGGATTACGAGGAGCACGAACTTCAGCCCAAAAAATTATGCCTGATGTAGGATTTGCCCTTGATGTAGATATCTCAGGAGATGTTCCAGGAACAAAAGGACTTGTTCAAAAAATGGGTAAAGGAGTCTGTATTTCCGCTGGCGATGGATCAATGATTCCTAATCCTAGATTACGAAAATTTGCCATCGAGCTTGCTGAAGAGAAAAATATTCCATACCAACCTGCTTTTCTCCGGATGGGTGGAACAGATGCTGGAATAATTCATATTACAGGCATGGGTGCCCCTTCATTATTCTGTGGAACTGCAACACGACACATTCATTCCCATCATGGGATTCTAGATCTTGAAGATGTAGAGGCAAGTGTCCAATTGATGGTAGAAATGATAAAGAAGCTTGATTGGCCGACCGTGGAGAGTTTTACTAAATTATAATTTGTTTCTCAAATTCTCCCTTTTACCCTTTTTTACCACTTAATTCATGTATTGCTATCTTCCCAATGTTGACCTTCTTAATTGCTTTTTCCTTCAGCTGTTTTTCCTTTACTGTCTGCCTTAATGATAGATTTTCTTCTAGTTGGTCAATCATTCTTGTTAACGCACCCCTCTTTTCATCAGTATTGGTGAGAAATTCTACCTCACCAGAAAATTGTACTGTTGAATAGTGATGATTGCACTCACCAGAGGCATATCCATGATCTACTAACGCCTGTCCCCAAATCTTATTGTTTACAGATAAATAATTAATTTTTTTTCCTTCTGAAGCACAATGAAAATATAACGCGTTCTTATCGTGATCATACCCATGACTAACTGTCACTAAATACGGATCATCCCCCTTACACATTGCAAAAGTAATATATTTAGCAGAAGTTAAGATTTCCTTCAATTCATCTTCATCAGTAATTGCTTTCTCTTTTCTTCTAATACCTCGCATAATAACCACAAATATTAAGTGATGACTATTGGTTAACATATAATCGTAAGTATTTATGCTTTTATCACTACTAGGATGCACAAGTAATGCCAAAAACATCGATAATCGATTTACGCTCTGATACGGTAACAAAACCTACTCCTGATATGTGGGAAGCATTAAGACAGTTAAATGACTCACAACTAGGGGATGATGTCTACCAAGAAGATCCAACCGTAAATGAATTGGAAGCACAGTCAGCAAAACTTATGAACAAAGAAGCAGCGTTGTTAGTGACATCTGGATCGCAAGGGAACTTAGTTTCCTTGTTAAGCAATACTCACCCTGGAGAAGAGATTATAATTGAGGAAAAAAGCCACATATATCTTTATGAAGTTGGAAGTGCAGCAAGAATTGGTGGATTGACAACTAAAGTATATAGGTCGTTAAGTGGAGTACCTAGCGTTGAAAATCTTGAAACACTGATCCGACCAAAGGATGATGTCCATCAACCATGGACAACATTACTCGCAATAGAAAATACTCACAATACTCATGGAGGGAAGGTAATAAGACCTCAAGACTTAACAAATTTATCCAAATTCACCCGAGAACATGATATGAAATTTCATATGGATGGAGCACGAATTTTTAATGCTGCTGTGGCATCCGACTCTCCATTGCATAAATTTACAGATCACGTTGATACTGTAATGTTTTGTCTTTCGAAAGGAATGGCTTGTCCAGTTGGATCAATGATAGCGGGGTCCCAAGAAACAATAGATAAAGCACGAAAATTTCGAAAGATGTTAGGTGGAGGTATGAGACAAGCGGGAGTTATTGCCATTATGGGCCTTGTTGCTCTCAAACATGATTGGAGAAATCAATTGAAGCAAG
>JAEOTQ010000206.1 GCA_016839785.1 Candidatus Hodarchaeota archaeon | reverse complement strand
TTGATTTCAGTTAATAGAGAATCAATTTCATTTGGATGCATTTTACATGTTGATTTCAAGTAGGTTTCAATATTGTCGATATAAGAGCGAATTAACACTTTAGCATCCTTATTCATTTCTTTCATATTTTTTTCCTCTAATCTCTTCTAAAGGATCGAATTTCATTATACCATCCTTGAATCGAATCATGATAGGTAAAGTACGTTTGAATCATAGATTCGATCATCATTTCACCAGCAGTTGTAATTGTATAGATACGTCGAGGCATTCCAGGAGATTCGATATCTTCTGCAATTATTGAAGTGATTAATCCATCACTCTCCATCCGCTTCAGCAAGGGATAGACAGTTCCAGCTTTTAATGGAATGTTAGTTTCTCTAAGCAACTTAATCAACCCATAACCATGTGCTTCTTCAGTACGTAAGCGGATGAGGAGCAAGATCATCAATTTGAGTAACCCACGACGTAAATCACGTTCCCAATTTTGGATAATCGTAGGAGTATCTCTAGATCCCTTGTTTATGTTGTCGTTATCTTCGTTTGGCAGCTTACAGGCCCCGATCGCAGTTATTATCCGAAATAATCTTCAAAGTGTCTCTTTCAGCATCGAAAGTGAGATACATGAGGGTACGTGTACATCTATATATAGGTGTACTGACACTTTTTAAGGTTTGAAATGCGGCAGAAGCAAAGACTTTAAATTGTGAATGATTGAAATAAAATAGAACCACCAACAATAGAGAGATGGTCAACTTGGTAAGATGTTTTGTGTGCGTAGAAATTTCTGACCCAATGAATATTCAGACAATCGAAAATGTTCTTGCAAAGCTAAAACTAATTAAAGGTATAAGACCTGTTAAAACCAACCAACTACATCTGACTCTGAAATTTCTCGGTGAGATATCTGAAAAAAAACTTCCGAATATCTCGGAACAACTTGAAACAATCAAAATTCCATCCTTCTCACTGAAATTTTCCAATATTGGGTGTTTCCCAAATAATGTGCGGCCTCGTGTCATTTGGACAGGAATTTCAAAAGGTCAACAAGAGTTAACAACCCTTGCCCAAGAAGTAGACACTAAACTTAACCAGATTGGCTTACCAAAAGAAAAAAGACAATTTTCCCCGCATTTAACTCTCGGAAGAGTGAAAAAGTTGACTGAGGAGACAAAACAGGGAATTAGACAGTTTTTCCAAGAAATGGCTACACTCACAGGAGAGGAGGAAAGTATTCATCAGTTTATCTTCAAAGAGAGTACGTTAACTCCCACTGGTGCAATCTATAAAGACCTAGCTACCTTTCCCCTAATTGAATCTGGTGAACATTAGAGTATTATAACTTTACATCATCCGTCGATTATCTTTTTGTTTCGCTATAACGGAGATATTTTCAAAATACACGTCTTGTTTACAGGGATCGCATAAGTGTTTATTTTTATCTGTCGGATGCATATATATCTTAAGCTTCTCAGATTCAACTCGTCCGCACGTATCACAAATGGTTCTTCGTCCTAACTTCACTGATAGCATCTCTCAAGTTATGAAATTAATTTCAACTGTTATGTAATTACTATTTAAGTTACACGTCAGGTAGATCAAATCCATAAAAGTCCTTCTAACAAATGCCTCCGAATGTCAGGAATTTCAACCCTTATTTAAGCTCATTAAGGGAGTAGATCTAGTAACTAGACTGTTAATTAATAACTACAACACTTTTTTGAGTTTCAATAAATCTATCATTTTCCCCTTAATTTTCAAGTCACCTGATGAAAAAGCACTCATAGCTTTTACTTCTTTATTGAGGATTCCTAGCCAAGTTTTGGAATCAGTGATCAGAAGGATATCATACTTTTGGGATTTATCAATTTCGCCTTCTTCAAGGTCACCAGGTAATCCACCTGTCAATGTCGTCGTCCAGGTCTTATTAAATTCCTTAAAAGAAAATGCTACTGTTTTATTCCATTTCTTAAAGCGCTTTCTATTATCTTCTTCGGAAAGTTTACCTAGTACTTTTTTTATTCCTTCTATTACTTGATCTTCCGTTTCTGGCATTAGCATTCCTTCTGATTGATCTTTTCTTCTCCCAAAATCAGATATATTTATCTGTATCCAATGAAGTTAAAGATGGGGGGAAAATAAAAAAAAGGTTAAGCTGCTTTCGCAGCAGCTCTAGCCTTTTTCTTTCTGGCTTTTTCTCGTTTTAGTGCAATGTCAAGCTTATTTTTTCTAGCCTGAAGCCCATAATGGATCCACAATCCGAAAGCTCGATACCAAACATGCGCAAACTTGCCAAAGGGGGCTAAGATAAATAGCTCCATAACAGTAATAATGTGGAAGACAAAAAACCAATAGATCCAGATTGAAGGAATTGAGGTAATATAATATGAAACGGTGACTAAAAAGCCTGTTAACCCAACCATGAACAGAATTACAAGAAAAAGCCAATCACAGGTCAAACTATGACTAGCATAACGACTATTCTTTTTCACACGGGACCATACAGCCATTACTACTCCAACCATTAATGAGATACCACTAACTATTCCCAACAATCGAATTGGGTGAGTAATCGCTACCAATTGATTAGCATCTGGTTTTAAAAACATATTCAAGGTTGTTGCAATTCCTAAACCAAAAAAACCCCATAATATAAGTAAATGCATCAGCCAGCGTGTTCGTAAAAATTGAGACTTAAATTCTGGTCGATGGGGAGGAAGAGCACATTCTAATTGTCTGTATTGTAAAAAAACTTCCTTGAAGATTACTACGAATGCTTGTTTCACCATAATAAACGGGGAGAAAATTAAATGATAGGATGTGTTTAACTTCTTATCTTTTCTCCGAGTCTTATAAGCAGTTTTGACTCCATTCTGTAAATTCGAATCATATTCCTTAGAAATTTGCCTGTACATGTTCAATATAGACAACCCTACAATTAGTAACAAGATTCCTGCAAGTAGGATGCCAACAATTTCGACCATTTCTTTCGATACAAGTTCAAAAAGCCTTACTGGTCTACCTTCGACAATATTCTCAGGTGAACCTAAAAGATTAAACAAAATCACGG
>JAEOTQ010000205.1 GCA_016839785.1 Candidatus Hodarchaeota archaeon | reverse complement strand
TTCTAAAGTAATACTGACATGCTTCCTTTGACGTTTGTAAAGTTCCTCTAAAGCATACTCTAGGATAGAATTAGTTGCTTTTGGGTATTCATCATCAGAGATAACAAGATTCAGTTCTGAATAGGCTGAATCCTCACGACTCGTGACTGCGGCCATAGATATGGCCTTATCGCTATCATAAAGAACAAGAATTAGATCAAAATCAATATCGGTATAAAAACTATAAAGTTCAGTTATGTTCTCCGTTTTATATCTCGTATCTTTCGATGCTAGGTCAGTTAATATTTCGGAAGGGAGATTAGGCAGAATTTTTGTAGTAAAATTTGAGTCAGAAACACCAAGTTGAGCAGAATTGAGATTACGAATATAAATTGGGTAACTGAATGCTAACTGAAACCCTTTATTCCGGAAGAAGTCGATTTGAGAAGTCCACTCCTCTCTAAATCGTTGAAGAAAACTTTTTCCACCAAGAGGTCCCGATGCGAATTCAAACATTCTTCGATAAAGTTCTTCTTGGACTTCACCCTCGTAACCTTTACGGACCCAAGGAAACCCGAAAGGAATAAATCTCTCACGCTTAATACAACTCATATAGCCTACTAATTCTTCTCTTTCAAACGCGAAGGTTTTGGTTCGAGGGTCAAAATCTGGTGATTTAGCAAAATTTTGTTGACTTCTATTCGGTTTTCAAGCCCAAGGTAACTCCTTCGTCACTTCCATCCAGAATTTTCGTTGTAATTCTAGATCTTGATCTTCTTGAAAATTTCTATAACTGATCATATACAATCACATCATATAATACAGGAAGAGACAGATTCTACGTCTATCATTTCGTCGAAGGGAAATATTGAAATTGTTTTTTATTCATTTGGATTTGAAAACAGCTAATCACTTAATCACCTGATATAGCTAGAGTATTTGACACAAATTCAGCAAATCAAACGTTTTATCACATTTAAACTTTTCTAAACATGAATCAATAGAAATGTTCATCATAATCGTTTTATTTGATAAATTGTCATACTTTCCCTCAATTTTCCTTTCCTGTTCACAAATAAGAACAGAAAAAACTTCCCTGTTCGAAAGTCTATTATAATGAATCAGTATGTAAACTAAGGGAAGTAGACTAAATGAACATTTATGCTCAAGGGAGTTGATCTAAATGGAAAATAGAAGATTTTTATTACTGAATATGTCTTCCACAGTTATAGGAATATGTTTTTTACTCATACTCTTAATTCCACAAGTATCTGTGGCAATAACAAATGAAGATATACCAATTGATTCAGAATATGCCTCTGGAATAATTACTCAACAAGATACAACCATGAAGATATCTTATGCATGGGTTAATTCCAACTCATCGGAATTTCTTTCAATAACTATGTTTGATGATATCTATAAAGTCGCACTATTTCGTCCGTTTTTTGGGCAATCATACAAGGTAGATAATAGCGAATTCTTTGTAGGTACTGTCCTAACTGGATTCGAACTATTTCAAGATACTAATGGTAATAATGTTCTTGATCAAGCTGAGGAACTCAAATACTACATAATGCTAAATGCGTCTCAGGAGTACATTTTACCAACAATAGAAAAGACAGTTGTTGATAATGTAACAAAGTATAGCTGGAAGGTGTGCTATCTAGAGATTGATGGCTTTTTCAATCCATATGAAGGTCCTTATATGGCAAGAACTATTATCGATAGTCTAAATCTCTCCTATATCTATGAAATCCATGAAAACCATACCGAATTGAAGTTAGCAATTGAAATGGGAGAATGGGATGCATACGAATTTGATTTCGGATTTAATCCAGATGTTTTAATTCGAATTGAGGATATTGATTTAAGTGAGTATAGCCTCTCCTTGCTATTTGGTACAACAATTAGCAGTGAGGAATCCTTTGAATTAACCCAGTACAATGGATCAACGGGTTTAGAAGACTTACGAGTGGAAGTGAATGGAGTACCAATATTTCAATCCCTATTTCAAGATACATATGATTTAGGCTTAAATGGATCAGCATATCAAGCTACTACAACTCCAGCAAGTGTTGACACATTGTACGATGACCAATTACAATTTTGGGGGACTCCTGCTTCCTTTTACTCATGGTGGCAAGATTGGTTCCCGTCTATGAGTAATTTAACCTCCGTCCCTGCAATTGGACTTGAGGAAGTGTCATTTCTGTATAGGATCTGTTATCCAACTTGGGGTGGTGAAGCCTTTAATCATGACCCAAGATATCGAGCATTATTTGATGGGGAACTTAATCTTCCTCCGACCACCACTAATCCAACCTCAAATCCAATCACCACTACAACTGAGATTACATCAATAGAAATTTCAGTGGCCTTTTTCGCAATTGTCTTGCTAGCTCTTCCTTTTACTAGAAAACGTAGGAACTAAGAGTTCCTATTTTCTTTTTTCTTTATACAATAGAGTAATTTCACCGAAATATTATACTTGTTTTCGATAATCACTTCTTTGCTCTCACATAAAATAAGTACTCATCTTTGCCCTGAATAATTTCAATATCTTGATCCTTGGCCAATTTCAATTGCGATAAAATCTCTTCAGGTATCAATAGTTTGTTTTCTACGAATTTAGACCCAAATTTTTCCATTCCTTTAAATGAGGGGGCTGGAACTCCACGAATTCGGCTTCTAATCTGTTCTTGAATTTTTACTGTATTTTGAACAGCTTCAGATAATTTTTGATCTAACGCGTTAATATCTTTAAATCCTAAGAATGAAGCAAATTCTTCTCGGGACAGCTGAATTAACTGATTCTTTAGGTTTTCCCAGTCATCAATAGAAATTCGGTGAACGGTACTTCCTTCTAAATGTAATCTTACTTCGGATTTGTCCTTTTTCTTTTGAATTTTATTCGTAGTTGTAGTCATTGTAACCTGTCTTTCAGTTCTTATTCTTGAGCGCTTCTTTGTTGATTTAATCATGTTTTGACGATTTAAATGAAAAATAAATACACCTGTAGTCCCTTGTAGTTCTTTTGAAAATGGAAAATGAAGTATAACGTCATTAGGATAGAGAGTAGCTACCTCTCTTGGCTTATTGATCCGAATTTCTTTCGGAACACGGAACATTTCATCAAATTGTTGAAGATTATCTAAAGATGACATGTTGACTACTTCATCAATAACTTTCGGTATTACTCTCTGACCTTCTTTAGCCCGGGATTCAATAACTCCACTTGAGAGAGTAAGTTTGGTTACACTCGTTCCAAATGAGATAAGCCCTACAAAGATTGCGGCGAAGATTAAGGAAAGGGTAAATAAATCTAGTTCCATTTGTCCAAGGATT
>JAEOTQ010000204.1 GCA_016839785.1 Candidatus Hodarchaeota archaeon | reverse complement strand
TTTAGCGGCGTCATCCCACTTTTTCTTCTTTTCATATTTCTGTAAGTCTTTCGTTTTCTTTTCGAGGCTCATAGTATCCGACCATATAACGCGAGACTATTGGACTATCTACATTATAGATAAAATTTCGTTGATATAAAACTTCCAGAACTACTAGTGTCGAAAAAGTTAATTTTCTAATCCACTCAATTTCCTGAGAGAAGACAATACTAATTTTAAAGAATGACTAGTTTTTCTAATAAATATTGGAAAGAATCACGAATAAAAGTGGGATAAAGAGTCATGCGTGTAGCAATATTTGCCAGCGAGATGGATCCATATATAAAAACAGGAGGTCTAGCTGATGTCATTGGCTCGCTTCCTAAAGAACTAATCCAATATATAGAAAATGTAGACGTCTTTATACCGTATTATCGTCAAATAAAAAGAAGCAACTTTCAAATTTCACAAACAAACTTGGAGTTCAGTCTGAAAATCGGCTCTAAGCTTCGTAAATGCCGAGTCTTTAAGGTAGATGATAGAGGAGTTTCTATTTATCTCATTGATAACTATCATTTATTTCGGAAACGCTCTGACGTATATGTTCGTCAGGGAAAGGATTATCCTGATAACCTGGAGAGATTTGTCTTTTTCTGTAAAGGGGCCCTTAAAACCATTGAGCAGTTGTCTTCCACTCAAAATTATGATATTTTCCATTGCCATGATTGGCAAACAGCTTTAATTCCATTATATACAAAACTGTCAAATTTTTTCAAGACTAGAAATCGTCCTTTTTCAATTTACACGATTCATAATCTTGCTTATCAAGGAAAATTTCCTAAGTCTAAATTTCCGATTCTTCAGATCCCCAGTAAGTACCTAAGTCCGAATTACCTTGAATCATGGGGAAAAATTAATCTGATGAAAGCTGGTCTTCTATTTGCCGACGAGTTGACGACAGTTAGCCCTACATATGCACGTGAAATACAAACAGAAGAGCTAGGTGTAGGATTACATGAAATTCTAACCTCACGTAAAAAAAATTTAACAGGGATTCTAAATGGTGTGGATTATTCAATATGGAATCCTGCCCAATCACCTCATTTACCTGCAAATTATTCATCGGATGATTTAAAGGGAAAACAGATTTGTAAGAAATTCCTACAAGAGTATTATAATCTCCCAGTTACATCTGACATATTACTTGCTGGCGTTGTTTCACGGTTAGCTTGGCAAAAGGGGATGGATTTAGTATTATCTGTTCTTCCAGATCTTTTATCAACTGGGAAAATTCAATTTGTTTTACTAGGTACTGGAGACGCAAAGCTTGAATATGACTTTTTAGCTTTAAACAAGAAATATTCAGAGCAAGTGGGGGTTGAAATAGGTTTTAGTCAAGCTTTAGCCCATCAAATTGAGGCTGGGATAGATGTGTTCTTAATGCCTTCCCGCTACGAGCCATGTGGCCTCAATGATAAGTATAGTTTAAAGTATGGGTCTGTTCCAATAGTTCATAACACTGGCGGACTTGCTGATAGTGTGATTGATTACCAAACTAATCCAGCTGAAGGAACTGGATTTATTTTTGATCAATTTAAGCCTGCTTCATTCAAAAAAGCAGTATTGACCGCTCTGAATACTTTTCAATCAAAAGCTGACTGGGTAAAATTGATGCAACGAGGTATGAATCAAGACTTTTCATGGGTAAAATCAGCAGAGCAATACTTTAACGTCTATAAGCGGAAAAACAACTAAGTGATGAAACAAATGGTAGAATTAGCTATTTTAAAGGGGACTAGAGATCGTCTTCCAGAGGAACAGGTGTTACGTGAGGAAATTGTTAATGTTTTAAAAGAATCCTTCCAATTATACGGATTCCAACCGGCAACAACTCCAATCCTTGAACTTTGGGAGATTCTAGCTTCAAAATATTCTGGTGGGGAAGAAATCCTTAAGGAAACTTACAAATTAACTGATCAAGGTCAACGAGAATTAGGTTTAAGATATGATTTGTCTGTTCCTTTGGCTAGATTGATTGGAATGAATCCCCGTTTGAGTAAACCTTTCAAACGCTATGAGATTGGCCCTTGTTTTCGTGATGGCCCTATTAAGAAAGGACGATACCGTGAATTTGTGCAATGTGACGCTGATACTGTGGGTGTTACCTCTATGCTTGCTGATGCTGAGTGTTTAGCATTAGCTCACTGCGTTTTTTCAAAATTGGGTTTAGATGTGTATTTAGAGGTTAATAATAGAAAATTGCTTTCAGGCATTTTGATTGCTGCTGGAGTCCCATCGGAATTACTTAGCACAGCGATACTTTCAATTGATAAAATGAAGAAAATAGGTATAGAAGGTGTTCGTGAAGAATTGGAAATGAAAGGTGTTAGTTCAGAATTAACAGACAACATCTTTGATTATTTCAGTCTGGAAGGTCAATATTTGGAAATATTGAATCAGTTAGAAACTAGGATTGACAATACTATAGGAAAACAAGGAATTCTAGAATTAAGAGAGCTCTACGATTATTTAACAATTTTTGGGATAGTAGATGATGTCAAACTGTTGTATAGTCTTGCCCGTGGATTAGAAATATATACAGGAACGGTATTTGAAGCGTTTGCGAAAGATCCGAAGGTCCTTGACTCATCTTTATGCGCTGGTGGCCGTTATGATGAAATTATTGGAAAATTCCTTAATTCAGATCAAGCAATTCCAGCAGTTGGAATTTCTTTCGGATTAGATACAATTTACGATGCACTAGCTGCACGTCAAACTCCTCTCATGAGCAAAACACAGGTCTATCTTATCCCAATAAAAACTCTGAATGTATGTATAGAAATTACCACACAGTTACGTCAAAGAGGAATTCCATCGGAAGTTGATCTTTTAAATCGTAATATCTCGAGAAATCTTGAATATGCTAATCGTTTACAGATTCCTTTTGTCATAATAGCAGGAAAACGAGATCTAGCCCAAAACACAGTAACGCTGAAAGATATGCGCAAGGGAACAGAAGAAACAGTGAAACTGGATAAAATATATTCTCACCTAACTAAACTAATGAAGAAGTAAATTTTAAACATTGGTAAACAAAAAACTGTTGTAGCGATTTTTTTTGTGGAGAATTAAAAGGAAGAAAAAGAAAAAAAGTTGAACTGAACTGCTATAAATTCAATTCCTTCAACTTGATCTTATTAGATGCGACTTCTTCTGATGTAAGGGTATTTAGGAACCAAAAAATTATTACACCACAAATTAGGATGATCGCTGGAATCGTTGCAGTATGAAGATTGATTCCTAACTTTGCGCTTTCAGTCTGCTCAACCCTTGGGACAAAACCAGTTAATTCGTGAACAAACAAGAAAATAAGGGCTTGGATTGCAATAGCCAGCCTTCCAAAGAATGCTCTGAATCCCATATAAATTCCATCATTTCTTTTACCTGTTTTTACAACTATTTCATCTATAACATCCGCCAAAGCGGGATTCATCAACATCCAGTATCCTCCAAAGCCAATACCCATAACAGCTGCTAAACTGGAGAATTCTATCAGCGAAGAAGCAAAAGTCATTGGAAGTAAAGCTACTACCATTACACAAGCAGTAATCATAAGCATCCTTTGATTACTTTGAACTCTTTTTGCGAATCTCAACCACATTGGAATTGTAAGCAGTGCACCAAGTAAATAACCTACGAAAATTAACAGAGTCGAAGTATCAGGAGGTAAAATATAATCTCCAATATATTCGATTGATGAAACCAATGAAACTACCGCTGATTGATAAAATAGATAGAGAATTATCCATGCAAAGAAATTTCGTGTTCTTAAAGCACTTATCAACTCTTTAATAAAAGAATCTTCTTGTTTCATCTGTCTATCCTGTAAATAGCGTTCAATCATATCAGGAGTTTCTTTAACACCTAACACCATCAATAATACTGCAATAATTCCAATAAATGCGAATATAAAAGCTGCAGTGATATAGCTTGAGTATACATTTGAGTCTGTCAGTGAACCAGCTAAGATAAACCCAAAGGCAATCCCAAAAACACCAATACCTGCTCCATAACCAGCTGTTCGATTCCTTAATTCCTCAGTACGAAATTTATCTGGGAAAAGACTCTGATAAGATACATCCCATAAGCTAAATAGAAAATCAAACAAACAAATAGAGATGAGTAGCCAGAGAAAAATAACAATTTGGTCAGTTAAGGTCTCTGGAATAGCAAATATTAAAATGAACGAAACTGCATATAGGAGTGAACCGCTTAAAATCCATGGGAATCGCCTACCATATTTCTGCGTAAATCTAGTTTGCTTTTTCTCTGTGAAGTAGCCGATAAGAGGGTCATTCACGGCATTCCATAAAGAATATAGGATAAACGCTAATGCAGTTAATCCAAGGTCGAGTTGAACAACAGTTTCGTAATAAAAAAAACCTATTACAAGAAAAGCTTGCCCGAAAAATTCAGCTAGGAACTTTCCCACTCCATATGATAACATTACTCTTTGAGAGACACTTTCAGTGACAGACATAACAACACCTGCTTTATATATTAAATTTGAATTCAATCTTCACATAATTCGATTAAGTAACAGTATTCCTTTTAGAAATTCTGATCTTTTTTGAATTCTTCGTCTTTCAACATTCAGGGTTTTTTTGGGTGTTCAGTCTACTTGTTTTTCGGGTTAAACAGGCTTGAACAAAGGAAATAAAAATTTTCGATGGTTATTCAGACTTTGAAACCTAGAGTACATTTAGTGATCTTCACTGGGTAACCTTCGAGACGTATGGTTCCATCCTTGGGATAGACTGATTGTTGAGAAGGGAGAAGAGAAATAACAGGATGGTTTGTATCTTGAGAAAATTCTGTAGAATTGGTATCCGATCTTTATTTATTTGGATTCAAAGCATTAGATTGCTCCTGTGTCCCTATTTAAGAAATAATGATTTCCAAATGCACTTAGTTTGGGAATTTTGAAAACCTGCAAACTTCTTAATATTAAAGAAAAACAACTTGGCCTGAATGGAATGGAATCAAAAAAACATCTGCTTATGGAATTTGCTAATCCAATTCGAATTGAAATCTTGCAACAGCTTAATTTCTCCCCTTTATCATTTACAGATGTCTCAAAGAAATTGGATATCTCGAATTCGGAAGTTTCACGTCATTTAAATAGATTAATCGAGCAAAAACTTGTAGAAAAGGAAATAGGCTCAAAAAAGTTAAAATTAACAACATTTGGAGAGCTTATGGTTACTATTTTTGCTCCTCTTGATTTTATCTTTCACCATGCAGAATATTTTCAAGAACATGACTTATTAAATCTGCCTACATCCGTTATACGAGATATAGATCAGCTATCAGACAGTCAATTAATAAAAGGGACAGGAAATGTCATGTTAAAGCTACAGGAAATTACAGAATCCTTAAAAGAAGATGTATGGGTTATGACTGATCAAGCGTTCCCATTTGGTAAAGAGATGATGAATACACGTTATATAGTCCCTCCAGAAATGGCTAAGTATCGGCCGAATATCAAAAACGTCAATCGGAGTACAATTGCTCGAGTATTACCACGAATATCTACCGCACTGTTAATTGCCGATGGAGATGTGGGGATGCTCTTTTTTCCAGACAATCATGGAAATCCCGACTTTAGTGAGGGATTCTACGTGAGCCAAGAGGATAAATTAGGTATGGAATTCATTCTGAGAATCTGGAATTATTATTGGGAGAAAGGAGATATAATTACAGATTTACCTACTTTTTTTTGATCGGCCCAATTTTTTCGGATGGATCGAAATTGTTAGGAATTCAGTCAGAAAGAGCTTATCTGACCTTAATATCAAGACTTAATTAGAGATAAAATGGGCAATATTCAGAAACTGGTTCTAACCCTTAGCGATCAAGACGCACTTCAAACTATTCATTGTGATAAACTTACCTCAACTGAATTTTCATTGGTTGCAGTAATGGGAGAGATTGAAGAAATAAAATTAGTTTCAGAATCCGTTCTTGTGTTAAACTTCGAAACAGGTGAATTACGGCTGGATATTGATCTCACTAATGTAAAAAACATGAAAAATGTGGAATGAAAATGGAAATCGAAACGAAACACGAACTTTTTGAAAGAATGGTATTAAGTACAACTGCACTGATTATAGCGGTATTATTAATACTTTTAACACTTCTAGGCCCACTAGGACTAGAGATACTCAAACATAAAACTTCTCCTTCTGCTATTTCCCAAACTCAAGGGCAAGATCTCGTAAATCTTATTTTACTTGCTCCTCTGTGCCTTATAGGAGGAATTTTGCATCTTAGAAGGAGAGCTGAGGCAAAATATTTCCTCATACTTGTAGGAATATATGTGTGCCTCTATACAGGCCTCGCTTATGGGATAGGACAAGAATGGAATCATCCATCATACTCTGGAAATACTGAGCAATATTTTTGGCTCTTTCTCTCATTGATAATTGGTGGATTAATACTTTTTATAGGTAGTTTATCAATGTTCACCGAGGATGATGCACCTGAGTTTAATACAAGAAATTTGAGGATATATGCGATATTGATGACTGTTTTTTTACTATTTTTTGTCTCTATGTGGCTTCAGGAGATAATAGAAGTAGTTTCAACAGGTGATACCTCAACAGGATCATATCAAGAATCCCCAAACGTATTTTGGGTTATTCGTTATTTCGATCTGGGAATTACTATTCCCTTAGGATTCGTGGGATTATATCTATTGATTACTAGACCTAAGAAAGCCTATTCCGTAATGTTGGCCTTCTATGGCTTTTTCGTTACTCTATCAACTGCTGTTCTTTGTATGGCACTTGTAATGTTGTTAAATAGAGATCCAAATCTCCAAACTGAAGGACTATTCATTTTCCCAATTTTAGCAATATTAGCTTGGTTAGGATTATTTTACCTCCTGAAACCCAAGATATCCAACTGGTGGAACTTACGGGGACAGAAATAAAACAATCTAAGAATAATTTCTTCCCTTTTCTCTTTTTTTTCTCCTTCTTCCTACTTTGGACTAGTATGGGATCTATTGTCGTAAAATACAAATTTGACGAAACTATCCACCGAAGATATTACTATTATTCGAAAGTTCTATACATAAAATCCCTACTTTTATACCATATATTGGTGTTGATTATTACTGATACAGATGAAATTCGATGGGGGGTCCTAGGTTGTGGACACATTGCGCATGCTTTTGCAGAAGGATTAAATCAACTTCCCGATGCAAAATTAGAGTCAGTGGCCTCAAAATCTGGAAAAGCAGAAGCATTTGGAAGTAAGTTTAATGTTAAAAAACGTTTTAATAATTATGAACAGATAGTAAATGATCCTGATGTAGATATTGTCTATGTAGCTACTACACATAATTTCCATTTTGAAAATATGTCACTCTGTTTGGAACATGGAAAACCTGTGCTGAGCGAAAAGCCCTTCACAGTAAATGCTCATCAAGCGGAACAGCTTATTCAGAAATCAAGAAGGAAGAAAATTCTCTTGATGGATGGAATGTGGACAAGATATCTACCTTGTGTTACGAAACTAAGAGATATGATTCACAGTGAAGGAATTCTTGGTAAGATACTGCATTTTAAAGGTGATTTCTGCGTAAACCTTCCCTATGGGAATGATCACAGAGTTTTTAATCCACATTTAGCAGGGGGGGCGTTATTGGATGTCGGTGTCTATCCAATCTCATTTTCGAGTATGATTATGAAACAATCACCTCAGAAAATAATGAGTGGAGTAATTTTGGGAGAAACGGGTGTTGATGTATTTGCAAATTATTTTTTTTCATATAAGAATGGAGCTACTACGATGATATCTTCCTCTAATAAATATGTGATGCCACATGATGCATTCATAATTGGTACCAAAGGATATATGCGTATTCCAGATTTCAGTCACCCTACGGAAATTTTTCTGCATTTGAATGAACGGAAGACAAAGATCATTCAGATCCCATATGAATCTACTGGTTTTCAGTTTGAATCGATAGAAGCTGGAAATTGCTTGAGAACAAACCAAATTGAAAGCCAAGTATTGCCCTTAGATGAAACTTTAGAGATTATGAAGACAATGGATAGGTTACGGTCTCAATGGGGCTTAAAATATCCAGAAGAAAAGTAACAGAATCCGATCTCAGTTCTCATTGACTAGTTTGGGATAGAACCATTTTACCCTAATCGGAAAATATTTGAATTCTGAATGTCACATCATCTTGGTATGAAAATGACCTTCTCCCTTTTGATGTAAGTAGGTGCGCTGTCGAGAAGCGCGCTCTAATTTGATTAGATCTATTGTAGGATTACATACCCTGGCATTTAAAAAACGTAAACAGCTAGGATTTTTAGTTCTGACGTCATAAACAGCTCAGGGTTCCTTGATTATTAATTAGAGTGAGTAGTATCGTTCTTTTTGGTCATTTCATTCTTTTTGAAGAATTCATTCAAGCAAGAAATACCACTCATTAATAATTAAGAGGTTCTGGATTCAACTAGAACTTAGCTAATCTAAATGCCTTCGACTACGTCTATCTAATCATTCTAGATCAAATCATGTATTCAACTAGATTATATTAATGTAAAAGACAAAATAAGAAGGATTGAGAAAAATGAACTGGAATACTAAGTTTAAATGGTACAAATTTAGTGTCGTAAGAAAAATTCGAAATTTAGAAGGCGATGAGCTAATTAAAGTCTTAGAAGATACAATTCAAGACATTACAGAGAAAAAATTGGATAAAAATGGATTATTTAAGCTTTACATAAAACAATTACAGAGTTATATATCAGATACGAAAGCAAAACCAAAGAAAGGGAGTAATAGACAATATGATCCCTTCCTTATCCCGCGATCTGGAGATGGGCGAGTTGTGTTATTTGGATTATCCAATGTTGGTAAGAGTACCTTGATGAATGCCATAACAAATACGAATGTAAAAACAGGAAGCTATCTTCATACAACTCGGGAAGCCCTCGCTGGGACATTGGAATTTCAAGGAGTTAAAATACAAATAATTGACTTACCTGGATTCTTGGATTTCAAAGAAGACTGGAATATCAGTAAACAGATAGTCAGAGTAGCAAGAACTAGTGACTCTATCCTATTAGTCATAGATCTATCAATGGACATTGAAAGGCAATACCAATTCTTGATTACTCAGTTAGTTAATTCAAAATTACTCGAATCGGAAAATGATTCAGTTGTTTATAATCTCGGAATTATAGCTACAAAGGGTGATCTACCTAATTCTAAACAGAATTATGAAATTCTGAGGGCTAAAACACAAATTCCAATATTACCAATCGCTATTAACAATTCAGAATCATTAAACAAACTTAAAAAGCATATATATGACCTCCTAGAAGTTATTCGAGTTTATACAAAGCCCCCGAGAAAAGAACCAGTAAAAACTCCATTTATAATTGCTAGTGGATCCACAGTTTATGATTTGACGAGTAAAATTCACAATGATTTAGTTAAATACTTTCGTTATGCAAAAATATGGGGGTCTTCTGTTGAATTTCCAGGTCAACGAGTAGGATTAGATCATCACTTAACTGATGAAGATATTGTAGAAATTACGGCCGCAAGATAGCCAGAAAGTGGAAAATCGTCGCAAATAAAGCAAAAATTCTCCTTCCCAATCTACTCACCTAGATTGAGTAGAACTTGTGTTTTTCTCAACTAGTTCATTTTCTTCTATGCTGACGATTTCTCATACAAGTTACCACAGCTAATGGAAGAGCGAAAAAAGCAACATATAAGTCGAAACTTGACGTACTCTGAGTAGTAGATGATGAGGTGTTGGTAGTAGTGGTGGATGTTGATAAGGCTGTGAGGTAACCTTCAATATCAAACCGAAAAAGAAATCCGTCTTGAGTTCCTTTAAGTATTGGTTGAAACGCATTGTCAGAAATTAAGAAATCTGAAGAGTTCACAGAGCCAACTAAATAAAGATTATCATCTGTCAGGTATTGTTGCCAAGGATGATCAAGCCCTGTACCACCTAAATATGATCCAAACAGTGGTTGTCCAGTTGGAGAAATTTTCATGATAATAATATCACACGATCCTCCATGTGCTTCTTGGAATCCATTTATTATAGGTAGTCCATCAGATCCAGCAATACCACTAACTATGATATTATCTTTAGCATCAACACTCGGATGATGTACTGTATCCCAAGCAGACCCACCAAAATAGCTAGAAAATACTAATTCTTGACCATCTGAAGTTAATTTCGTAACAAATCCGTCTACCTCAATATCACTATAATTTTCTTGCCAAGCATTCATTATTGGGAAGTCAGACGACCAAGTTCTTCCTGTTAGGATGATGTTCCCACCTGAATCAGTTGTCACTCCAAAACAATCATCCATATGTGACCCCCCAAAGTATGTAGAGTATTTCAAGTGACCTGAAGAATTATACTTAGCTACGAAAAAATCACGATGAATCCCTGTAATAGCATCTTGGTAAGCATCTACACTAATAGGAAAGTCAGGACTTACTGTGAACCCAGTAGCAACAATATTATCATTATTATCTATAGCAATCTTATCAATTCCTTCAAAACTGGTTCCACCTAAGAAAGTGGAGTATATTATAGTTGTACAATTGGCAGATAGACGCATCAGAAATCCATCTGAGCTTCCACCGAAAACTGGCTGTTCAGCATCTGATGTTACTGGAAAAACACTTGAACTAGTACCCCCAGAGATAACTAGATTGCCTACTGAGTCTAAATCACAATCATTTACCCTATCGTTACCTGTTGTACCCAAGTAGCTTGAATATAGGAGTGATCCATTAGAAGAAAATTTCGTGATGAAGATATCATAATTATCAGAGTAATCTTGCTGGAATGCATCCTCTGTTGTGGGGAAATTAATAGAAGTAGTTAATCCTACTACTACAATGTTATCGACTTCTACAACCTCAACAAATAATCCTCCATCCATACTGGATCCGCCAAGAAATGTTGACCAAATGAGTTGGCCATTTTGATCAAATTTTGTGATGAAAGCATCTCCTCCAACTCCATGAATATCCTTACCCCCACCTGCAAAAGTATCCTGAAAAGCATCTTTGATAGGAAAATTGTTAGATAAGGTATAACCAGTGACGATAATATTATCATTGGAATCAGTAATTATATCTTTTACATGGTCCTCAGACAGATCAGGGGGATTATCTCCTCCTAAAAAGGTACTATATACAAAATTTCCTATTTCAACTTGTATATGTTGCTCATGATGTGTACCTAAGGTAGAATTACAGCTGACAATATTTATAGTCAGTAAAAAAACTGTAATAAGGGTAAGTGTTATTAATTTGTTTGTATTTCTCAAATCAATTACCTCAATGAAAATCGAGTAATTTAATAGCCCTTTTGACTGAAATCTCTTTAAACAATTACTCGACAAACCAACCCAAGTACATGATTTAATGAATAAAAATAAAGATTGTACTTTCAAAAATGAAAGTATCGTACTCGATGCATTTAGGAGTAGAGGAGAAATTTTGTACCTTAATTTTCGAATTTGAAACAAATTCTTCCATTAAATCCAAAATGAACGATTCAAACTTCCTATCCTCTCTTGTCGTATCAGAGCAGTTTGTCCTTTAATCGATTAATTGTAATCTCTAGAGCCTCATTCAGAGTGGAAAGAAAGAAAAATCCTTTTGAAGTAATTGAAAAATTTCTATATCGTGCGTCTTGAAGAACTTGAGCAGAAACGAATGTTTCGATATATTGTAAGTCAACTAGCTTCTTTATTTCTCTGGTGAGGGTAGGAGTGGGAATTTTTAGACTTTGAGCTAATTTAGTTGGATTGGTTTCACTTGGATCCTGATAAGCAATCTCAATAAGTGTTAACACAGTTTTTCCCTTCATTTCTGAACGGAGATCTTCTCGAAACATGGTTGGAAAATATTCTATCATAGAAGTTTGACTTTCCACCTCTAATAGTGGAATCTCTCTTATTTGGGAGGAAAAGGAACTTTTAATGTTATCAAGTCCAATAATCACTTTATTTCGAATTTCTTTCAAATATTCAGCTTCACTCGTGCGTATTAGTTCAACAAAAGTCTTTCGATCCTTGTACCGAGGATTAGAACGATAATACATAATTCCAATGCCAGAAAGAATAAATATAGATCCAAAGAGACCAACCAATAGAATTCCTTGATCTTGAGATTCTTTATTAACGGTTGTGGTAGTAGAAGAACTTTCTATCCTATTATCAATAGTAAATACACCATCAGAGACATCTTCCTTGTCTTCCCAACTTTTACTACTTGCAATGACTTTAATCAAAAAATTGCTGCCAAATTCCTCATAAAGGGGTGTATTCCAATCATAAAATGTGTCTAGCGTGATAAATACCAATTGAATCCAATTGGTTCCCCCGTTTGGGGTATAAAAAACTGCATACCAGGGTGAATCTCCTAGATATATACTTTCAAGTACCCATTCGATCGTTACAGTTCCATTAAGCGTCTCTCCTCCATTGGGGAACGTTATAGTAAGGCCATCATCTAGAGGGAATTCGGGTAAATTCATGGTATTTGAAAATGAATTTCCACTTAGTATCATGCAAATAGGGAAAACTAGAATTGTAACAAGGCTTGTCAATACCAAAGGACGCATTATTCCCATAGTGGTTTCCATTGATAAAATTAGTACTTCGCCTTTTGAAGAATATTCATCTCCCCGAAATTCAGTTCTAGGTCAATAATTCTCAAACTACCATGCGAATTGAAGTTGGTTTCTCTTTGCCCGAATATCACCATTTAACAAGAGGAGTTCCTATTTTGTATAATGGGAATATATGAATAGAAAGTGAGTTTATGGCTCAAAAATCCATATATAGATCTTCTGAAGGAAAGAAAATATTACTCAACCTCTACGATAAGCATCTGAGTTATCTGAAAGAACCATTTGAAGATATTTATATAAATACACGTTACGGTGAGACTCATGTGGTGAATCTTGGAAGAAAAGATTCAATCCCGCTAGTATGCTTACATGGAGGAAACTCAAACACTCCTGATATGTTGACAAGCAACGTACCAATGATAAAGAAATTTAATCTTTTTGCTATTGATACTCTTGGGCACCCTGGTAAGAGTGATGAAACTAGCCTTTCTTCAAACGATTTGAGTTATGGATACTGGTTATTGGATGTTCTTGAGGAATTACAATTGAAGAAAGTGAATATTTACTCTGGTTCCTTTGGAGCAGGTATTGCAATTAGATTAGCAACAATTGCTCCTGAAAAAATAGACAAATTGTCATTATTTGTACCTTCTGGGATTGCTAGTGAATCAATGAAAGATAAAGTTAAACTATTGATCCCATATATCAGATATAAAGTACGTCCTACACATCAGAACCTTAGAAAGCTATGTAGTACTTTAATGACGAGATTTGATAAGCCAAGAATGGAACTACTTGATGCTATCTTTAGGTACATGAATATCAATCCAAAAATGCCCCGTCCTGCTTATGATGGTGAATTGGACGATCTAAAAGCGCCTACTTTAGTTATGGCGGCAAAAAATGACATACTTTTTCCTGCTTCAAGAGTTATTCCTCGCGCTAAAGAAATTTTCCCAAATTTAGTCTACACGGAGATAATTGAGAGCTTACATGAACCTACAGAAAAAATGTATCACCATATTCACAAAATTGCTTCGGATTTCTTCGTCAATAACTTGTCGGATACCTAGGATGTTGGTATTAGGGGGGGGATTCTTTTCCTTGTTTTTATAATCATTGGATACAGTTTTTGGTATTTTGACTTCCTTAATGATTTTAATCTCCAAGAATAATAATGATTAAAACCACTCTGGAAATACATAGCGTATGAAAAAGATTGCGTTTATTGGTGCAGGTTCATTGGTTTTTGGTGAAACACTCCTTACAGATATCCTTACTTATCCTTCTCTTCAAGATGATATCGTTTTATACCTAGAAGATATAGATCCCAAAAGACTAGATCTCATGTTCAGGTATATGCAGAAATACCGTGAAGATAATCTTCCAGTTCTTGAAAATGTGACAATAGAAAGGACCACAGATCAAAAAGAGGCAGTAACTGATGCAAAATATATTATAAATACAGTTCTAATTGGTGGGTTGGATGTTGTCAAACACGATTTGGAAATTCCATTGAAATACGGGGTAACTCAATGTGTCGGGGATACTATAGGACCTGGAGGGGTATTTCGGTTTTTGAGAACAACTACATTCTTTAAAAATTTATTAGATGATATTAAATCTCATGGCTATAATTCAGATAATTCTAAGGGATCAGATCCCCTCCTTTTAAATTACACAAATCCCATGGCTATGAATACCTGGTATTGTAATTCTATATTCCCAAATTCAACGTTTGGCTTGTGTCATGGAGTTTTTGGAACAGCTGCGGTACTTGAGTTAGCTGTACATTATATGGATGTAGATCCACGAGGTTTTGATTACTTATGTGCAGGTATTAACCACCTTGCTTGGTTTTTAAAAGTCCAGTATAAGGATTCCAATGCAGAATGGCATGATGCTTATCCTCTCATTCGTGAAGCAAGTAAGTCTCAATTCTTCCTGACTGATGTTGAGAAACTACGTGTAGACATGATGAATGCCACGGGGTACTTCATGACTGAAACCTCAGGGCATCTGAGCGAGTATTTACCGTATTATCGAAAACGTCCTGATCTTTTAAAGAAGTACCGGGGAGAGGGTTTCTTTTCGGAGCTCGAACATGCTTTAGATTATAATGACCAGAGAGTCTCTCAACAAAATCTAGAAAAAGAATTTCTTGAAAAGTTAAATCAAGATAATCTCCAACATAAAGAAGTTCCCTCCTGGGAATATGCTCCCCAAATTATTAACGCCATGGAGAGTACAACGCCTGTGCGAGTGAATGGTAATGTTTTAAATGAAGGATTTATAACAAATCTACCCTCTAACTGTTGTGTTGAAGTTCCCATCTTTTTTGATAGTTTAGGGGCACATCCCCAAGGTGGAATTGAATTACCGACAGTCTGTCAAGCTCTTTGTATGTCCAACATAATGGTTCAGAAGGCCGCTGTTGAAGGGGCCCTTTCACTCGATCGTGAGAAGATCTATCATGCAGTGTTGCTTGATCCAAATACTTCAAGCATTTGCTCCCCATCTGAAATACGTGACATGGTTAATGAGTTGTTTGAAGTAGAAAAGCGGTGGTTACCCCAGTTTGACTAGCAGATCTAGATGAAATTACTAAAATCGAAGCAGGAAATTATTAACTCCACATAACAATAGTTATTTTGAAAAGAGTGTTTCTTCAATTACCGCCGTATTGGAAGGCTACTAGTGTTTAATTAATACTAGTAGTCCTCTTTTCATTCATTCCATGGGAAGAGAGAATTGATCAAAAGAAGCAAATTAATTCTTATGGTTACGCAGTAAAAACGAGTTTTTGAGTCGTTAACCATGTTTTTATCGGATCCTGAAATGGTATCTTTTCCCACACATTTATTTCCTCATAACGAACAGTGATTAACTCATTAATGTCTTTGGGTTGGTATTTAGTTTCACTTTCGGAATATAAGTGAAGAGGATAGTTATAATCAAAGGACAGCTCGACCATTTCCTCTTTCTTCAGTGAACTAAGAATCACACCAGCTAATATCACTTGATGGATGAAGATACTATAGAGAGCATCTTTTTCATAATACTCTAGCATTTTAGGATGTTGATAGATTTCTTTGAACTTAGTCAACCAGAGATGCAATAAATCTTCCTCGGGGCGAATTATAAGACATCCAGCATTAAAATATGGGCGAAGAACTTGATCGTCTATATGTGTCCGCATGGGAAAAATACTATCCTTAGGAACTCCGCATTTCTTGTAAACTAATTCCCAAAAAGGGTCGATTGGTTTATCATAAATAGATCCAATCAAAGTGTGATGGACTGGTCTATAAGCCAGTTTCATATCTTGATCTATTATAAAATCTGTTGGTGGATTGAGAATTAATGTATCAAGGTTTAACCATGCTAGTACTCTGTCATTCTCTTTAGCAAAAGCTTCCGCAGTTGCTGCAGCTTGGACAAATCCCGCGAATGGAAATTTTCCTAGGTCAGGATCAGGAGTGAACGCAAGGACTTTCGCATCCATAGTTAATAAATGTCGAACATAGTCATTAGGAAGTTTCTTATCTGATTTTGGAACAACAATATAAATAGGGCTGCTAGACATGTTACCAGCATATTCTCGGATGCTAGCCACTAAAAATAAAGTTCTTATATCCGCACCGCTTGATACACAGGCAAAAACTGGATTTTCCATTGTACTTGCTTCCTCTTGTTCTACTCCTTAAAAATTTGTCAGAACACTCTGTATTAAGGATTTTTCAATTTTATTTTTTTAACTGAATTATTAATTTCTGGAGTATTCTGACGACAAAATCAACTGGTTTTGTAATTAAATTTAATAGTTCACTACGCGAAGTGAATTGTACATGAAAAAATCAGAAATACCTACATTGACGCAAGATGAACTAAAACGTATACTTCTTGTAGGATGTAATTTGCATACGTGGCTCGGAACTGGTGACGAGGGAATTCGAAAGGTTCTTGATATGCATGGATTTGTACAACTTGATCCACTTAACCCCGCAGGCAGATACCATGATTATTTCTTTAGTGCTCGTGTTCCTGACTATTCTCTCGGACAATTTGAGCGTCTTGCATATTTAAATGAGCACCTGGTATTTGAAACCTATTTTCATAACTTAAATGCTATCACAGTTGATCATTTCCCCTTTTTTAATAGTTATACAGAGCAGGAACATCTTGGTCGGTATTATTCAAGATTACTCAAGAATTTAGAACAGGTAGGAGGGAGTAAGTTATTAGAGGAAGTTTTTGAGCATATAGAAGAGCATGGGCCAACAAAAAGCTCTGATTTAGCTAAATTGGGGAAAGCTGATCCTAAATATGCTTCATGGAAGTCAAGCACTAATTCTGGAACTGCACTCGAACTCTTATGGGTACAAAGGAAACTAGCAATAGTTGAACGAGATAAGAACTTCAGAAAGATTTATGATCTAATCGATCGTTATATTCAGAAGAATCTGTTAATTAAGGAAGAATACAGTGAAGAAGAACGCCAGCTTTATAGAATAACTCTAAAATCAAAAGCATTTCCAGTTATTCCTATTGGAAAGCTATCATTTGCTGAAGATGGTTCGATTGCTTCAAGTAAGAAGCAAGATTTTTCATTGACGTCTCTATTGTCTGAAAAATCTCAATCTGGAAAAATCCACCCTATAATAGCTAGGATGAAGGATGATTCAGGATACATTATTCCCTCTAATTGGAAAAATTTGAGTATTAAATCGTTAGATGATGAAATTCGTATTATTGGACCTTTAGATCCTGTAATATGGGAGCGTGATTTATTGAAACGACTTTTTGGATTTGAATATGTCTGGGAGGTTTATAAAAAAGTTCAAGATCGTATTTGGGGTTATTATGTATATCCATTATTATATCAGGGAGAATTTATTGGAAGGTTGGAAGCGAAATATGACAAGAAAGTAAAATCTTTAAAAATATTCAATTTTCAGGGAGAAAAATCTTTTGAATTAGATGAAAAGTTAATCACTGCATTTGAACGACTATTTGAGCGTTGGAAAGGAATGATCGGAGTAGATTTAATCGAATTTGATTCTTCAGTACCCCAATAAGTAGTAGAGAGATGAAACGCTCTATTCGGTATTCGTTTATGGGAAAATATCTTATTATTTCCATTCCCAAAATAAAATCGCAAAGAAAAAAGCTTATAGATTTCAACCTATAACTAGTGAAATTATCTCAATTAGTTTTAGAGCGTGAAAAAATGACAAAAGATGCTGATTTATTAGAAGAAGTCCGTAAAATACGTGAATTATTAGAGCCTGCCCCTACTCCACCCCCTGCTCCTCCTAAAAACTTTTATGAGGAGTTTAAAGGGTTCTTAATGAAATATAAAGTTATGGGACTCGCAGTGGCCTTTATTCTCGGTCTTTACTTAGGTGCTTTAGTTCAGGCACTTGTTAGTGACCTCATAATGCCTCTCATCAATCTCATAATGCCAGATGTTGCGTGGGAAGAAATCGCTCTATTTCCAACAGCTCAAAGTCCTAATGGAATATTCCTGATCGGACATTTCACGGGTGAATTAGTTACATTTATCATTGTAGCATTTGTTATCTTCTTGTTAGTCAAAGCGACCTCAAGATTAGGCATTGATTAAGGCCTATACCTCCTCCTCTTTTTTTTTAGGAATCATTCATCTAATTGGGTGATTAGGCTTTGTACAAGAAGAGAAAACGTATGTACTAGTGACGGATGTCTGATCAGGACCCCGTACGGTTCCTTTTCTGCCTCTAGGAGGATTAAGAATACTGTACGATTATCCACCATTACTCCGTTAAAACCCGTATTTTTCTCCAAAAAGAACATTTTTAGTGCAGGCATGGCGTCTTGCAGATTAATTGAAAAATTAGGGATTTTTAACGAATCCAGCTCGGTTTTATCGTCATCTGAGACACTAATTCCTAAAATTGTACAATTTCTCTTCATAATTTTTTCTAAGGCGGGTTTTTGACTCTTTAAATATTTGATTGACAGAGACAGATAAAGTAGATCTTCAGTACTCAAGATAGTGTCACGAAGAATACGGGAGATATTCAAATCACCAAATATTACTTCAATTGGTTCGAGTAAGGGTTCAGGATCAGGGACAATCGTTAACTTCTGTATTTGTTTCATTCCAACCATGATGTTTTCTAGTGCTGAATCCACCTCCTCCTTAACTTCATCTTGAATAGATCGAAGAGCAGGCTCGTAATCGTTTGCTCGGTATCGGAATGGTTTTCCTGTCACTTTAATTTTCTGCACCAGTCCTTTAGTGGACAAATTTTCAAGGGCACTGTATACTCGTCCCATAGGTACCTGAGCAGTAGTTGCAATGGCTTTTGCTTCTGACTCTTTTAATATGTAAAGGGAAATAAGGACTTTGGATTCATAGGTGTTGAGACCGATCTTTATAAAGGCATTTTTCAAGGTACTTTGATATTCAGAATCCAATAAGCGAGAAATAGTTGTAAGATCAGTAGTGTTTCCGTCAAATTGGTTTTTCATACGATCACCTAGATTTTCCCTAAGTTAGCCAGAAATACTGCCATTTGAAGAGAATTGAAGATTAGTATCGAAGCTTGGAATCTTTAATATGACAAGAATTCATGTCCTTTATGAAATTTATCTGTATTTGAGGAGAGAAAAAAAAGGGAGAAATTCCCCTCTGTTAACCAGAGACAGTAAATCCATCAAAAGCGATCGAAGGAACTTTACCCATAAAAGTCAATTGATTCTCGTTACCAAAGGAAATTATTTGGTTAAACGCGCTGTAAAGATTTCCAGCAATGGTAACTGCTTCGACTGGATGTTTTACTTCGCAATTTTCAATCACAAAACTCGAAGGTGAAACAATAGAAAAATCACCAGATATTAGATTGGAGTGCATCATACCCATTAGGAAATCGGTTACAAGAATTCCGTTTCCAATTTCGGCAATAAGTCCGTCTAGATCCTTTGATCCTGGAGTAACTGAGATTGTAGTTGGGGAGACTGTGGGAAGTGATTCATAAGATTGAGGACTAGCTCTATTAGCATTTCCGGTACTTTCTGTCCCATAAGACTTCGCATAGTAGTTATCAAATATGAAAGTTTTCAATACACCTTTTTCAATAATAGGGGTTGTGGTTCTAGGATAGCCTTCACCATCAATGGCTTGAACATTAGGATCTTCGAGAATTTGACCATCATCGTATATATCCAGGTCTTTGACACCAACTTGGTCACCAATTCTATCTGCGAATGAGCTTCTTCCCTCAACAACACTTTTTCCATTTACTGAATTACTTAATGCCGTTTTAATGAATTGTCCAGCAGCGAGAGGGTCAAAAATAAATTTACTCTGTTCTGATTTTCCCAATGGAGTTGAATTCAGTAATTTAATTGCTTTTTCTGCTCCTTTTGTTCCAATACCATCGAATGAGGGAACGCCTCGATCCATGATATAATCAAATCCAGTTTTTGTCTTGCCATTCTCGACTGCTGTGATATATGATTGGCCAAATGTGCCTGTAGTTGCAGACGCTTTAGCTATGCCATCAGTATTTCCTACAGCAAACGCGCCGTATCCTACATAAACTCCACCTGATACAGATGTTATTCGAGGATCAAAGTTTTTAGCTTCTTGAAAAATTGTATCTGCACCAAGTACAGCTTCTTCAGAGCTCAAATCTAATACAGAAGTGTCAATAATACCATCTTTTCCAGAATTTGGATTCTGAATAAACGATTCCCATCTATCATCAGATTGATTTATTTTGGCACCTACGATAGCTGATTCGATTGCAAAATCTACCGCTGAATCTGTAATCCCTGAAGCAGAAGCAAAACCCATTCTTTTGTCAAGTACGCATCGACAGCCAACGCCTATGGTTCCTCCTCGCTGGGCGGTAATAATACCTGCATCCATGCTGATAGATAATTCATTGTATTTAATAAGATATAGATCTAATGATTTAGCACCTTCGGCTATACCATGTTTTAACCCACGATCTATACGACTTAAAAGATCGTCTTTCATTCCATCGAATTCGTTCATTTTGATTCTCCTCCAAAACGAACTTTGGAAAACAACATTTTAGGGCCTCCATCGCCGACAGGGAGAGGAAATTGTCCACCTTTACCACAACCTCCGAAATATCCCGAGGAAAGCTCAAAATCTTTTGTTGCTCCCTCAATTTTTGTCAATAAATCAAGGATATTACCTGTTAAACTCACATCTTTGAGAGGATACTTTTTCTCACCATTTTCTACCCAATACCCACGGACTGCTTTGAACAGGAAGTCACCAGAACCTTCTACTTGACCTCCGCTGGTACGAATTGCGTAAATACCAGTCCCTAGCTGTTCTATGGCCTCTTCCTCTGTTAAGTCTCCTGGTGTGAAGTACGTGTTTTTCATTCTTGGAATTGGTGGAAAGGCAAAATTAATGGCTCTAGCATTCCCAGAATAATCAGAATTTAGCAATTTAGCAGTTGATCTGGATGTAAGAAAATTCTTGAGAACACCATCTTCCATCAGGACAGTACGAGTCGTTGGTACTCCTTCATCATCATAAGGTAAGTATAAGGGCGTAGACTTTCCATTGAATTCAGAAACTCCTTCATCAATTATTGTTACAATATCTGATCCCAATTTTTCTCCCAATTTATCGTGAATTGGACTTCCTTTTGTCACAATGAAGTCTGCTTCGGTTAAATGTCCAAAAGACTCATGAGCTAACACTCCCACAAGATTATTCTCACAAAAAGCTCTAAACTCTCCTGCAGGGGCCGATTTGGCTTTTAATTGTTCTTTGGCCCATAAAGCAGCATTACGTCCCAGATCTTCAGGAGTTGAACCTTCACGTTTGTAGTATTCCAACCCATAGGATCCACCTCGTCCATCACCGGCCCGTACTAAATCACCTTCTGGGGTTTTACTTACAACGGTTGTACGTAAATCTGAGATATATGGTGCCCATTGAATTTCTGTTCCATCAGAGTTGGTGAATAGTTTTTTACCTGATAACTCCCCATACATTAGTATCAGACTATTGATATCTTTGCCATAATCTTTTGCTGTTGATTCCATTCGATTTATTAAATCTAACTTCACTCCTGACTCAGCTAACCATGCAGGGTCGCGAAGTTTTGGTTCTAGAGTCTTTTTCACAGGAGATTGGGCATCTATCTCAGATTTCACGATTACTTTGTCAGAAGTTGCCTTAGCTATCCCTAAAGCGTCTAGAGCAGCTTCTTCTAATGCTTTAGGATTACCAATATCAGCAGAAAATGCATATGCGGTAGCACCCTTGTAATAGATATTAAATCCGACACCAGTCCTATTCATTGTCTTTAATTGAGTGATACGTCCATTTTCTTTAATTATTGTACGAAGTAAGAGTTCGTCATAACGTGCATCTACATAATCCGCACCTAATGACTCACTCTTCCGAATTATCTTTTGAAGATCATCGAACATGAAGTAGCTCCTTTATTTGATAATTAAATCGGGAACAGGATTTATTTTTAAAAGAGGTATGTTTGTGGCAGAATAAAACCTCTCTTTCCATGGTACAAATGGGGATCAGCATGCCGAAATTCAATCAAGTAAGCTTTTTTTGTAGCTGATTCAGGTCTTTTCTCATGAATCCCTTACCCTTATCAGTAGTAGTATCAAATATCGCAATACAATGAGATTTTGTCTTAACTGTGAATATTTTCATTGATTCGAAATGCAGTTCGCCTGTTGAGAAAATTTGATTAGCGTGTTTACTAAAATCCATTATGTGATGAAAGATTTGGGTCATTTTATCTGCATGTTCATTGACATAAGGATCGTTTATTGACTTAAAGACGGGGTGAAAATATTTTGTTTCGTATATCAGGTAATTGCGTATTTTCGAGTTTCCTAATACTTTGATGAGATTATTCAATGAAGCTATATCAATTTCAACCATTTCACTATACATTTTTTTCACTATATCTTGGAATCCATCAAAGAAATGACGTTCGACAACCGTTTCTTCATGTAATACTTTAGTATACATAATTTCAAATTTTAAAACAAGTTCTCGGAGAAAATCATATTGTCTAGGATCCTCTTCAGTTGTAGAAAGAACCCCATAAGTCAAAACACCTTCATACAAAAGAAAGACATAATTTTCCCTTAAACGAATAGCTTTTATTGTCTCTTGCTGAGTTTCACGAAGGGCACTAAAAATTGCAGACATTAAACCAGCATTCAAATCCTCGTCAATTACTTCATCATATGTACTGGTGAATTCATGTTTAAAAACTAAGATTCCTGTTTTATTGATAATATTGAGGCCCAACATACTAATGAAATCTCTCTTTAACGATGGACACCATCATTGGGAATATTCATGCGGGAAAATGTAGCGGCCATTCTCCATTGGGAGAGAGTTAACAGAGATCTATTATAAGGGTTTGAGAATACGTTTCATTGTTTGACAACATCATTGATCCTTAAATCCCCAAACCAAATTAAAATTGTTGAGTCGTGATTGGAGGGAGTTTAGTGGCAAAAAGATGAGTTATAGTATCCAGATAATCCACATTAGAAATTTGAGCTAGTCCAAGGTCATACAACTTCTTGAATGGCACAACTCCCATGAACATTGAGGAGAAATCAGCAATTTTTAACTGGATTTCCACATCAAAATCCTTAATATCATCCATAACCGAACACATTCCATTATCAAATCGAAGGAGTAATTTCCCATTGTTAACCTCAAGAAAATCGTATTCTAGAGTCAATAATAATTTTACAGATTGATTCCGAAAATTAAATGTCGATAAATCTGTAAATAATTTCCTAACATTGATAATACGATACATAATCCCTAATCCTTGAACATTACTTTCCTGAGAGGTTAAAAATATCTTTTTTCCTCCATTACGAGGATCGTGTAGCAAATAATGAAAATGATCATCCTGAGTATGAAAGTACAAATTCCTAACTTGATCCGCTTGGGAGCGAAGGTAAGTTAGCAACTCACGGAGTGCATCACTGTTTTCATAAATTAATTCTTCAATAATGAGATCCTGTAAGATAAAGTTATCAGGATCAACTCTCTTAAAACTAAAAGCCATAAAACCTTGGAGCTCATTATTCAGTTTATACCCGACAACATTTTGTTTTGTTAATAATCGTTCCATTGCTTTTTCATCAGTTTGAATCATACCATGTGTTTTTAAGGCATATCGGTTAAAGCAATCTTTAGTTATATGAGTATCTGACATGCCGAGTTTTACAATATGAATCTTGTGACTTTTAGGTAGAGATTTAGGTTTGAAGCGATAACGATTCATTTTTTTACCAAGACCATAACCCATAGCTGTATAAAAATCAGGTCGAAAGGGATAGAGAGCGGTGATCGTAATGCCTCTTGCGAAATAATGATCGTGAAAAGCTTTGACCATATTTTTTGCTACATGTTCCTTTTTATGCAGCAAATCCACACACACTACTCCGATGCCCCCGACTTCAGCAAATTGGTCAAAGAGAGTCATTTTAAAATCGAAATAGATCATTCCACCAACTAATTTATCTTTTTTAAAACATCCATAATAATTGATGAGCGGGTTCTCCTCATGGGCCAATTTCATTCGATCGAGCCATGCTTGCTGTGCTTCAGGGGGAAAATTATCTGGAAGCATTGCTGGATATGCTTTGATAGCGATTTGTTGGAAATTTGTAAGATTATCAGAAGTTAGTTTTTTGATATTGTAACCCTCGTATTTCATGGAAAAACGCCTCTAAGTATTGTGGATTCATAGTTAGATGAAGAAAAGAGGCAATAAAGTCATTTTTTAAAGATTCTCACATAGGCAAGGATTGCTTTGAATAATATCTAATATTTTAAAAAAGCAACTCAGTAAAGGAGATCACATTGCGCAATAAGTTAAGAAATTGTATAAAAAAAAGAAAAAGTGGAGGACGATTAGCTTGGTGGCTTTCGTCGAGATCTTTTACTCGCGGTTTTCGTATCGCCAGTGCCACCTGTACCCCCACTTTCTCCTTTACCACCTAGCTTGTCTTTTAAAGCTCCAATCCCTTTATCAAGAGCTCCAGTCTTTTTACCAGCATAAAGAACAGCTGCTCCACCACCACCAATAATGGCTCCGCCAACAGCCATAGGTAATAGTGTATCAAAAAAGCTTGGTTTATGGATTGTAGGAGTATAAGGGATAAATTCTGGAACGGTTTCACGAGTTATGAGAATATCTTCTGGACCGATAATGATGGTGAGGGAGTAGATAGTGGCGTCACCTTCATCCATATTCACGCGGAAGTAAATATCCGTATTGTTGAAATAACTTGTAAATGTTTGATTCATAGGAAAAGGACCAACAGTTTCAGCAGTACTGGCTGTTAGACGGCTTGAATCGATAATACTTCCATTCGGATATAAAAGTTCAAGATCCAAATTCTGCCCTTGGCCAAAAGAAATTTCAACAATAATTGCTAATCCAGCGGGCAAATTGGTGACATAAAAGTCGTCATCTTTTACTCGCATTTGTAAATTGGACGTTACTTTAGATATTGGTTCTTCAGGAACTGTATCCACAACATTAATTCGGGTAGCATGGGCTAAATCATCATTATCTTCATAGATATCATCAGTTTCTTCGATATCAATTGTGAGATTATATTGATTTGAATTTCCATCAATAACACATACAATATAATACCTACCACTTCGTGAAGCATTGAAGGTCAATGTCTCATTGAATAGGGTTCGACTTTGAACTGCTAAGGATTGGTCATCGAATAAAAGATCAAGGTCAATATCATTGAGATACTCTTCAACACCCCATGTACCAGCCACATAAGTCAGATTGATTTCTATTACATCCGACGAGGCAAGATAAACGTAGAACCAATCATCATCTTTATCACGAAGAATTAGATCAGAATAATCACCTTCGGCAATTGGTGCTGCTGATTGAGCATTATCATTGGATTCAAAGCTGTCATCAAATTCGGAGAGAACAATGGACATGTTATATTCGACACCAATATTAGCGTACGATCCCGCTTTTCCTGCAACACCGATATAATATACATCTGTACGCCAGGCCATAAAGGAAACCGTTTCAGTATTGGAAAGGGAGAGAGTAGATGAATCAATGATATTACCGTTAGCAGAAGCTAAGACAAGATCTAAATCTCCTAAGGTATTATTGAACTCAATAGTTATCGTAAGATGATCTCCAGGAAGAAGGGAGATTACATAAAAGTCCAAATCCCCTTCCTGAGAGAAAAATCCTCCAAAAGGATCGGCAGGGGTGGGACGGATTTCTTGAGAGGTCGAAGGTAGTAAATACGGGTGGAAGATGTCATCATTATCTTCAGCCCAATCATCAATTTCATCCATGGCAATAGTGAGATTGTAATAACGAGGGTCGGTGTTATCACCCGAAACGTGGATGAGATAAATGATATCTTTGTTTGCTCTATGAGGACCAATCCTTAATCCTCCGAAGATTGGAACACCTGCTCCAACCAATCCTGCAGCGGTTTCATTTTCATAGAGAGTTAATTGGAGATCACCTATGAAGGAGAACCATTTGAGCTCAACCATAATGCGTTCTGTAGCAGATACAGCTACCTTATACCAATCATCCGAGCTTGCAAAAATAACCAATCCTGCGTAATGGCCTTCATTCATCCCTAAAGCGGTAGCATTTATATCATTACCACCTGCTTCAACTTCAATTGAATCTTCGATTGTGATATTCAGTTGGTAGGAATTTGCAGTATTCATATAGCTGTTATCAAGAAGGAGGTAGTGCCATCCATCATAAGACGTTTTTAAAGATATAGAATCAACATCACCACTATTCCCATCTTCATCAAATTTCTCGATACCGTTTAAAGTCCCATCTATAGCTTCCTCATCATATACAAAGAAACTAGGCCCATTGGCCTCTGGATCTCCATTATCAACAAACGACGCGACAGTAATTGTTACGTCAGTGATATTATAGAACCAAATACAGTACCAATCTTGTTTATTGAAGTCAGAAAAACCAGTGGTATTTGAGAATCGCAGGTTTGAATAGGATCCAGGAGTAATTTCATCATCACTAAAACCATCACGAGGATCGTCAAGGTCACTAATCTTATCATTAGGCTGGATTCTTTCCCATTTATCTTCTAAAACAACAGACATGTTATAAACAGTTGAATAATCATCTTGATAACCGATAAAAGGTTTCTCTGCGA
>JAEOTQ010000203.1 GCA_016839785.1 Candidatus Hodarchaeota archaeon | reverse complement strand
ACAGCCGCTGGGTTTTTACTTGCTGTCTGTAGTTGCACTGTTTTACCATTATTTGTTGGAATCTGGAAAAAAGGAGTAGGCCTAGGTCCTGCAATAACTTTTCTCTTTGTTGCTCCGGCAATTAATATCCTAGCACTAACTTATACTGGTACTTTAATAGGAATGGATATTGCTGTTGCCCGAGCCATATTAGCAATAGTTTTTGCAGTATCCATTGGATTAATTATGGCTAAATTTTTTGGTAATGAATCATCTCTCGCTAGAACTCCGAATTCGGAAGTTGACTCTGAGGTCCTAAGTGATGAACAATCTAGTACAAAGATTCATGTTACTACCATAATTCTGATAATAATTTTTGGTATACTATCAGTTCTTCTTGCTGTACTCGATGCTTTCATGATAGATCTCATTGTCGAAAGCTATTTTTCGTCTGTCTCGGTACTTGTTTTTTTTGCGGAGAATCCATCAATAATCCAGACGTTAATATTTGTACTTGGATTCGTTATACTTGTAATATTAACCTCTAAGATAAAGAATCGTGAAATTGTTCTTTTTTTATGGTTAATATATATATTAATGACGGGTACATCCCAAATCGCTTATTTTAGTTCAGATATTCAGATCTCTGGGATAGAAATTGATCCTAGTATATCCAATATGTTTGCAAAGTTAATATTATCAGTTATTGTAATCATTGGACTTGTTAGATTTACTAGACAAGAATTTAATTCTGAAGAACTTGATAGTTGGTTTACAGAAACCTGTTTTTTCGTAAAATCAATTTTTCCTCTGGTAATAACTGGTGTGGTTATTGCGGGTTTCATAAAATATTTTGTTCCCCCCGATCTCATTGCTGATATTGTTGGGCGCAATACAGTAGTAGCAAATCTCACAGGAGTCTTATTTGGAGTGTTTATGTATTTCCCCACATTAATGGAAGTCCCAATTGCAAAAATCTTCTTAGAACTTGGGATGGCACGTGGCCCACTTTTGGCTTATCTCTTAGCTGATCCAGAGTTATCAATTCAAAGCATTCTTGTGACTCGAAAATACCTAGGGGACAAAAGAAATTCTGTTTTTGTATTGCTGGTCACTACCTTTACCACCATTGCTGGGTTACTTTTTGGATTATTGATTGGCCAAAGTATTGAATTATGGTAATTTTTTTAGTTTTTATGAACCAATCAATGAAGATATATATGATTTTGAGTGCTAACTTTCACGATAAGAAAAATGGATGCAGCTCAGAAACGTCGTACACGGGCAATTCTGATTCTGGGTATATTTGTAATTTTAGCATGGGCACCCTGGATTACTGAAGAAAGAGCTTTTGATTTAGTTACAAATCATTTAGGAGGCGAAACTCCTTATAATTATCTTGGTGAAACAATCTTAGTTAAGAATGTCCCAAAATCGTTTGTTAAACTTCCTTTTATCGCTCTAGTCTATTTTACTGGCGAAGCAGTGTATATTGTGACTTTTTTTGGTTGGGTAATTTAAATCGATGAATTAAAGATACTAACAATTAGATAGGGGTCTTAATCTTTCTTTTTTTTCTGAAGAGATTAATCACATCAATTCCTTCCCTTTCAAGTAACATTTGTTTCATGTTTGGATCGTCACCATATTTTCCTAAGGAGCTAGCACGGGTAATACGATGACAGGGAATTAGAATAGGAAAACGAGTCTTTGCCATACATGTTCCGGCAAATCTCGCTGCTCCAACATAACCAGATTTCGATGCTAATTCACCATAAGAAAGTGTTGTACCATAAGGGACAGTAGCACAAGTCTTCAAGACTTGAATTTGCTTTGATGAATACTCACTATAATCAAAGGGAGGTTCATTTTGAAACAAATAGTCCTTCCCAATCCATCGTTGATAGATAATTTCTGCAGCTTGATCAACCAACTCGTTCAATGCCTCATCGTTGTATTTTTCTATAACCAAATCCTCTGGAAAGTACTCTGATATCTTTTCTTCGACCATACCTTTAGTTGGATAAGGAACTGTATTTCCATATACTCCTTTGGTTGTTACACTTACTCCAATGAAGAATTTACCTTTTGGTACAATTTTCCACATTTTTTTAGCCACTGAAAATCCTCTCGATTTTAACATCAACAATTCGCATATTATCAATGAGACTTATCAATTATGGGTTTAGTGAAAATCTCGAAAACATTCATGATATCAAATGAGGAATTTACGTTGGAAATAACGTAAGAAATAATAATAATTCAAACGGTAATACAACTAATGCCAATAATGTTACAATCGTTATTACTGAACTCATCAATGACTCATTTAACTTGAAAAAGGTCCCATAGACAATATTCGAGACGGCAGGAGGGGCCATACTCTGAATTAATATCGGAATTGCTACAATTGGTTCAAGATTAAACAATATTACAGCTATAAGTGCAAAAAATGGAGCTACAACAAACCTGATTCCCGAAACGCGGACAGTATTTTTTGAAAATAGTTTTTGTGGATGTAAATCGCTTAAATCACGAAAAGAAACCCCTACTAATAATAAAGAGCCATATAAAGCAATCGACTTCCAGATGTCCAATCCTGGAAAGGAACCTATCACTTCAGGGCCAACTAGTATATGCAATAGAAATCCTATTATCACCGCTAAGAAGGGAGGAAACTTAAATACATAGATCAGTAGCTTCTTGAGTTGGAATTCACCCTGACTACCATTTTCCTTTTCTCCCTGTACATTATTACTGAATCGAGCTCCAATATACATTCCGAATGTATTTCTTATTATCATTGCAAAAAACACAAAAAGAGCTGCATAAAATATGGCATCATTTCCTAAAATTGCTAGAATAATTGGAAACGGAAACAAAAGCGCATTGGGAAATGTCACAGTTAAGGCAATAGCTCCGTTATCTGGTGTATAACCTTCCTCTCGGGAGAGAAATAGAAAAAAATAATACCCTCCCAAATGAACTAAGATGGAAATTATCGCAATTTGAAGAATGATTATTCCTCCAAAAGTTTCGACATTAGCAAATGAGGATATTATGGAAATCGGAAAAAAAACGGAAATAATTATCTTCGTGATATATGTGGCATAACTCTTCTTGTAGAGTGGGGAAAATCTCCAAACAATTCCAAGTAAGATGAACAAATATACCCAGAAAAGGTCACCTAGTAAATTGATAAAACCAGAAACTGCATCCATGTGACAATTCACCCATATGATATATTAAGGCTAATGGTTCAACACTTATTCTTGACCTGGACGGAATATTGTTAAATAATGTCCAAATCGTTGTTTTTTTGTTTCCATGTACTTTATATTATGCTCTGTAGTCGCTAATTCAAGGGGTACCCGTTCAGTTATCGGTAAGTATTGTTCTAGCTGTTTAATTTTTTCGGGGTTATTTGTAATTAAACGTACACTTTTTACTCCGAGTGTACGTATCATTTCGCCAGAAATATCATAATCTCGTTGATCTGCTCCAAAACCTAACACGATATTAGCTTCTACGGTATCATACCCCTCATCTTGAAGAGCATAAGCACGAAGCTTATTTAGTAATCCGATTCCCCTACCCTCCTGTTGCATGTATATCACTAGGCCAGTTCCCTCCTTTTCAATCATACTCAAAGCAGTGCCAAGTTGCGGTCCACAATCACACCGTAATGATTCCAACGCGTCACCCGTTAGACAGGAAGAATGAACTCGTGTTAAAACATTCTCTTTATCTACCACATCTCCCTTCATTATGGCAATATGCTCTTCTTTGTCTTTATTATTGACAAAGCCAATTATTTTGAATGTCCCGAATTTACTCGGAAAATCCGCTACTGCAACGATGCTTACACATATCTGTTTCTTGCAGTTTTCGCAATCTTCATGGTTTGGACAATTTTTGAAGGTTTCTAGGCTTTGAGAGATAATTTTGTCTATTGTTAGATTCTCCATAAAAAATTAAACACCGGCTTGTCACTGAAACTGACAATAAGTGAAATATCCACCCTCTTTTTGAAAATTTACTTCAGTTAAATACTAGATACTTACTTTAAAAGGGCTCTTGGTATCCGTAAATATAGTCATCCTTTCTTTTCTTGAGGTAGATTATTTGGAACTCGATGAATTAATCTTAAAATATTGTCTCATTAATGCTATCAAATATAAAGGTAAAGCTGATCCAAAATCGACACTAGGTGCCATAATTCAATCAGACCCCAAGAAGATTAAACCCTTGATAGCTCAAATTCGTCCTTTGATTGATATCACTATCAAAAAGGTTAATGAGATGAACCTGGATCAACAAACAAAACGTCTGCTTGATATCGATCCACAGAGCATACCCTCCCAGGAGAAGAAGAAAAAAGAAATCAAAATAGAACTCCCAAATCTCGAGAGATTTAAAAAAGTCGCTTTAAGACTCGCACCCTATCCATCAGGTCCATTACATATTGGCAACAGCCGTATGGTTGTATTAAACGATTATCTCGCGAGAAAATACAAAGGTAAACTCTATCTAGTATTCGATGATACTATTGGATCAAAAACAAAAATCATTGACCCCAATGCCTATGATTCAATTCCTGAAGGTCTTACATTCTTAGATGTAAAAGTGCACAAGACATTCTATAAATCTGATCGTCTTCAGCTTTTCTATGACTACTGTGTTAAGATCCTCAATAAAGGGCAAGGTTATGTGTGTGATTGTGATGGCTCTATTTGGCGGACAACGTACAAGGTTGAACAGAAAGAATGTCCATGTCGAAGTCTGAGTATAGAGGATAATCTCGCACGCTGGGAAAAAATGCTTGATGGCACGTACCCAGAAATGGGTGCTGTTGTTAGACTAAAAACAGGGATGAACACGCCGGATCCAGCTATTCGAGACCCAGTAATGTTACGTATTTCTGAACGAGACCATCCACGAGTTGGTTCAAGGTATCGCGTATGGCCTCTATTGGAATTTTCGTGGGGGATAGATGACCATGAGCTTCAAATCTCCCATATAATTCGAGGAAAAGACCTACGAAAGGAAGGAATTCTTGAGGAAAAGATTTGGGATATCTTTAACTGGAAAAAACCCTCCATAAGCCTTTATGGAAGAATGAAACTTAAAGATTTGCAATTAAGTAAGAGTAAAGCTGCTCAAAAAATACGTTCTGGAGAATATGAAGGTTGGACAGATCCTCGTACTTGGACACTTCAATCTCTAGAACGACGAGGTATTCAAGCTGAAGCTATTAGAAATTCTCTTCTCACTATTGGAATGAGCCCTGTAGATGTCACTTTTTCTCCTGATCAGATATATTCAGTGAATAGAAAGTTAATAGATGCTCAAGCGAATAGATACTTTCTCACTATCGATCCAATCGTCTGTACGATAACTAATACTCCTGATGACATTCCTTCTGCTACACCACTTCTGCACCCTGAATTTCCCGAGAAGGGGACACGATCAATCGCATTAAATGTAAAGAAAAATAGAATTCAAGTCAATCTCCCCTATGAGGAATTAAAATCTGTTAAAAAGGAAACAATTATCAGACTAAAAGATTTAATGAATGTGACTGTTTCTTCTGTGTCAAGAAAAGGGGTAAAGGCTGAATTTCATAGTATGGACATCAGTACTGCTCGGAAAGAAAAGGCAACAATGCTCCAATGGTCACCAGTACACTCAGGAGTTTCAACGTCAATTTTAACCACTGATGGTACCTATATTGACGGAATCGCTGAACCCGATCTTTTAAAAGTCCATCCAGGATCCATTATCCAATTTGAAAGATTTGCATTCTGTAGAGTCGAAAAAGTGGATTCCTCGGTCAATTTAATTTGGACTCATCAATGAATGAAGGCTCAATTATGCCTGTTCAAAAAGGTGATCGGATTCGCATTGAGTATGAAGGATTTCTAGATGATGGAAGAGTATTTGATAGTACAGAGATTCATGGATTCCCAATGAAGGTAACAGTAGGAGAAGGAGTATTTTTAGATGCATTTGAAGAAGCTCTCCCTGGTATGGAAGTGGGAGAAATGAAAATAATAAGATTATCACCTTCAGAGGCATATGGTGAATACAGATTTGATAGGATTAAACTAATCCCAAGAGAGCATTTACCCACAAAAAGTGAATTAGAAATTGGAAATCTCTTGATTTTAGATGATTCGGATGGAAATGAAACACCTACAAAAATTATTGATTTTACAGAGGAAGAGGTAACGCTGGATTTTAATCATCCTCTTGCTGGGATTACACTAAATTTTAAAGTTAAAATACTTGAGAAAGTGAGATAAGATTGATATTTATCTCTTCAGTTTTTTTGTAGAGTATATCCCAAGTAAAATAGGGAGAATAATCATTGCCCATTTAAATCCAGAAGTGATTTGAGGTCCACTTTCATCCGTATCCGCACTCTCTGATGATGTTGTTGTGGTAAACTCTGAACTCGTTTGGGTAGATGTGGTACTTTCTGTGGCAGTAGTAGTAGTAGTAGTATCCTCTATTGTAGTACTTGTAGTAGAGAGAATACTATATTGGAAAGAGAGATTCTGAAAGGACCACTCTGTAGGTCGTCGCCACTGTCTTGAAAGTTTAACTATCAAGTAATTTGGGGTTCCACGAGAAAGTAGTGAAGCTTCAGATCCCCAATAAATCCACTGACCAGTAGAAGGAGTAATCCAAGCTTCAGGGAGTTTCCAAAAGATACCTGTTCCATTTTTCTTTATGCCCATAAGTTCGTCGTCAATATTGAATGTGGTTCCCCGGTAGCTAGTATAATTAAGGTGAGCTATTTCCTCGACGTCAAAATACGAGTATTCTATACGAGAATCATGCAACCCAGTACTTCCTTGATTATCGACAATGTTCAACTGCAGCATTATTTCTTTGTTCTCATTATGAATTTCCATGTACATATACCCTTTAAAGGTATAACTGCCACTTGTCTGCTGAGTATTATTTACATCAATAAGCATAGAGTACTCCCATTCATCAGATGCGAGTCCTAATCCCTCATTTTTATATATCCCTACAAAAGCCATTGGATCTATAAGATTGGGAGTCCACCATTCTGTTTGATTAGCTATTCCTGATCCAGTATATTCCCCTTCAAAATATTCAACGTCGAATGAATAATAATCAGAACTATCATAGAATTCATCGCCATCCATTTGCGTCCATTCTTCTAAGCCATTACTTGACTGTATCCACTCAGTAGAAACAGAAATATCACCAAATAACAAAGGAACATTGAATGAAATCAATGTAACCGTTAAGAACACAAATATTATTGTAAAAGTCCGATTTCTTGCATTTTTTTTTGCCAAGATTACCCCTCATACGTTTAAGAATTCTAAGAAGAAATGAAAATTCAGTTTTTAAGCATTATGTTGATTCTGTATAGTGAATATATAAACCTGAAATCTTGGGTACGAGACGATAAAATTGATTTCAATTGAAAAATTAGCGAGGGTTTTCCTTGGTATTGGAAGCTGGTTAATGATTTTGGTTGCAAGTATTTTTGCGATAACAAATCTCCTTTCTGATTCAAATCAGCTTTGGATAATTGACTTGAATATAATTGCTATTACATTAACCTCCAGTACACTTGGTTCTAAAGGATGGTTCTTATCTAGCCTAATTTCTTTCATTTCTGGATTGATCGGAGTTAAAGGATATGCTGATTTGGCAGAATCAGTTGAGAAAAAAGATCGGTTATTCACGTGGGGTGTTTTTGGAGTTGTCTTAGGGATTGTTGGGGGGACATTGGGAGGAGGATTTATCCTCATCGCAGGAATATTACTAATAATAAGTTACTTCAAATAATTAACTAATTAGAAAGAGCTTTATCATGTAAATGAGAGACTAAGGTTCTAATAGAATCATCTACTCCTTCACCTGTGACCATAGAAGTTTCATATAGATCCGCCCGTGCAGTAATCATGTGTTTTATACTATCAAGGCCTATATAGCAACCATGGTCTAATAAATCCGCTTTGTTCAACAGGATTATTATAGGAATTTGTTCCTCTTGATTTTTCCGATTTTCTTCTTCTCGAATTAGCTCCAAGAAGTAGTTGACCTTACCGATACTGCCCATATTAGTCCCATCGACAATGATGATCACTGCATCACTCCCTCGCATGGTAATATCAGGCATAAAATCAAACCGTTCTTGACCTGCGTTATCAAAGAAATTCAATTTGTAAATCTCCTCAATATCATCTCGTTGTAAAATGGTATCTACTTCTTCAGGGGCATGAAATTCAATAGAATTGAACAAAGTACGCACAAGCAAGATTCCAGCTGAATTCAGAGACAAAGTTGTTGTTGATTCTTCTTCCTGATTTGTTGAACCAACTCGAAACCATGTATGTGTAGTGTCTACCTTATTTTCTATATTAGAGCGCCTTCTAATATCAGATTGTGGTTTAAAAAGATCTCCTAGAATTCGTTTCATGAAAGCTGTTTTTCCTGATCCAGTAGATCCAACAATATTAATTTTAAATACACCTTTGAATCCATCAGGCATCCCATGTTGTAAGACGCGACTTACTCTTCCCGCTCTATACATATTTCATACCTAGTCCAGTTTAATTCGTATTTTCCCGAGGTTACTTGGTTCGGGGACATAAATTACTATAAAACTAGCTAGTCAATCTCTCCGTAGAATCTCATCTGTTTAGGAATTTTGTTTATATGGTGGAAGAGAACATTTTTGAGAAGTGGGTTTGCGATATTTTAACATCAAAATCCTCGATTTTATTTTCGAATTACGGATATCAGTTCAAACATGGTATTCAGGATTATTTGGGCTGCTACTCGCTAGTAAGACTTGTTGCATTCCAGTCAAGTCCACCGTGGTTTGTTTAGCAATTATTAGTTCCCCCTAAGACATAAAACTATAATGTTTAAATGTAGAAGCACTCCTTATACTCAAGAACACTAAGAAGTATCGGATGTACGTTTTATATACCTGAATATACAAAAATTAAGGAAATTTGTGTGTCTATTCAGTCCAATCTCTTTTACCGTATCATTTCTATATAAAATTGGGAGCGGACTTAAATCATATAATCATTCTGATTAATTGCTCTAAATATGCCACACACTGGTTTTCATGGCCTTCTCGGCTTACTCTTTGCAAGTAAGGTTAAATCCAAATCAGGTAAACTTGGTATTGCGTGGGGATCTGTTTTTCCTGATTTAGATTTATTAGGTAGTATTGTTTTATATATTTTCACTCAAGACATGGAATTAACCATTTTCTTTCATAGGTCAGTAACGCATAGCGTTATTATTATGGGGTTCATATTATTCGTGGGTTTACCTCTTTCTAGATTGAAATCTAATGAATTCCAAGATGGTAATCTATTTATTTTAGGTTTCGTTTTTGGAATGGCGGTTCATGCTGTTATGGATTTGTTTTACCTTGATGGTGTTGCTATCTTATGGCCACTGCAGGCTATGAACGATAGATTTGTAATTCTGGATTACACGTTTGCTGAACTCACTCCAGTTTACAATAATCTTCTAGCTAAAGTGATTTCAACTCTTGATGGAGGATTTGAAGCGGTTTATTACTTTGTTTTTATCTTTCTGGCAAACAGATTTAACACTGATCAAGAAGTCTCAATAAAGGTATTTTCGCTCCAATATGAAATTAAAAATTGGATATCGAAACTAAGGACAATTTCTTTTCTAGTTCTTGGAGTTACAATTGTTTTTCTCACAATAGCCATGATATCTATATCGATTGTTCCTATAAGTTTAGAAACGTTTATAGTACTTCTCTACATTCCTCTTGCACCAATATATCTATTAACGGGGACTCTTCCTCTAATTATGCGGAAAACAGTGCAAGAAGTAAGTCTCTAACTTGCTTAGCTAAGTTTGTAGTCCGATGATAGAAATAACATTAAGATGGAACTATTTTTGCTTCCTTTGACTTTATAATGACGATACTGAGTCTAAACTCCCTCCGTACTTCTTGGCAAGCCATGAACACGAATGTTAAGCTTGTCTTCGCATACAGTTTTTTCCAAAGTCTGGGAAGGGGAATCTGGATGGGAAATGTACTCTCAGTCTGGATTTATTTGATTGCAAATGAGTCTAATGAACTTTTAGGAATTACTTCAGCCATTTCTGGGCTTGCAATGACAATTACTGTGCTTCCTGCAGGATATTTATCTGATAAGACTCAACATCGCTACATGTTACGGATAGCCGCCATTGCTGGGTTTGTAGGATTGAGTTTCGCAATATTTGCCACTTCCTTAGAACTAATGTTTCTTGCACTTCTCTTTTGGGGATTGTTTCAGGGATTAAATCGTCCATCCGTTGAATCGATATTTGCTGACAGTGTAGAATCAGGAACCAGGTCTGAAGTCTATGCTCAGGTGCATTTAGTCCGGCAACTGGGTATGTCAATTGGCCCGCTCGTGAATGTTCTCTTATTCCTCTTTTTCGGTGATAATTGGAGTTTACCAGTCTTAAAATCTGTGATGATTATCGGAATTTTTCTCTCAATGCTCTCTTTAGTATTCATGATCTTATTTGATGACCGAAAGAGTCTGGGTTCGGAAAGTGATCGAATTGAAATTATTGATGAAAACCAAGCAGAAAATATGAATACTAGCAATAATCATATTGATAGAAGGTATATCATTATTAGCGTGCTACTTCTATCAAATCTACTCATAGGTTTTGGAGCTGGGATGACCATCAAATTCTTTCCTATCTTTTTTAGGAACATCTATTTCCTAGAACCCATTGGGGTTCAATTAATTATGGGAGGAACAGGGATCTTGACAGGTATTACCAGTATCTATACTCAACGCTTATCATTACGTAGAGGCAGAGCGACAATGATTTTTATTGTCCAAGGAATTGCCACACTTTGTTTGTTCATTATAACCACCTATCCTCCTCTTCTTCTGTTGATTCCTGTATTTTTTACTCGTGGGTCATTGATGAATGCCTCCCAACCTCTTAGTCGTAGTATTCTTATGGATGTTGTCCCAAAAAACCATAGAGGTGCGATTAATGCTCTTCAGGCGTTGGCTTGGGGGCTTTTCTGGAATGTTTCGGCAGCTATTGGAGGATTTCTAATAGGATCTGATGATAACTTTCAACTATGCTTTTTGATCACGGGAATAATTTATGTTATTGGCACATTACCAATTTTAGTACTGATTCCACTAGTTTCAAAAGAAAAGAATAGTCGGTGAAGGTTCTATTTAGTATTTCCACCAGCTTATTATACTCTCTTTTTTCACAACAAACATCATGCGTATCAAGAAACTTGTAGAGAAAATGCATTTTATCACTACAGCTACTTGGGATAAGGACAAAGAAGGTTCATTTCTCACAACAGATTATACTAAACCCATACTCTTTAGCTGTCCACCTGAATTAGGTGGAATTGAAACTCCTTCTCCTGAAGATCTTTTCTTATCCGCAATAGCAACTTGTACATTAACCACTTTGTTGCATATTTGTGATTCATTGCGAATTACTCCTAACACATTAGAAGTAAGTGTTTCTGGTGATCTTCGTTTAATTGAAGCAAGTAGTTATGAGTTTGAAAATATTAAATGCCGACTTGTAGTCACTGGTGACAAATTTCTTCTTGAGAAGGCCTGTGAGAAAGTTCCGAAGCTTTGCGTTGTCAGTAATTCCATTAAATCACTGATCACTTATGAAGTGATAATTAACTCTCAACACTGTTTGACACTAACAAATCATGTAGGCACCTAATTTTCGTTCCTTCTCAAATATTTTCATACAAACAGTCTAAGATACAACATTAAAGTAGAAACTCCAATTACAATCATAATTACTCCAGTTATTACCCCTTTCCATCCAAATATCTGTCTTTTTCTTTCATCACGATGAATTTCTCCCTGCATTTGCGGGGTCCATATTGCATCAAATCCAGATGACTACGATGAATGGACTAAAAATCGTAAAATTCCAACTAGTGTATAAGCTGTCCCAAAAATCACCAAACCCTCTTTAAAAAGGCAAGATGATTTGCTAGACGTTGAACATAAATAAAACCCACCAATGATACCAATTCTCCCGATTACTACTGAAGCTTTAACTAGAAATATGAATATGTATTGGAATTCATCCTTAATACTCTCGGTTGAGGGATTGCCAGCCAATGAAGTGCAGAACTCACGCTAAGTCGGGCTACTCTTAATTAATGTGGAAATTCTGCTATACTATCTTCTTCAAGATATTTGTAAAAAACTTTTGAGTAGCTGTAAAATGATTTTTACATTAAGTAAAAAATTATTTACAACAATTAGAGAGTAGAAACTTAATGTTTACACAAATAGCCTTATATATTCATTTTAAAGCTACTTTACACAGATTTTAATATCTTTACTATCGATTTAATATAGAATTTGTGACAAAAATGGCTGATGTATGGACAGAAATTCAAGAACTACTCTGGTTGATTATTCCTCTAGCAATTCTACAGTTTACGATAATGTTAATCGCCTTAAGAAACTGGTACAAGAAAAGAGGCCTTTTAGGCCAAAATAAACTACTTTGGCTTTTAATAATACTCTTTGTTAATCTATTTGGGCCAATAATTTGGCTTTACTACAGTTACAATACACTAATCGAGTCTTCTGAAGGAATAGATGAGTGGGAGGCTTAATCATGGAAGCAGCTGTTGAGATAGCGAATTTATCAAAAAATTATGGCAAAATTAGGGCCTTGGACAATATCAGCTTAACCATTCCATCTACTTCGATCTTTGGATATCTTGGCCCTAATGGTGCAGGAAAGACAACAACAATGAAAGTCCTTGCTGGATTATTGCATTACAACCAAGGTTCTGTCAGAATCTTCGGAGAAGAAGTAAAAACAGCTCCTGCATCTCAGAAACGATTATTTGGTTTCCTTCCTGATGCGACTCTACCTAGGAATTATAAAATTGAGCGATTCTTACGTGTATCCGCTCACATGCACAGTATTTCTGATTTGGAGAATACTATACGTTCGGTCATGCAAAAAGTTGGCCTTTTCAATCTGAGACTTAGAAAGATAGGTTCACTCTCGAAAGGCCAAAAGCAAAGAGTTGGTTTAGCAAATGCTTTATTGGCTGATCCACCACTTCTGATCCTAGATGAACCGAATGCTGGTTTAGACCCCTTAGGTCGAGTGAAGATACTTCAGATCTTAAAAGACTTGGTTACAGATGGTAAAACCATCTTACTCTCCAGTCATATAATAGGAGAGGTGGACAAGATTGCTACTGATCTTGCCATTATTCATCAAGGAAAAATCTTAGAACAAGGAAAACGAGAATCGATAACAAAGGAGATCCTAGGTCAAAGCAAGTTTATTGTAGGAGGAAAGATGGATATTTCCAGAGTCAAATCTCTTGACTACATAGTATCCTGCGATATTGATCATCTGAATCGATATGTCATCCAAGTCACGGATGAACACCTTTCAACTGATCGTCTCCTTCTTGATCTAATACAGAAGGTGGAAGCGCAGATACAATATTTCTCTTCGGCAGAAGTAAGTCTGGAGGAACACTTCTTGGAAAAAATAAAAAATCTAATTTCTGAGGAGGATTCTGCATGAATACTGTATTAATTCAGTTCAAAAACGACATAATTGATGAGAAACTAAAATTTTTGTTACTTACTGTTCTTGTAACGCTTTTAAGCTTCACTGCAATCATAGGAACGTTTTATATGGACGAAATTATGAGTTTGTTTGGTATCGAAAACTTTCCATCTTTGTTTGAACCTTCTGCGGCTCTCGCCTTCCAGGATTTTTTCGGGGATCAAGTATTATTTGGTCTATTAATAATGACTTTAGGATCAATGGGTGTTCTTGCTTCTGAAATTGAGTCTGGAGCAATTAGTTTTTCCCTTTCTCGCCCGATAAGTCGTAAATCTTATACAGCGTCAAGAATCATAGCTCGAATACTGGCATTAACGCTACCTTTCATTCTTGGATCAATCGTTGGCTGGGTATATGTTAACTTAATGTTTGATCCAATGCCCCTTGTGACATTATTTGGCGCTATGCTTCCGATTGTGCTTTTGTTTCTGTACATGGGTTTTTTAACAACGTTTTTTAGTTCACAAATGACTGGTTTAAATGCAGGATTGACTACAATTACAGTCCTCATTCTACAACTCACAATATCGATATTTCAACCAATAGAATTTCTATCTCCTTTTGCATTGTCTAATTTCTGGGCAGAAATACTGATTGATATCAATTTTAAGTGGACATTCGAGATTCTAGGAAAATTTTTCGGTTTGTGTCTCTGGGTTGTACTTCCATTCATTGCTACTTTAATCTCCATGGATCATCGAGATCTATGAATTTCTTCTTTTTTCTAAATGTGGTAGGAGATTAAATCACCATATCCTTTTTAGTCTTATATATGTACATCGACGATAAACTAATACTCACAACTAGCAACAAAAGCCCTATGGCAACTAGGGGAAATGTAATACTCTGAATTATACCTAATTCAGGAAGTAATAGGAATAATGCCAAGAGATTGGAAAATGTGATTAAGAACAAGTAGCTTCGATATTCTGGCGCAAATAATATCCATAAAAAGTTGTTTATCAATAGGATAGCCCAAGGAGTCCGTGTTTTATAGATTAATACTCCTACGCTCAGTAAAGAAAACGATAAGGAAATCACACCGATTAAAAAATTCTGAATAATTGCCGTAACGCCAAGAAGAAGAAAAAAGATCCACCATGAACCCAGCAATATCTCTAAGGGTGATAATCTCGAAAAGCCCATATAGAGATTGGTGAAGGCACTAGACTTGGGTTCGACTACGATGTCAAGAAGAAGAGCCACTCTTTCTCCTATTTCTGTGAGTTCATACCCACTAGAACCCTTCTGCAGAATACCGAATTTAGTTAATAGAAGCAAATGATACGCAGCATTACTTGAGGCAGGAACATTTAGTTCCTCTAAAAATTCTGAATAGGCAATAGGTTCTTGTTTTCTGTACAATGTCCGAATGATCTTTCGTCTGATCTCATGATTTAACGCTTTCAAAACCTTGTTAATATCATTTTCAGGAGTAAACTCATCCATAAAAATTCCTCACTATTCAGAGATTCAAATGTTTTTTGTACTGCTCATTTTCAATATTGAAACACTGACAATGTGAAAATAGAGCGAATATATATGATGAAAACGCCAAAAACAGTTACCGCGGTAATTATTGGTGCAGGAAATCGTGGTAAAGACGTCTATGGACAGTATGCCCAAATTTACCCTGATAAAATCAAGATAATAGCAGTAGCTGAACCAAATGAGATAAGAAGGCGTGAATTCGCTTCTCAACACAATCTACAGGCAGACAGAATATATGAATCGTGGGAAACCCTATTGGCAGAGCCTAAAATTGCCGATGTAGCAATAATTACCACACAAGACCGACTCCATACTCAACCTTCACTACAAGCGATGGAGATGGGATATCAGGTGTTATTAGAAAAACCTATGGCGCCAAATCTCAAAGAATGTGTCCAACTCGTGAAGAAAGCTAATGAAACGGGCAGTCAACTTCGGATAGCACATGTTTTACGGTACACAGAATTTTTCCAAACTTTGAAGTCGTTGATCACAAATGGGAGGATTGGAGAGATAATGACAATCGATCTTAGAGAAAATATAAGTTATTATCACTATGCTCATAGTTTTGTACGAGGAAACTGGAATAACTTAAAAAAATCCAGTCCTATGATTTTAGCGAAATCTTGCCATGATTTGGATCTTCTTTATTGGTTAGTAGGAGTTCCTGCCAAATTTATCAGTTCATTTGGTAGTTTATTGCATTTTCATCCTGGGAATGCTCCGGTTGGGGCAACTACTCGTTGTCTCGATGGTTGTTTGGCGACTACTTCTTGTAAGTATTACGCACCACGTATCTACATTGATATAATTCCCCTTCTTCGCATCGCAATAAAAAGTACATCAAGAGAAGTCAGAATTCTTGCCAATTTAGCATTACACCGTCCAAGAATTTTCAATTTTCTGAAACGATATATTCCATCTTTCCGTCGTATTGAGAATTATGATGGTTGGCCTGTCAGTGTAATCACGGATGATTTGTCCATCAGTGGGAAATGGAAGGCTTTAGAAACAACTGATTACGGAAAATGTGTTTATTTTTCAGAGAATGACGTTGTAGATCATCAGGTAGTAAACATTGAATTCGAGAACAAGGTTACGGCTACTTTTACAATGCATGGATTTTCTTATGAAGAAGGAAGAACCATCCGTGTTGATGGGACAACAGGGACAATTATTGGAGAGTTTCTTGATTCTGGTCCGAAGTTAACCTTATATGATCACTTTGAGGGTTCTGAAACTATTGTACTTGATCAAAGTATTGGTGTCGACACTCAATCTGGGCATGGAGGAGGTGATTTTCGGTTAATGCGTTCATTTATTGACTCCATTAGGGATAATACCAATGGTGATCTTCTAACGAGTGCAAAAGCTTCACTCGAGAGTCACATCTTAGCCTTCGCATCCGAAGAATCTCGTTTAAAGAAAAAGGTCGTTTCTTTGGAAGAATTTAAAAAGAATGCATTCTCGGAAAACTAGAGGACTATGTGGATCCAAAATTTTTTGAGAGGGATTAATTGGTTTGTTTCTTAACCCCGAAATCGAAAGTTATATGTTCAATCGTCAACAGCAACAACAACTGCAGGCAAAGAAATCCTTTTCAGTTCTGATCTACCAGCAAAAGAGTGAATAAACATGGCGAATACCCTTTTTCATCCAACAAAAGACACTTGGATGACATCTTTTAAAGAGAATAAACCAATTATTTTTCTCTTTCAAGATAAACTTTGCCCTGCTTGTTATTCCTTTGAACAAACAGTTCTCTCGGACTCAGAAGTTCAAGAATATTTGTTTACTAATTTTTTTCCCCTTCATATCGATATCAATAGATTTCCTGATTTGTACGAACGATTCGCAGGGGATGAATTTCTTGTCCATACTATCCAAGCAATAAATGGGAATCTGCTTGGTTCGTGCAATAATCTCTCTGTTTCGTATTTCTTGAATAATCTCCATCAATACAGACAGTTATATCCTCAACTTCAAGATCCCTATCAAGAAGTTTTGTCTTTGCAAGATTTTTCTCCACTTATTCAAGAAGAAGCAAAAAGATTTCATGAAAAGATCGATTTAATTTCGGAAATCACTCTTTCAACATTATTAAACACTTATGATTCAATGTACGGTGGATGGGCTGTTCAAAAACATAAAATCTATCCAAGTTCTGCTTTGGACTTTCTACTCCTATTTCATCAGCGTTCTCAAGATGAAGAACTACTGAAAATCATTATTCAAACGCTTCGCGCTACTTATCGTGGTTTGTTTGACAAAGAAGATGGGGGATTTTTTGAAAGCGCAAATCGTAACTGGAAAACGGTATTATCCTTCAAAAAATCTTTAGACAATAATGTGTCAGCCGCTCGCACCCTTTTCCACTCCTATCAGCTAACTCTTGACCCTTATTATCTTGATAAAATTCGAGAAACCTTGGCATTTTGTTTGAAGGATTTATGGAATAAGAAAAAAGGTCTTTTTAACTACGGAATAATGAGACATCCACTATATGATCTTTCTAATGAGTTATTCCTCACCAGAGGCAATTGTGAAATAATAAGCTTATTTTATGAAGTAGAAGGGATAATAGATCTTTCAACTCAAAAGAAAGAGCTGAATAAGATCAAATCAAGCGTTCTGAAGAATTTAAGAAAAAATGAAACTCCATATGGTATCCCCCATTCACTAAATGACGGGAAACAACAGCCCTACAAACAATTTCTCCTCCAGGACCAAGCAGCCTACTTAAATCTTTTCATTCAGATGTATTCCTTTACAGGACTAGCTATTTATCGAAAAAGAGCCATTAGATTCTTAAATCTTATCATAGAGAACTATTTTGATCGGAAAAACAATCTTTTTAAAGATCGTGTATCAATCCCAGAAACAGACTTTGGACCCTTAACAAAAAACTTATTCCCAATTCGAGATAACGCTTTTATGATTAATAACCTTGTTACCATTTCTCATTTGACAGAAAAGCCCACAGATCGTCCATTTCGCGAGTTAGCGACGAATTGTGTCACATCGTATTATTCAAATTTTGGTATTTCAAGGGATGCTCCCTTTCCTCCCGAATTCGTGATTGCGAATCAACGATTGATCGAAAGTGCAATTGAATTAGTCATAATAGGCTCACTTAAAGACAAAAAGACCCAACAATTTTTGATTGAGATGAAGAAAATATATGATCCTTTCAGAATAATTGAAATTTTCGATCCAGGTAAGGATAAACATCTTATCGACCTTAAATTTAAGAATTATAATTTTCAAAAGACTCCTTTAGCATTCATAAAAATCGATAGTACAATTTCTCCTCCTGCATATTATCCAAAAGAAATAAAAAAAATGCTCCAAAGACTTCTTGATGTAATTAAATCAAATGTAGGACTATAATGATCTTTGGATGAACAATTTGGTACCAAAAACAATGGTGAAAGACGAATCCCTTACAATGACAGAGGGTCTCTTTTCACAGAAGGTAGGTCATACACTAAAGGCAGGGGAACGTCTTGAACTTACACCTGATCAAATTCTTACAAATGAAATGCTAAGTGCTGTAGTAATTCCAAAAATGAAAGAACTAAAGGCAAGTAGGATTCATGATTCATTAAAATTAGATTCTATAAAGTGTTTTAGAAGAAATTCCCTTTAAACCATTAGAATCATTCTTATTACGACGGTCGGAATCTGGAGGATTAATACCAGAGCTCAAACAGCAAGTAAAACGTCAAAAAGAGACATGAATAAGATGCCTGATGGTTTGTCAAAATACCATCTTCGAAGAATTCATTTTATTCTGGTAAATTATTGTGAGAACCATCACAGATCGGAGGGTTCTGGGTATATTTGCACTGACACAAATAAACAGTTTTTGACGCACTTACTTGATATGAAAGCGGGAGGATCTCGGTTCCCTTATGAGATCCATCACAAAATGGTTCAGTTTTAGATCGTCCGCATGCACACCAGTAGTAAGTTTTCCCTACCTCAAGAAAAACATCAGTAGGATATCTAAAAGCAATTTGTGGTTTTTTTTTCATACCAAACAAACATCCCAAATTTTTTCTTACGTTTACCTTAGGATAATAGATCTAATTATAAAATCAACTCCATTCATTTACAAACATATCACAAATGCAGAGAAAAAACATATCAGAAAATCGGTATCGTATGCTTATCGTCTGTAAATGAAAGTATAGCGGAAACGACAATTGAATATTGGTCAATTTCTCCCTCAAAGGTGATAAAAATTGCAAGTGGTCATTATAGGATCTGGACATGCAGGATTCACAGCGGTGAATACATTCCTCAAACATGGGGAGGATCTAGATATTACAATGATTACTGAAGATCCATATCCTTTCTATCCCCGTCCAGTCATATATAAAGTCATATTGGGTGAAAAGCCAGAAAATGTTATCAGATATCCTAAAAAGTGGTATAGTGACAATAATATTAATCTTGTCCTTAATAAAAAAGTTTTTAATATAAAAAGCGTGGATAATTGTATCCTCACAGAGGATGGTAGTAAATATCCCTATGACAAACTGCTGATAACTACAGGGTCGAAACCTTTCATTCCCCCTATTCCTGGGATTCATGATGGACCTGTGTATTGCTTGCGATCAATTAACGATGCATTAGATATTCGTGAAAAAGCTATTAATTGTGAAACAAAGAAGGCAACAATTTTGGGAGGAGGATTACTTTCAGTAGAATTAGCAAAAGCTCTTTCTGACATAGAAATATCACCCACCATTATTGATAGATCACCTTATCTCTTAAGAAAGCAATTGGACGGTGAAGGTGGACACTTTTTCAATAAGGTCTTAGATAAGTCTCTGGACACCCGATTTCTCTTCAATTCTACCTGCCAAAAAATTAAGAGAAATGGAGAGAAAATTACAATGGAAATCAAAGATGTCATTGGTGTGTCCGAATACAAATGCGAATTCCTTCTCAATGCAACAGGCATTCAAAATGACAATACTCTTGCATCAAAAGCAGGATTAGACTTAGGAAAATATGCAATAAATGTCGATTCCTACATGAATACCTCGATGAAGAATATTTTTGCAGCTGGAGATGCTGTAGATATAGGGTCATTCCCAGGATCAAAATTTGGAATTATTCCAACTGCCATTGATCAAGCACGGGTTGCGGCACAAAATATTCTTGGGAAAAGAATTCAGTATCATGGTACTGTTCCGTGGACGACTTTAAGGGTAGCAGGAATCAACCTGACATCGATGGGAAACGTAATTCTGGAATCTGGGGTAGAAGAAAAAGGTCTCATTGTTGATTTTGAAAAAGGAATTTACAGAAAGCTCTTTTTCAAGGATCAGAAATTAAGAGGGGTAATTTTAATTGGAACAAGGGAAAATCTCCGCCTTTTGAAAGAGCTTACATTAAAAAAAGCATCAATTTCAGATGTAAAAAACGAGATAAATTTAACATAAATGTAGTGATTCATCAATACTTGGAGGATGTATACTTATGACAGAGCAAAATGTAAGATTCTTTCCTGCAGATACCCTTGTTGATTTCATGAAAGATGTTTTTGTAAAATTAGATGTCCCAATAGAGGATGCGGAAATATGTGCGGATGTCTTAATACGAAGTGATCTACGAGGAATCGAAAGTCATGGTTGTCAACGCTTAAAGATGTACTATGATCGAATTGTTGGTGGAATTCAATCTCCAAAAACTCAATTTAAAATTTTGAAAGAAACGGCAACAACCGCAAGAATTGATGCAGGACACGGAATGGGTCATGTTGCAGCGTATCGGGGAATGCAATTAGCGATAAAAAAAGCAAAAGAGTTTGGAACGGGAGCAGTATCTGTCGGAAATAGTACCCATTACGGAATTGCTGGTTATTATTCTTTAATGGCGATAAAAGAAGGAATGATTGGAATAACCTGTACAAACGCGAGGCCTTCAATAGCCCCTACATATGGAGTTGATGCAATGATGGGTACTAATCCATTAACCATCGGAATCCCCACAGATGAAGAGTTCCCGTTTTTAATAGATTGTGCCACCTCTATTACCCAAAGAGGGAAGATTGAAGTAAAAGCACGTACCAATTCATCTATTCCAGAGGGCTGGGTTATCACAAATCAGGGAGATTTGGCAACAGACAGTGGTGAAATTTTAGGCGATCTCATTGAGGGAACAAGTGCATTACTTCCTCTTGGAGGAGCAGGTGAGATATTAGGAGGCCATAAAGGTTATGGGTACGCTGCAGCCGTTGAAATATTATCCGCTGCTTTATCTAACGGTCCATTCATGAAAGAATTAACCCTTGATAAAGGGTATAAACTCGGACATTTTTTCATGGCAATAGATGTCGATGGTTTCCTTCCATTAAACACATTTAAAAAGATAAGTGGATCAATTTTGCGTCAATTACGGGATTCAAAGAAAGCCCCTGGTCATAACAGGATTTATACGGCAGGTGAAAAGGAGTATTTATCAGAAAATGAACGGGAAAAAACAGGAATTCCCATTATGCCTTCTATCCTTGAAGATCTTAAATTTCTACAAAATGAATTGAAACTATCCGATTACCCATTTTTGTAAAGAGAAAACAACGAATTATCATTTTGCGTGATGAGTTTTTTTAGATTTAACAGAAGGGGCTTCAAGAGATTTTTCAGGTGAGGAGATTTGGGTCATAATTATGGTTGTAAAGTCACCTAAAGTTAATTTTCTTCTATTAGGTTTACTGGGGAGCTCGTTCATTTGATTTAGTTTACTAGAAGAATCAGCCATACCTACCACAATAATCAGACCAATTTGATTTTTCTTTAAATACCTAGCTAATACACTCGTAATATCTACAAGAGGTAAAAAATCGTATTTTCAGAAAGAACTAGAATTACAAATATAAGTGCAAAATGATTTTTTAAGTCGGCTTTATATTCTTTTTATTTCTCTCCTACCCTTGTTATTGATTTTTTGCCTATCTGATTCAAAGACAATTTTTTCTCCAATGATAAATAAAAAGGATTTTTCTAAAAGATTCTATCCACACGTTAGTCTGGAAAGATTTCTTTTTATTTTACACCCCAGATGCAGCTTCTTGAGACTGAATACGCCGTGTTCCTAAACAGATTCGACAATATTTGAACTGTCTTCTGGCAAATGGTGCATATCGTCCACATCCTTGGCAACTACGATATTCAACAAATGCACGCTTTCTTTTTCCTTCCCAATAATGCGGTACGATCATAGATGTCGAAATTTCTTCGGAATCCGTATCTAGCTGTATTTCAAATGCCGATTGACCAAACAAAATATCGTGCGAAACTGCTAATCCAAAAGAACTGACATTAATACATTGTGTCCTTCCACAATATTTGGAATACCCTCCCAAATAATGTACATGTCCGAATACTGAAATTTTCGGCTGAAAATCATCGATAAGTTCCCGTAGATAAAATGACCCAATATGACGTGACCCGAGAGAAGAAAAATCAAGGATTCCGCGAGGAGGAGTATGCGTAAGAAGAATTAGTTGTTTCTTTTGCTCATTGGATAATGATTCAATTATTGGCCTTAAATCATGATGGATAGTTGTTTCTTCCCAGCATTTCCCTGAAGAGTAGATATCGGTTTTATTGGCATCCTGATATCCAAGAATGATGAAATTACTCATTTTAAGTATTTTTTCGTGGCAATCGTGAAAATTAGAGAACTCTGTGGAAAACCATTCTCGCACCTCCTCGGTAAGAGGCGTCTCACTTGTTTCTTTTTCACAGTCCATTATATCGGTATTCCCCCAAACATAATATACGGGAGGATCTGCATCATTTAATGCTGTCAAAACAGGATCCGCCTCTATGCTTTTTTCAACAGAAGAAACTGAATCATCGGATTTCCCATCATTCCACATATAATCCTGTATATCACCCGCTATTAAAACCGCATCAGGCTCGCGTGCAATCAAATTTTTGATAAGATTCTCTTGAGTTACTACACGAATACCAGATGGTGGTGAAATAGAAGTTCCTTGATGTAAATCGGAAATAACCAGTATTCGTGTCATGATGAATAGTTCCAAAAACTCTGGCTTAGCGAGAGATGATGATATGCCGTAATTCTCCAAATTAATAACTGTTCGCTCTCTGGTATTCACGTTTTCAAATAAATTTCGATAGGAAAAAAGAAATCTCAAAAATAATATAAAAATCTATTTTTTCTTTGAGTTACACAAGGATATTACCAATAGCTTACCGAATGGGAAGAATTACTTAATGTACAATTCATACGAAGAAGCACATAAACGATCACTTGAACAGCCAGAAATTTTCTGGGGAAAAGAAGCAGAGAAACTTCATTGGTATCAGAAATACGATAAAGTTCTTGAAACCGATTATCCATTTTTTAAATGGTTTCCAGGAGGAAAAACGAACCTCTGTTATAATGCATTGGATCGTCACGCTTTGGGTGACAAACGTGGAACGGCAGCTTTAATATGGGAATCGCCTGAAACTAATCAATCACGTGTCTATACTTATTACCATTTATACAAAGAAGTAAACAGATTTTCAGGAGTTCTGAAAAATCTAGGTGTTATAAAAGGTGATCGAGTAATTATCTATATGCCAATGATTCCTGAAGCAATAATAGCCATGCTTACTTGTGTTAGAATCGGTGCAATTCACTCAGTTGTCTTTGCAGGATTTAGTCGTGAATCACTAGCTGGAAGAATTGATGATGCAGAACCAAAATTACTTCTTACTTGTGACGCAGGTTCCAGGATGGGGAAAGTTGTCAAGCTCAAAGAAATAGTTGATGATGCTCTTGACCTATCTACAAAGAAGGTTGGTAATGTCGTCCTGTTCAATCGAAATTTAGATACAACCATCAACTGGGTAGATGGGAGAGATCTGGATTGGGCAACATTATTAGAAGAAAAAGGGATGAATTATGTAGAACCAGAAATTATGGATTCAACAGATCCATCGTACATATTATACACTTCTGGAACAACTGGTAAACCAAAAGGAGTATTACGAGATACGGGAGGTTATATGGTAGCGTTACATGCGACTATGAAACAGATTTATGATTGTGAACCTGAACGAGACGTTTATTTTTCGACTTCTGATATAGGTTGGGTCGTGGGTCATTCCTATATTGTTTATGCTCCTCTTTTACTGGGAATTCCTACCGTGTTGTTTGAAGGAACTCCTGTTTATCCTAATCCAGATGCATGGTGGCGTGTAATCGAAAAATATGGAGTTACAGTTGTTTTTTCCGCACCAACAGCTTTCAGAATTCTGAAAAAATTTCCTGAAAAATGGATGAAGAGTAGGGATCTCTCTTCAATTCGTTATTTCTTCTTAGCAGGAGAACCAACAGATGTTCCCACCTATGAATGGGGAACAGAGACATTAAAAGTCAAGATAATTGACCACTATTGGCAAACGGAAAGTGGGAGCCCAATGCTGACAAATAATCCTGGTATTGAATTTCTACCAACAAAACCAGGATCTCCAACAAAATCTGCAATGGGTTGGGACTTGATAGTTGTAGATGAAAAAGGTAAAGAACTCCCTGCAGGTGAAAAAGGATTTCTAGTTGGAAGATTTCCATTACCTCCGGGTAATTTATTAACCGTTTATGGTGATGATGAGCGGTATAAACAAACCTATTGGGAAGTATTCCCTGGTCGCCTCTATAATACAGGAGACTATGCAATTCGTGATTCAGATGGTTATTTTTGGGTTCTTGGGCGTGCCGATGAAGTAATAAAAATAGCAGGGCATCGTTTAGGAACACGTGAAATAGAAGAAGCCGTTTCGTCTCATGATGCAGTTGCAGAAACTACCTGTGTAGGAGTTGATGATAAACTTAAAGGTACAGTTGTAATTGCATTTGTAGTACTTCGTCAAGGAATCCAACCTACAGAAGAACTGAAAAAGGAAATTATACAAATTGTTAGGGATAATGTTGGTCCCATTGCGGCCCCTAAAGCAGTAGAAGTCGTTACCATGCTTCCTAAAACTCGTTCTGGAAAAATCATGCGTCGAATCTTGAAAGGCGTATATGAAAACAAAGATCTAGGGGATCTAAGTACAATAGAAGACGGAGTATCAATAGACGAGGTAAGTTCCGCTATTAACCTAATGAAAACCGATTTAGGAAAAGAATAACTTCCTTATTCATCGTTATTTTTCATTGGTAATTGGTTTTCTTTTGCTATTTGGGCATAAAGATGCCCACTTTCCTTTATTTTTCTTTTCAGAGTCTTTCGATCGCATTCTACAATACCGAATTTCGAGGCATACCCCTCAGCCCACTCAAAATTATCTAGCAGTGTCCAATGAAAATACCCCTTTATCGGTATCCCTTCTCTACTGGCTTTTTGGATCTGTATCAGATGATTCACTAAAAATTCTTTTCGCCAGTTATCATCTGTGGTCCCAATCCCATTTTCAGTGATATAGATTGGTAATTTAAAGTCCTCCCATAGTCGCTTGATGCTTAGGTAAAGTCCTTCTGGATAAGCTTCCCAGTTGAGTCCTGTACAAAGTTTGGTTGGATCAGCATCGTCTGAATGATTTTTGAAAAACCCCTCGAACTTACGGGAACAAAAATTCCGATTGTAATAATTCAGGCCAAGAAAATCTGATGATCCTTGCAGGTTTTTGTATTCCCTGACCACTGATAATGGTAATTTACCTGTTCTTATTCCACGTAAGGTATTGCTATTCATTCCTTCATCCAAAACCCAAGCAATCATCCTATCTATCCTAGACTGAGAGTTGTATGGTTCGAACAGATTGATATTTTTAACAACCCCTACCAAATTTTGAGAATTTTCAGTCTTCAATATATAATATGCTTCTGCATGCATCCGTAATAGATTTCGGAGAGCTTTTAAATAATTGTAGACTCCAGTCTTCCCTGGTGGATGAACACCAAGAAAAAACCCTAACGCTGCACGAATATTAGGTTCATTAATTGTATTCCAGTATATAATATCCTCTGAATATTCTCTTGCCACCAAGTTCACAAAATCTTTGAAATAGGGGAGATTTTGTCTTCGTTCAATCCCGCCAAGTCGATTAAGCCACTGTGGTTCAGTGAAATGATGTAAGGTTACAAAGGGTTCAATCTTTCTTTTTTTTAATGCGTCTAGAAATTGATGATAATGTTCAATCACGAGCTTATCGAGTTCACCCTTCTTTGGAAATATTCGCGACCACTCCATTGAAAAACGGTATGAGTTCTGATTTAATTGGGATAAAAGAGAGAAATCCTCTTCATATCGCGACCATTGGTCACAAGCATCTCCTGATCGATCATTCTGATCTATTCTACCCTCGACCTGTTCCCATTCCCACCAATTATTGTACATATTCCCACCATCAACTTGATGAGCTGATACAGCTGTTCCCCAGAAAAAGCCTGAAGGGAATTTTTCTGGTTGTTGTACACCATTCATAGATGAAAAAACAGAGCTGGTATTAATGAACTTATTTACATCATATATACCAGACAGGCAAATATCTAGGGAAACCAAACATACATTACTCTAGAGTTTCCTATTCAATTTTTTTTTCTTTTAAGAAATTTACCAGATGAGAAAGATGCTTCTCTGCAATAATGTATAATCTGATAATCTCTAAGAATAGTCTTTCGATGTGAGATTTATTGGTTCTTTCAACGTGCATTCCTTGTAAATCATTGAGGAACCTATTTTGAATCATTGTATGGATTTGAGAATAAGTATTCATCAATCTAGTGTACTTAGCTATTATTAAAGTAGAAATATCAATATTTAATTTAAAATATTTCTTTCTATCTCGCCCATGTTTTACTACAAGGACAGTATTAGATTTTACCAATTCGGACAATATTTCAGAGACGCTTCCTCTACTATATCCGGTAATTTTCATAATCTTGGTTTGATCTAGTGCTTCATTCTCCATGTGAAGTAGATGGAGGATAACAACCTGGCCAGATTCAATTCTTCTTTTTCCCAGGTTTATAGAATACGCAAAAAAGCTTTGTAGATATTCCAACCAATCTTTTTTAATTTCTGCTAATGAATCTTCATCTGGAACTAATTCAGTTTGGCCTTTAGGAATTTCATCGAAATACGCCTCGAGTTTCTCTGTAATGGATTCTAAGAAATCATTATCTTGAAATAGATCTTCTACATTCCGAGCACTGTATTCAACAAATAAACCATACATCTTCATAATCCGATAAAAGAAGGATAAAAAATCTCTTACACGTTTAACGGAAGCATTTTGCTCACTTAAATGATCCAATCTGGAAATTAGTATTGGAATGCCTTCGATATTCGATTTAAATGCCCTAAGTCCAAGGATAAGTATATGTTGGATATATTGATCGTATGAAAAGGAAATTTTGTAGTATTTCACTTTTTCACCAGGTTTTCGTGTCTTCAGGACATGAAAACTGCTTGAGGGATCTGATAATTCGGATAGAATATTTGAGACTACACGTTTTCGCAAACCTGTAAGCTTCATAATTTGTTCTTGTGTAATATAGGTATCCTCAATTAATAACGCATATATTACCGATAATAAAGAAGAATCATAACCTAAAATCAATCCTGTTTGAGCCATATATTGAATAAAATCGATCTTTAATTGTAATAACATAGAATTGTTATTAGTATTTTCCAAAAATTGACCTACCTTATATGATGATAACATTTAACCCTTATTAAAGTCTTACGGAAGATTGAATTTTCAGAAATTTCAGCCAAAAGCGCTAAATTTATATAACTTGCACAAGTGATGCAATCTTGGAACATTTAACAATTCAATTGTTTCACTCATGGATGTCAAAACGATGAAAAATAGTAATAAAATTCAAATAAAAGGATTAACCAAATACTATGGCTCTGCACGAGGTATAGAAGATTTAAACCTTGATGTAAAGAGCGGAGAAATCTTTGGTTTCCTTGGACCAAACGGTGCAGGTAAAAGTACCACTATTCGATGTATTATGAATATATTGCTACCTACTAAAGGTAAAATTCAGATCAATGGTGGAACTGTGAAGCGAACAAACTCGGAAATTTACAAGAAGGTGGGATATATCCCTGAAGCTGGTACTCTTCCCGAACACTACACAAGCAATGATTTTTTGAACTATGTGGAAAGTATGCGTGGAGTCCCAAGTCCTAGAAGACAGGAGCTCGTTAAACGATTTAAATTACCCCTGAAGAAAAAAATAGGTGAATTATCAAAAGGGAATAAGCAAAAAATTTCAATTATATCTGCATTTATGCATGAACCCGATGTGCTAATTCTTGATGAACCTACATCAGGATTGGATCCTCTTTTGCAGCAGGAAACTTACGAACTGATTTTAAAGTCGCAATCAAACGGTTCTACGATATTTTTTAGTAGTCATAACCTCGCTGAAGTTCAGCGGATTTGTAGTAGGGTTGGGATTGTAAAGGATGGCTTCTTGATTGATGTTGTAGATGTAGATAAACTGAATACCGAAGTCTCTCGTGTCCTTGATGTCTCCCTGAATAATCCCGACGAGAATAAATTAAATACCTTAGGTAAAAATTTACTTCAATTTGATGGGACGAATGTACGGATACTTGTTCAACACTCAGATTCAATTGTTAAGTTTCTTGAAATCTTATTGCCCATGGAACCAACGGAATTATCGTTTCCTCCAGCTTCCTTAGAGCATTACTTCATGCATTTCTATGAAGATACTCAAGATAGTGAGGTTTGAGTATGTCACAAATTTTCAAACGGTTTTACTTACATTTTCTGCGATATAGAACCCCATTTTTTGTTTCTGTATCTTTCATAACAGTAGTGACCTTTGTGTTTGCAGCTGTATATCCTGGTGAGGAACCAGTAAGCCAATTTGTCTCCTATCTTGCATTTTTAGCAACAATTGAGGTAGAGAATCCTGGTTTCTATTTTTGGCTTCTTTTCGTTAACGCTCTTATGCTTACTCTATACCCTGCTCTTATAAGTATCTTCTTAGGTGTAAATCTTCTTCCATTTAGCGAAAAAGATGGTAAGGAGCTACTTGTCACAACATCGAAGTCAACAATAAGATTTTACCTCGAGAATGTAATCCTTCTTCTAGTTCTAATGGGACTAATTTTACTCCCAGGGTACATTTTAGCTGTAATTATGCTATATTTGAATGATGCAATGGCAACATTGACTAATCTGTCAATTGGTTATGTGTTAGCGCTAGCTTTTTCTGTGGTGTGTGGACTACTCGCAGGATTTGGGAGCTCTCTGAAATATTCTAAAACACAAGGGTATCTGCTTGCAGGTGGATATATCATAATCTCCTTTCTTCTTGATTTAGGCAAAAGTATTGAAGGATTCGATTTTTTAACGACATTCAGCCTACATAATCAGGCAAGGATTGTTGAAAACAGTTTCACTGGCACTTTGAACGTAGATTTTTTGATATTATCAGCAGTACTCTCCCTTGCTATTATTGCGATGACTCTCCTCACGTTGTACAGGAAAGACTTTCTGGAAGGTGGTGTAAGATCTAGTAAGATTGTATCTGAGGAAACACTGTCAACAGGTTGGGCATCAAAGTTAGGAGTCATAAAAAAACCATTAGATATCATATTTTCACGCTTAGGATGGAAATATGCGGCTTTCCGGGATCAACTTCATTCACTGGTAGGAGTAATTACCTTTTTCATTCTCTTCGGGTCTTTTATCCCTGCTTATGCAATTATCATGTTTCTTCAAGGTGGGGAAGATCAAACAATGGAATTATTGGAAGGATTCCAATTTCCAATTTTTGATGCAGCAATGTATAATCATACTTTCGACGCAGCTAGTGACTTATTCACTTATTTCTTATCATATGAAATGTTTGCTTTTGCATGGATGATTTTTGGTCCTTTTATTCTGGTTGGTGTTTACAACTTGACTAACCGAGACAAAAAAGATGGATATGCAGAGTTTACATGGACCTTGTCTAGGAGTAGTAATCGGATACTGCTAGAACGAACAGCAGCTCTTATATTTTCCTTCATATCGATCTTTTTAGCATCTTTTGTAGTTACATACTCGATGGCTACTGCTATTGGTCAAAACTTACCTTTGGCTGATACAATTGCAGGCTTCAGTGCGCTTACTTGGGGTTATTGTGTCCTTTTGGTTGTCATTCTCTCCTTGGTCTTGATTTTCCCTGCAAAACATACTCTGAAAGTTCTTGCAAGTAGTTATTTCGCTTTTGTACTTTTGGTAATTGCTGGTTATCTTGGTGATTCCCCGATTCTAATCTACCTAAGTCCTCTTGGATATTTTGATTCTGTTGGAGTTTTTATGGGACAGATAAACTTACTTACTGATTTCCTTCCAAAGGCAATCATAGGGACATTGTTAGCGATAGTGATGTACATTTATGCACTCAATAGAAGGCAGAACAGACAGGATTATCAAGTGTGATAATCCTAAACTTTTTTCTTTATAAAACTCAAAATGAAAATTCTAAAACTGAATAATAGAGGTTGGAAAGTAATCAAAAGCAATAAACGATTCTGTTTGTTCCCCCTCTTTCTTATTTTTATTGATTTTTATGCAGGAACCCTACCAAGTAGCATTTTCTTTGATAATTCTCAGCTTTCGAAGGATGAATTAACTGATAGATGTATATCTAGAATCTATTTCATCCACGGATATGATTCTAATAATTCTGAGTTCTCATCGATGGTTGAATGTTTGTCAAAAAACGGTCTATTCAACCATTATGAAAACCGAACTCCACGGTATTTTGATTATTATAAAAATTACCTTTACCTTGGTTTAACGACAAACGAAATTAATAATCTCCCGAATGCCATTTCTTCCTTCGCTACCAATTTCTATGAGGAGATAATAAGAGATAACCAAGTTCCAATTCGAGTTGATATAGTAGCACACAGCCTTGGTGGATTGATTGTCAGAGAAATGCTGAGATTATACAAAGATCGGTTACCGTTATTTAATGTCTCAATAAATAATGTGATTACTCTTGGTACTCCTCATCATGGTTCAAAATTATCTACACATCCACTTAGAGAACCTGTTACGGTGTTTATCGGTGATGATTGGGATACAAAGGTCATTGACTCCATCTCTCCTAGTAGTTCCTTCATTAAAACATTGAATCAGAATTCAGATTTGTATATGAATAGCATCCACTGGTATTTAATCGCAGGAGTGTCCTCGCATCCCCTTTGTTACCTTAGTAAAAGGATTGTATTTGATGGAGTTCCTTGCGATGGATTTGTTGATTGGCCCAGCGCTCTCGCGATGGGAATAGAAATTCATTCAGCAACGAAAGTCATAGTAGATTGTGACCACAGTACATTACTGCGCAACAAAGACCATAAAGTTGATAAATTCATTCATTCTTGGTTAAGTTCAAATTTTAGACGGTATATTGAATCTAGCTCTAAGCAAATCTATGAGAAATACGATAGAAACTTTTAGAACCTATCAAGTAAATTTCGATACAATTCCGTCGGTAATATCCCCGATATGTTGCCCAAGGAACCCTTTAGCACGGACATATCGTTTGTAGAAATTATGATATTCCTCCTTCAGCATCTTCTCATAATTGATTAGTAATAGAAAACCACTTGCTATGAATGCAGCGATTCCTCCAAGACTGAAAATTATGGCAGTTGGATTCTGGTTTTCAAATAGGATAAAGATTTGAGCACCTAGCATTGCAACGATTGGTTGGGTCCAGGTGGAAGCAAACTTATTGATTCCCATGAATTGGGCTTCTTTCCCTTCTGGAACTAAGTCAGCAGGCAAAGAAAGACTTACTGATTCAATGAATATTGAACCAAGACCCCCTAACATTGCTACGGGATAAAGAAGAATGAATACTCCTTCTAGTTCAATAAAGACTAAAGAGAAACAGTATAACCCAAATATAACTGAACCAAGAAGAGCAGTATTAACTTTTCCAATTTTCTTTATAACAAAGCCTGCTGGAATAGCCATTAACGCAGCTACAACACCAGCGATAATTAAAACGACTCCTTCGTTGTTTCCAATAACTTCCCTTGCAGCATCTAACCTTAGAAACTCAGCCATATAAAGAGAGATGGCAGCAATTGAAAAAGCCCAAAAACTCTGTACGACTAGCATTTTTCCAAAATCTTTTCCTCCGTAAGTTACTAAATACTTAGGGGTATTTCGGATATCCTCAATAGTGGGATCAATCGGATCAAATGGAGGATTAGCTTTCTCAACAAGGAAAAAAATCGTAATCCCGATCAAAGCCACCAAAATTCCAGTAAATGGAAAGATAGCTGTAATATAAATTTCATCAGCAATTATTCCTAGACCTACTATTCCTACAAATGAACCTAAGGTGGTAAAACCAGCAATCGATAATCCAACCCATCCTCGCTGCTCTCGTGTGAATAATTCGGACAGAAGGGCATTTGTTGGTGAGGATCCAATTCCTAATCCAATATAAGCTATGAAAAAACAAAGTGGAAAAATTACAATAAGGAAACCCCTAGGGAGAATGGTCGCAAAGATAGGAATCAAAGTTATCATTCCCCCTGCTAGAAGTGACCCTCCAAGGATGAATGGTGCCCGAGCTCCATATTTTGATCGAAAATCATCACTATAAGCACCACCGATTATTACGGCAATTAATAGTCCGATCGAGCCAGCAGCTGTTGAATAACTCCATATTGAGTTTGAAGCTGTCTTCGAAATTCCTAGGTGGAGTTGCATATAGTCATCGTTATAGTAGAGAATGATCAAAGATACAATAAGTGAGTTGGCAAATCCATATAATCCCAAGGACACCATATTGCGATACTTTTGAGGAATTGATTTACCTTCACGAAGGATTGCTGTCGACACACTCGTTATTGGGGATAAAACTTTGTCAATTGGGGAACTAGAGCTCATGGGTGATCTTCCTTTGGATTCAATTTGATTAGAATCAACAAGAATTTAATGGTATAAATTCTTAGTCCTTGCAGAACTAGAATTTCAACATTAGGCTATCGAAATAAAGGATCCATAATGGACTTCGCTGCAGAATAAGGATCCAGCTTTTTGGAAATTACATCCTTAAGAATTTTCTCCCACTCTTGTCTGCCGATTAAAGAAGTTAACATATTTTCGAAGATTTCCACTTTTATTATTTCGTGAATCTCATTTTTTCTTCGGATCATTTCCTGTTCAAACGCGAGAGCAGCATTTTTCGGATCGTTAAGAAACACTTGATGCTGAAGAATGGTATCTGCTAGTTCTATTATCCCACTGACTGGTGGTAGATTGGTAGTGGAGATTACGGGCACACGCCAGCGTCCCTCATCTTTTGCATGGGGATCCAGGGTGAGTAATAATCTCAGTTCTCTAGCAATTTCATCTGCACCAGGTCGGTCGCTCTTGTTTACAACATAAATATCAGCGATTTCCAATATTCCCGCCTTTATGGCCTGGACAGCATCACCAGTACCTGGAATTCCTATGACAATTGTTGTGTGAGCTGTTCGAACTATTTCTACCTCACTTTGTCCTGCTCCAACGGTTTCAACCAAAATTAAATCAAACCCTGCAGCATCAAGAACACGAATAGCATCCATGGTTGCCCGTGATAATCCACCTAGACTACCTCTAGAACCCATTGACCGAATGAATACGTCAGGGTCTGCGCTCAACTCATCCATACGAATACGATCCCCAAGTAAAGCTCCCCCACTAAAAGGAGAAGTAGGATCAACTGCTATAATCCCTACAGTTTTCCCTCTTTTTCGAAATTCAATAGCAAGGTTATTTAATAAGGTGGATTTCCCAGATCCAGGAGGACCTGTCGTCCCCACAACCAAAGCTTTCCCAGTATAAGGAAATATTTTTTTTATAAATTGCTCACATTCATCAGGATGATTTTCAACTAAGGATATAGCTTTCGCAATTGCCCTCTTATTTCTCTCTAATACCCTTTCTACTAGTGTCTCCATTAGATGGCCGTCATCCAGTTTAGTTTTGTTTGTTTCTAACTTTTGATGAATGTACAACCTGAATCAGTAATGGAATTAAAGTGAAAATTTAAAAGACCCTATCAATTAACGCAATTATAATGAATAGTGCACCAGTAAATATTACACCCATAAAGAGAGCGAATCCGAAAGTAACGATATCACCGTCAGCAAAGCTTGTAACTCCAGCATAAACTACAACCGCCCATATAATTAATAATCCTCCAATGAGGAAGTATTCTTTCCACGTCAACTTATCCAAGATACCCATGATTGATCAAATCTCCTACTTTAATTCGAATAAATACGATTTACTACTTAATTTCTTTCTTACTCCACTATTTATAAAAGCTCGCTTCTCAAAACTGAAGACCCAGAACAGCTTTTCTTCATAAAAGATATCTTAGCTTCGGTTCGACTTCACTCAGATTCGAGTTGAAATTCAAACTTACGGGACTAATACTGATTGCTTTATTTTCCAATACTACATAAGCATCGGTACCTTGGGGTACCTCAAGTCGGTCTCCCCAAATCCAGTAGTATGCTACTCCTCGTGGATCCTCACGTTTTATGGTGTAATCAAGATACTTGGTAGGGGAAAGACCAACAATTTCAATAGGAGTATCGTTCGTTACATTATCGGGGAAATTAACATTCAAGAAAGCCACTCCTTCTGGTAATCCGTTTTCTAAAACTTTTTCTACCATATCGCAGGCTATTTCTGCTGCAACCTCATATTCTGCGACAACTTGTCTGTCATCAAAGAAAAGATCATCTTTGACATCGAGAGAAAACGCAATTGCAGGTTTCCCCAATATAGCGGCTTCAAAAGCCACTGCACATGTACCCGAGGTTAATACAGAATGAACAGAAGTATTTTCTCCTGCATTTATTCCAGCTACTACTAAATCAAAAGGAGGCTGGTTAGAATCCTGAGTTCGTTCATAAATTCCGTGAATAACCGCATCGGCTGGAGTTCCCGTAATTCGCCATCCTGGTGCCCCCTGAAGATACTCTAATGGCACTTCTTCCACTCTAATTGGTTCTTCAAAGGTAATTGCTTTCCCAACCCCAGATCGTTGTGTTCGAGGAGCAATAATTGTCAGATCATATTGTCTATTATGCATCTCCCTAGCTAAGCTTTTGATTCCTTGTGAATAGATCCCATCATCAGCGGATAGAAAGATGTTAGGATTATTATTTTTTTGCGGATCGGCCATGTTAAACCCTTGTTAATGCATTGATTCTTTAAAATTGTCTCTTCTGATGAGAAAAAATAAAAAAAAATGAAGTAAAAGACTTTTGAGTAATGGGAAAACCAAAGCAGCGTCCATTGTTTATCATTGTCGACGGAGGAGATGGTTCAGGGAAGGATACTCAAGCTAAAGCAATAGCCAAGTATCTAATGAGCCAAAATAATTCACATATCCGAATTCGTAGTCATCCCGCGTTAGATAACCGTTTTGGCCGTCGTGCAAAAACAGCTTTAGAGACGGAAGGAAAAAAAGGTCACTGTATTGCTGCATTCTTTTACACATTAGACGTTATACGATCTTTAGTTAAATATTATCGCCACGAGGAAGAAGTGATTATCTTCTCTCGCTACCTCCTTGGAGTTTGTTATTTACCCCGTAACTTGGTTATGTTTGGATATAACCTCTTCTCCCATATGTTACCAACAAGTTATTATTCATTCTTCCTGGACGTTGATCCTTTAATTGCCCGAGAGCGGATTTCCAGGAGAGGGGGAGCGGTAGAGATGTTTGAAACCTTGCCCAAACTGAGAAAAATGCAACAGAAAATGAGACATGTAACGAAATTTCACCATTGGCATCGAATTGATGGCAATGGAACTCCTTCACAGGTTTGGTCTCAGATTAAAGTAATTCTTGAATAGTATTTCGGATCCTAGACATGATCATTTTTCTAGTTTTTTCTTTCTCTTATTGTAAATAATCATACTTGCAGACAAGACAGCTAGAGCATAAATTTTACTTAAATGACCCCTAGAACGAATGCAAGGAAAGAAAGATAGATACCCCCTAGAATTAATAAGATAGCAGAGATGGGAAGAAAACAAATAATAAAAAATTTGAAATCTAGTGGACGTCCTTTTCTAGCAAGTGATGCTACAACCAAAATTCCAGCAGCTGACCCAAAAGGTGTCCATCCACCTCCCAGTGCACCAGAAAAGATTAGAATAAACCACAAGTAGTTTGGATGGGTACCTTGATGAATTACATTCATATCACTAACGACTGGAAGCAGGGCTGCTGTAACAGGAATATTATCGAGAATACCACTGAATACTGCTGTAATAATAAGGATCAAGATTCCAGAGAGGAGTAAATCCTCACCACTAATTGCTTTAAGCCACGTGGCAAGATGAATCAATACTTCTGTTTCTTCTAAAATACCAACTAGGACGAAAAGTCCGCCAAAGAAGAGTAGTGGACTCCAATTCAGTTGTGACAGGAAAGTATTTTCATCAGTTCCTGTTGACACCATTGCCAAAATCCCTCCAAAAATAGCAACCACACCAATAGGTATTGTCAAAAACTGAGCAAGAGCAAATCCGATGATTGTTATACCCATTGATGCTGCAGCTAAATAGAAATGTTTTTTATTTTCTATTACACCCCATGGGTCTAAAGATAATATCATTTCTGTATCAATACCATTTGGTACTTTCTTAAGGGGAATTTTCTCTGGTGGAAAGAATTTACGTAAATATAAAATGCACAACGGAATCGATACGATAACAAAAGGTAAAGAAATTAAAAGAAAATCAATAAAACCTATTCCCGCTGTTGTGCCTACTAGGATAGCAGGTAAAGAAGAAATTAATGTTGCCATCCCAGCAAGATCTGTGGCAAGGACTGCTGCAAGCAAGAAGGGGATTGGATCATAGTCAAGGGCTTGACATGTTGTGAAAATCATAGAACTAATGAGAATCATGGCTGTTACGTTAGCCAGCACAGTAGACAATGTGAGTGTGAGTAGAAAGGTCATTATAAAGAGCGGAAAAACTTCCCCTTTCGTCACCTGCATCATTCGAATTATTAACCAATCAAAGAGTCCTGTTTCTGCAGTTGCCTCTACTAAGATTGACATTCCAAAAACGACGGCAAGAACCTCCCATTCCATGTAATGGTCAACTATATGACTCCACTGGAAACTTTCTAGCAATAAATTTGCCAAAAGAATTGATATGGAACAAGCAATTAGTATAATCGTAATTTGTAAATGATGGAATCTAGCAACCAAAATGAAAGTTCCAATAAAAATTAGTGAGAATAATAGGATATTTCCTATTCGAGAGTTGATTGAGTAAAGGATCAAAAAAAGGGAGAAAGCTCCTATTGAGATAATAATCAGAATCGTCTCAAATACTCGGTGACTCCTCAGCCATTGACGATTTAATCGCTGCGTAAAAAATGATTGTGTTCTCTCTTCTCCAGAAAGGGTATCGCTTAATTCCTTATTCATTTTCCTATTCTACAACCTACTATCAAACGAAGAAACTTCCCAATATCCAGAGTATTTTACTTCCATATTAACCACAATTACTGCTTTTTTTCCATTTTTCCAATGCAAAATTACGTTGAAATCTACTCTATGTGTTCAGAAGAATCGCTGATTTGGATTTTCAGTATATAGTAATGCTAGATCCTCCATCAATTCCGAATATTTGACTCGCAAATGTTGGTTGAATGACTCCATTTCCTCGTGGACAACGGTAATCCATTTTATCAGGGTTTCTAAGATGATTAAATCACGTTTAGCCTTTT